>NZ_AP025030.1 GCF_003114835.2 Leptospira kobayashii | reverse complement strand
TTAATTTTTACCTTTATTTGCTTTGGTATGTTCTTTTTCTTTTTCGCTGATTTCCGCATCCAATACTTTTTTGATAATTGCAGGATCGCTTGTAAGTATTTCAACTCTCCCCGACTTCTTCGCCTCTTCCAAATCTACGATCGTTCCTGTAGGCAGATCTTCAAACCCTGCATAATTTCCACGCACTACGGCAATCACAACTCTCGGGCCGTCGTAAGTCAGGAAAATGGTCCCATCCGGAATTGCTGTCACTAAATGTACAGGCAGTGCTGTCAATGCGGTATAACCAAGTATCAATCCAGATTTTAAAGGATAGATGGAGGACTTGGCCGAATCAACGGTAAAATCATAAACAACTCCGGTTGCAAGTGTCGTCGTTTCGCCTACTACCGCGCCTCCCTTTGCTGCGCCCTCCCCTACTCTTGATCCTATGACAGTTGTTACCTGATTAAATGCGGAGATCCCTCCTCCCGTTACAAGAGTTGGTACGGTGGAAGAAGCGGAAGCGATTCCCATTGTACTGAATAATCCCGCTTCCAAACTGGGGCTGATTACCCTATAACCGACTTTAGTCGAATAGTATAAAACCATACCTGTCGTTACAACTGTTTGCCCGGATACCGTAAGCAAATGAGAGACAGGAACAAATACACCTCCCACCACGATCGTTTCTCCAACGGATGCCGTAGTCTCTGCGGCAGGAACTACCAATTCCTTCAAAGCGAACGTATATCCTTGAAAAATATCCCAAAGAGCCGTTAACGTATTATCCCGGCTTCCCGATTCTTCATATTCATCCAAAAATGCTTTCGTAGTTTTCGCATAACTACCCTTCCACGCAGAAGTAAGTTTTTTTCCGTTTTTGGAAGTGGTATCGAAAAACAATTCATTCAACGACTTGGTTACACCGGATCTTTTTTCATTCAAATCGGAATACGCCTTCAATACTTGCTCCGTATCTTCTTCCACTTTGTCATCAAGAAAGAGATAACCGTTGATCAACCTTTCTCCCGCAGTATTCCCCATTTTTTTCGCAAGCTTCCACTCATCGGCCGTTAGCTGCAAAGAGAATTGAAAGATATCGGAAGACAAAGCGGTTCCGGAAGAACGTGTTTTTTCGCTAAAAGTTTCGATCTTCTCCATCGTTGTTTTCAAACTACCAGGGTAATCGGAGGCTCTCTTTTTCCATTTCACAAATAATAACGATTTCGCAACTCTGGAGCTCATTCTACCTGATTCGACGACGGATTCGATGGATTGTTTTGAAGAAGGTATAAACAACCAACCTTTTTCGTGAATATTTTTTCTTGCGCCCAATGCGTTTGTTGTTAGCGGGGCGATTTTTTGGAAGGATAAGGGTTTTTCCTTAGTACCTGTAACAGATTCACCGATGATTTTGTTTGTTTTCTCGGGGTTGGCGCAAGACAATAGAAAAAACACGATGAATAATTTGTTAAAAAATGCTGAATATTTTTTCATAATAATGATAACTGAAAATTGCGGTCCGTTTTTAGAATCTGATTGCTCGTAAATCATCTGGCAATTTTACTGATAATAGGTTTAAATTAATTCTAAGTCCAATGAAAAATAACGGCCCTGTAACCAACACCGAAAGAAAATTTTTGCCAGGTCAAAATATCATCTCAAAAACAGACCTGAAAGGTATTATCCAGTTCGTAAATGCGGAGTTTTGTGAAATCAGCGGATTTTCAGAAGAAGAACTACTAGGCAAACCTCAAAATATCGTCCGTCATCCATCAGTTCCCAGGGAAGTCTTTGCAGATATGTGGAATACCCTGAACCAAAATAAATCCTGGAACGGCGTCGTTATCAATCGTTGTAAGAACGGAGATCATTACTGGGTAGATGCAAACATTTCCCCCCTTTTCCAAGGAGACCACCCGATCGGATACATGTCAGTTCGGACCCATGCTTCGCCTGAACAAATCGAAGCCGCAGAGATTCTATTTGGAATGAGAAAAAGCCAAAAAACCTTATGGCATCTTTTACTACAATCGGGTACACGATGGATTTCCAATCACAAAAATATTTTTTTCCTAGGTTTACCGATTCCGGTCGGAGTTGCCGGTTTTTATTTCACTTTGTTCGCAAACAAACTAGAGTTAGGTTTATTTTTTCTGGGAGCTTCCAGCTTGGCATTTGTTCTCGGCTACATTTTCCAGGAAATTTTCTTTAAAAACGAATTGAAAAAATTGGAAACCCAAATCCAAGGGTTGGCCGAACGGGACTTAAAAACAAATATCCAGATTCCGGATGACTCCAATACTTTTTATACTGCATTCCAAAAATTGAGCGATTTGAAAGTGGAAATGAAAGGATTGGTCTCACAACTATATTCCAACTCCGAATTTGTGGAAGTTCATTCCAGCATGGCAAATAATTCCATCAAACAAATCGATGTTTCCGTACAAGAATTATCAAAATCGCTCAATACTCTTTCCGATAGCGTAAGCGTAACTCAGGAGAGTTCGTCTCAGGCTGGCGACCAAATTATAGCGCTCACCCAATCCATCGTTTCCATAAACAACCAAGCCTCTTCCCTTTCCAAAACGATCGCTGATACTAGGAATGTGATAGATAATTCCTTTTCCGTATCCAAAGATCTTTCTTCTCAGATGAACGCATTCAGCGTATCCGTGGATTCAGGTACAAAAAGATTGGAAGCTCTCGCTCTCAAATCCAATGAAATTGCAAATATTCTAAGCTCTATTACTTATGTAGCGGATAGAACCAACTTACTTTCATTAAACGCCGCAATCGAAGCATCACGCGCGGGAGAAGCAGGCGCCGGATTTGCGGTGGTTGCGGAAGAAATTAAAAAATTGGCGGAACAGTCTTCTAGGTCCGCGAAAGAAATTCATCAGTCTATATCCGGTTTCCGATCCGAGTTATTATTTGTAACGGATGATAACAAATCCAGACTAGTTGAACTTCAAAACGGTGCAAATGATATTATAAAAATAGAATCCTCATTTCAGGAAATATTCACACACTCTGAAAAGGAAAAAGCGGCCATCCAAGAATTGATTAGAATTGCATCCAATATCGATCAATTATCACAGAAGCTCAATCAAGAGCTGGAAGTGATCATGCATAGAAATACGGAAAACAATAGTGTTGTGAGTGAATTGGCCGCTACTTCGGAAGAACAATCCGCATCTATTCATTCCATCATCGGAGCAATGCAAAATCTGGAAGAAGTCTCCGCATCGTTACATCACAGCACAAAACTTTTTAGATTTTAAAAGGAATGGTCAGATATTTCATTACTCATTACAATGGTATGAGTAATGAAAAAATTAAACTTTTTCTTTGCTTTGATTGCGATCGTTCTTGCCGGGTTTTCTTTTTTGAAAAACGAAGATTCCGTTTCTCTTCATTCCTTAACAGATATATTCAGCAATGAAAACCAGCCTTTCGGTCTGGACCATTTGGATCGAAAAGCAAAAAAACTTTTAAAAAAAGACTATGTTCGACCAACATTGGTTAAAGTTCCTTCTCTGGATGGAATCAATTACGAAGATTACAGGCAAATCGCTTATAAGCCCGAAATCGCCATCTGGAAAAACTTAGGTCTCCCTTTCCAACTTCAATTCTTTCACCCAGGTCATATTTATTCCACCGGAGTTCATATCTACGAATTAGTGGACAATGAACCTTCAGAAATCAAATACGATGCTTCCCGTTTCGACTTCGGAAATCTGAAATTACCGGATCATTTTGCGAGTCTTTCCAAAGGATTACTCTATACCGGTTTTAGAATCCACTTCCCGCTTAACAACAGTAATAGCTTGGAGGAATTTGCCGTATTCCAAGGAGCAAGCTATTTCCGGGTTATATCGGAAGGCCAGGTATACGGATTATCCGCAAGAGGACTTGCCATCAATACGGGACTTCCTGAAAAAGAGGAATTTCCCATCTTCGAAGAATTTTATATCAAAAGACCTGAAAAGTTCGATCAAACCATTGAGATTTTCGCGCTCCTCAATAGTGAAAGTGCGGTCGGATCTTATCATCTTACCTTCCTGCCGGGAAAAATCAGCGAAGTCAAAGTAAGATCGAAAATTTATCTTAGAAAGAAAGTCAAACGATTGGGCTTTGCTCCTCTTACTTCTATGTTTCTATACGGAGAAACGGATATTCCCATCAATCAGAACATTCATCCCGAAGTACATGATTCGGACGGTTTACTTTTATTAACCGAAAAGGATGTTTGGGAATGGAGACCGCTGATCAATCCCAAAAAAACCACTATCACCAAAATACCCGCAAATTCATTCAAAGGTTACGGACTCATTCAAAGAGATCGGAAATTCAAAAGTTATCAAGATGATAAGATGAAATATCATCTCAGGCCGAGCGCTTGGATCGTTCCTGAAAATGATTGGGGAAAGGGCAACTTACATTTATTAGAGATTGCAACTCAATTGGATTCGGATGATAATATGGGAGCATTTTGGGAGCCGGAAACGCATCCGCAACCCCTCGAACCTTTTTCCATCAACTATTCCCTTTTTCTAAACGAACGTTCCCCCGAAGAACATACGTTAGCAAAAGTTTCCGCAGTATTTCGCGGACAAGATCCTTTATTCCCGAATGTAACAACCCTCACTTTGTATTTCACCGGTGACGACATAAAAAAATTAGATAGGAACAATCCGCCGAAGCC
Organism: Leptospira kobayashii; assembly: GCF_003114835.2. Lineage (NCBI taxonomy): Bacteria > Pseudomonadati > Spirochaetota > Leptospiria > Leptospirales > Leptospiraceae > Leptospira > Leptospira kobayashii. The sequence continues at coordinate 40,723 of NZ_AP025030.1, read as the reverse complement.
AATCATCCAAACAAACCGAAAGATAAATCCGGATATACATTATACGATTGAAAAAATCTCAGAGATGAGCCAATGGAGATTGGTGATCCAATACCCGAAAGAGGAAGCAAGTTTCGAATCTCCCTTGGAATGGAAAGTCCATTTGGAAAAAGACGATCAGACCATTAGTGAGACATGGATATATGAAGACGGACTCTCCAGATAATTCGTTGAAAAGATTTCTAGCGACCAATGCAAGGACCTACTTGCTCGCTCTGGGAATAAACAATGAATTTGAAATTGCGAAAATTCTTGTGGCTTTCGAAAAATCCATTCAGGAACAAAACCCTGATCTTATATCCGTTGCATCGGCATGGAAAATTTGGTTAAAAGAAATCCAATCTTCTCAAAAAACAGACCTCCCTTTCAATACTTTAAATAAAGAGTGGAAACTCACTTCCATGGTTCCGAGAAATTTGGACTTCCCACCCGCTGCGAAGAATCCGAAACTCCCCGGAACGGTTAAACCTTTTTTCTTCATTCTATCCGCACTCTTCTGGAGTATGATTTATTATTTTTTAATTTTTAAGTTACTATGAATTTTTTCAATTTCAAAACAGATCAATTTATCTTCCGTTTCCGTAGAATCGTTTTCGCATCTGCCAGCCTAATTCCTGTTTTCTGGGGGATTACCGTATTTTTCAGAATCGCTTACTTCAACGACGTAGGATTCAGTGAATATTACCAAAGTATCACTTTTATTTTACTGTTTCCATTGCTCGCTTATGGGGCTTCCGTTTCCATTTTCGGTTTTATCCAGAGAAGAAAGAAAGGTGGAGATCTTTTACGAATTTCTTCTTTGATTCCTCCCGATGAAAATTTTCTATCAACCGTCCAATCTGCACCGACAGCAGCTGTAATGCCTATCTACGGAGAGGAGATAGGAGGGACGATCGCTCGGATAGAAGTTTTATTCAATTCTCTCAAACGAGGAGGTATTCTTCAAAACACCGATATTTTTATCTTAAGCGACACACGAGATCCGGATCTTTGGATCAAGGAAGAGCTCGCTTATTTTGAGTTATGCGAAAGACTCGATAGTTTCGATAAAATATTCTATCGTAGAAGGAAAATTAATCTCAACGGAAAAAGCGGCAATTTGGCGGACTTTTGCAGACGTTGGGGAAAACTTTATCGGTATATGTTGGTTTTAGATGCGGACAGTTTAATGAGTTCTTCTTGTATTGCAAAGATGATTGCGATTATGGAAAAAGACAGCACGATCGGTATTTTACAATCCACTCCCAAACTTTTTGATGCAAAAACGATTTTCCAAAAGCTAAATCAATTTTCCTCTTCCTTATTTTCTCCTATATTCCAAGCAGGAGCCAACTATTGGCAACTGAATGCAGGTTCCTACTGGGGGCATAACGCTCTCGTTCGGATCAAACCTTTTATGGAACATTGTGCTCTTCCGCATCTTCCCGAATACGGTGCGATAGGCGGTAAGATTCTCAGCCACGACACTATAGAATCCGCATTAATGAGACGTGCCGGTTTTTCTGTAAGCGTTGCCTATGATCTGGAAGGAAGTTATGAAGAAAGTCCTCCCAACATTTTAGATTCCTTAAAAAGAGATAACAGATGGTGTCAGGGAAATTTACAACATCTTTGGTTTCTATTTGCGAAGAAAATTCCTCTGCTCAACAGACTTCATATTATCCTTGGAATCTTTTCTTATGCAAGCGCTCCTATTTGGGCGATTTACATCATACTCAGTATGTGGAATTATTGGAATGATTTTCGATTTTTAAGTTTCTCTTTACTTCCTGAAGAATTTGAATTTTTTATCAAACAAATCTACTTCCCTCTTTATTTTGAACTTTTGGCTCTCTCGATCACTTTGTTGTTTTTGCCGAGAATCCTCGGTTGGATTGACGGATTATTGAATTCGGAAGTTAGAAAATCACACGGAGGATTCTTCGGGTTGACCATCAGTTTCATTCTGGAGACCGTATTCTCGATTCTTTTAGCTCCGATATATTTAATATATTATACTATTTTTATATTCTTCACTCTATTTAATAAAAAAATAGAATGGGCTCCTCAAAATCGAGACGCTAAAAAACTCTATTCCTTACGTTCCATCGCTCAATCGTTTTCAGGTTTGACTTTGCTAGGAATTTCAGTTGCCTTTTTTCTAAACGGAGTTTCCGAAATTCTATTCTACTCCACTTTACCGATCTGGCTGGGTTGGATTTTGTCCGTTCCTGTAGTTTATTTTTCCAGTTTTACTTTTTCACCTTCCAATCGGATTCTAAAATGGCTCTTCCAAACCAAAGAAGAAAACGATCCTACCTGGGAAATTACCGAACTCTCCGAATGCAAAAAAAGATTTAAAGATGAGCTCAAAAACGAAAACATCCCGGGCCTGTTTTTAGGTTTGGTTCATCCTAGATATTTTCAAATACATAGACAAATGCAAGGGAAGAAGGAAGCGCATCCTTCTCTTTCCATAAAAATAAAATCGTCAATGGTCAAATTGATTGAAGAAGGGCCGGAAACAATCGATAAACAAACGCTAGCTGCTATTCTAACGAACGCGGATGCAATCCAAAAATTGCATTTTCAGATCTGGACCACACCACAATCGGAAATGGCTCCTTATTGGAAAGAACACTGGCCAAGCCTTTCCCTCTAATTCATTTTTCTTTCCATGATCTTCCAGTAATAAGCGCTGCGTTTTCCATCTTCAATAAATCCGCAATGCCCTCCTCTGCTTTCCACAACCACTTCCAAATAGGGGTTTCTTGGTATCTCATAGAAATGAGAAACAGGTATAACAGGATCATCCGCGGATGTTAAGACAGTGACCGGAGTTTTAATTTTACTAAAAAAATCAGGTTTCAAAGTGTAAGTGGAAAAATACTCCGCTACATTTGCAAACTCGGAATGATCGGAAATCATCTTTTCCGTAAGATCCATTACCGACTTATGCCGGTTCATATTTCCAAATTCATAAAGAAACGGGAATAATGTAGCCTTCTTTTTTAAAGATCTTGCCCAAGCTCTCAGAAAATATTTTTTTAAAATCGGATGTTCATCCATTTTCAAAGTTGCTTCATAGGGATCGATAGCCGGGCTAATGGAAAAAGAATATTTTAGATTCTGAATCTGTTTTGATTTTTTCTCCGAAGAATGACGATGCAAAATCCGCAAAACAAAATTCCCTCCTAAAGAAAATCCGATCAAATATACCGGTTTTGTCTTATTGGCCTTAAGAGATAAAATGCGCACGGCTTCGTATGTTTCTTCAAACAAACTTCCATTAAAGATTCCTTCATTCAAATGATGAGTATCTCCATGATCTCTCAGATTGAGCCGAAATATGGAAAATCCTTTTTGAAAAAAATGATTCGCAGTACGGACAATATAGCTGGAATGAATGCTGCCTTCCCAACCATGCAATAATATCAATGTTCCTTTTGAGTCTTCAACTTCGTTTAAGGAGGAAAGCAAAGAAACATTTCCATCTGTTTTGACCAAATGCCACCGACTCTTTTTTAAGAATGGATAGGATTTATCTTGTTTGGACTTCCAGGAAGCAAACAAGGATTGTACCATTGGCCCTGAGAAAAAAGGAAGTGGTTTGAAGGAACTCATGTTTTGGGGATAGATACATCAATAAATATGGATAATTGCCCCTCAAGTATTTTTGAAAATACAACCAACTTTTGATTCATACTTTTGTCCCAATAAGGCTCGCTTACCTGCCAAGCCGAAGAGTTTCGGAATGCTTGTTTTACATGTTTGTAAAAAAACGGAAGATAAGACCAGTTTTTATGCAGATTGGAATTGTTTTCCCGAAAGGAAGATTCCCCGTTTCTTTCATAATAAGAAGAAACTTGAGTTCCGTCCCAATCGGTGATATAAACCCTTTGGATGGAAGAAGATTGTTTAAAAATCGAATTTGCATCAATTAACACCCGCTTACCGATCGTCTTCGTGGGGATGACCAATTTTTCCAATATATTTTTGATGGAATCTTCAAACACCAGATCCGAAGAGATCTGTTTTCTCTTCATTTGATGAAAACTGTCCAAATGAGGTTTTAATAATCCGTCAGAATCATTAGGATTTAAAAAATGAGGCTTCGGTCTTCCCAAAAAATAACCTTGCAAAAACCTTGCTCCGGAATCCACAGCCCGATGCAATTCCTCTTCGTTTTCAATCCCTTCGAATAATAAATCCGAGCCAAGTCCCAAAGAAATATCCTTCAAATATTCCAATATCGACTGGAATTCACGGGATTTAATCGATCTCTTTAAAAGATTTAAATCCACTTTGATCATATCCGGCTTTAAGGCGCCTAACCGTTCCAAGTTGGAGGATTCCGATCCTACATCATCCAATGCGATCAAAAAACCTTGTTCTTTTAAAAACTCAACCGCAGTGGTGAGGGCATCTATTCCCCGTTTGCTGGTCCTTTCCGTTATTTCCAGATAAATCCTGGATGTATCTATTCCGTAATGTTTGGCTTTTTGAACAATAGGAAAGTTGATTCCATCGGAATGTTCCACTTCATGCAAAATCCGGTCGGGGGTCATATTCAAAAACAAATAACCTTTCTGTTTCGTATTGGCGAATTGCAAAAAAGCTTTTTCAGTCAGCAAAGAATCAATCCGAAGCAATTGATCCTGCTCTTCTTCCGTTTGAGGGGTTTGCAAAAAGATAGGGATGCCATACACATCACCATTCGATGAAATGCCTCTTCCTAAAGACTCATGCGCAACGACTGTTTGATCTTCCACGGAAAAGATGGGCTGAAAATAGGGCACATAGCTTAAGCTTGGTTCCGCGGTAACTTGCATATTCACAGCATGGAAGTGATAGATTTTCCTACCAGCACAATTCCGTTATTTTGGAAATTAATTCGTTAAATTGGATAATAAATTATGTCTCATCATTAGAATTCTTTCTGATCTATATCAATTGACAGTTCTTAAGAAAAAAAGAAAATTCACGGCATGAAGTTTTTCATTCCATTCCTAATTCTATTCGGATTCTATTGCACGAATTTTCAACCTTACCGTACAGAATGGAAACTTTCCAAAGATTCGGAAATCTTCCTTGCAGCAATCAATGCCAAGGCGAGCGAAAAAGCAATCACGCAAGATAGTCTTGCGATGAAACGAACCACTTGCGTGGATGCGTCCAAGTTGCTTTCCACATCAGCAAGATTGACCAGGTATCTTGTAGAATCGGAAAAAACTTCTCTCACCGAATCCGAATTGCAATCACTTACAAAAATCGTCTCCTCATATAACATAACTCCCGCTATAGAAGAATGTCAATCCGTTCCGGTCGAATCTTTATTCGGAAGTTCGGAATGGGAGTCCTGCCAATGTTTGTTTTCCATTACTTATCCGGGAGGTAGGAAAAAATTCAAAGCGGATCTCGAAAATATTCGTTAAGAATGTCTTATCAAATAATTTTCTGTCTTAGTTTCCTACTTATACTCAATTACTGTTCTTCGAGTCTTACCATTTCCAAATGGAAGAATGACGAACAGTATAGAACTATTTCCAATCACACTCTGATATCGGGGGAATTATCCTATACTGCGATTCAATACCTTGTGGAAAAAGAGGAATGGGAAGATTTTCAATCGGAACCGAACTTGGTCATCCAAGACTTACAACTGGAATATCAAAAAAGCAGACTCCAAAAATTAGCTTTGATCATTGCGGAATTATCCTATCATCTCTCTCAAAAAGAAAAGGATTATAACCTTCGGTCTTTGCAGTACAATGGAACCGCATTTTATTATTCTTATGCATATTTGTTTTTTTCCCATAGGACCGGATCCCCTCAATTCCTGCCTGATTACAGGCGGGCCTGTGATTATTATAACAGGTCGCTTTCCAATATAGTAAACTCCCTCCGGGCCAGAAAATTAAGCACTGACATCGATTCTTTGGAAATTCCTATGATCCAGGGAAATATACATGTTGAATGGAAAAAACCGAATCTCAATTATTTTCCTAAAAACTTCGAAAATGTTCACAGCACTTACGATTATAAAGTAGGAGGACTCTCCACCTATCAGAGTGAATACGGTCTAGGGGTACCGATTGTACTCACATCCAAAAACAAAGATACTTCCGAGATTTTGGAATTAAAAAACATATATGAGGACGCGGTTCCCGCCACTCTGTTTATTGAAATCGCTCCGGATAAAAAAAAGATCCCCTCTTCCGAATCCATCGCTGATTTTTATGCCAAAGCGGATGTATTCGATAGCTTAAAGATAAATACCATCACAGTTGGAAATCATTCCGTTCCTTTGGAAACGGACTTCTCCACTCCATTTGCTCTTTTGATGTACGATAGGGAAAAAGTAAGTGGAATTGCGGCTACATTGAATGCTCAAGTATTGGACCAAGACCAGGGACTTTACATGTTAGAAGCATACCAAAAAGACAAAATCCCTGTCGTATTTGTCCATGGTTTGTTTTCCTCCCCCTATACTTGGATTGATATGATCAATTACCTTTATGGGATTCCGGAGGTTCGCAAAAAATACCAATTCTGGATTTACTGGTATCCCACAGGCAATCCTATTTATTATTCCGGTTATCGTTTCAAAGAAACTCTTCTCGCCATACAAAATAAATACGATCCAATAAAGACAAACCCCAATTTCAAGGAAATGGTAATCGTATCCCATAGTATGGGGGGATTGGTATCAAAACTAACAGCCCTTAGCATTAATGAAGCGGAATGGCTGCAATCCATCATTGTAAATGTAAAAGATCTGGAGAAATTGAAAAAAGAAGATCGCGAACTATTAAAAAATATGCTTCATTTCGAACCGCTGGCGTTTGCCAAAAAATTTATCTTTATCGCAGTTCCCCACGGAGGTTCCAAACTCGCGGAAAAATGGTGGGCAAAAGCATTTAACAGTTTCATTCGATTCCCGGAAAAAGCATGGGGAGGGATACAAAGAATTCTAAACGATTTGACTTATAAACTTTCCCTCTCTGAAATCCAAACTCGATCCATTCCGACCGGGGTAGAATCCCTTCGACCGGATAGTACATTTATTTCCGTTACACGAAACAAAACATTTCCAAAGGATGTTTCTTTTCACTCCATTCATGGAGTTTCGGAGAACCTTCCGCTACTTTCCAGAAAAAAAGTATTATATATGTTTGATCGAACGGAATGGGAAAGTTCTCTTGGTTGGTCCGACTCGGTCGTGGATTATAAGAGTTCTTTTTTGGAAGGAGCGGAAAGTAATTTGGTGTTAAGAGGGAATCATTCCGTACATAGAAATCCTTTGGCAATCCAGGAAGTAATTCGGATTCTAAAGGAACACATCAAACAAGACTAAGGGTTATTATCCGTTAAAAAGATTATTCAAAAATTTTCCTTTTAACGTTTTATAAATGGAAAAGTCGGAATCAATGCTAATGATCTTTTGAATTCCTTCCCTTTCCGCAACACACATTAGCGAAGCATCCGCCAAGTCCATAGGAAGATCGGAATACTTTTGCATTCTTTGTTTTATATATTTCAAATCGGCGACATTCAATTCCTGAACATTGATACTTCCTCTTTCGATCCATTCCAAAAAATCAGTTTGCGCATTCACTGAAAAGGAAAGCAGATAAACCACTTCCGTTACGACCGGCCATGTTGTAATCAATGTACCTTTGAAGGATTTGAAAAGTTTGAGAATAGGTTTATGAAACGAATCGGAAGAGTTGAATAAAGCGATGATCGGTCCCGAATCAATTAGAACGTCGTTTTTCATTTTTACGTCCGATTTTTTCCTTTAAAAGATCTTTTCTATTTTTTGCTAAGTTCCGATCACCCGCTGAATATTTACCAAATAAATCCTGTCCCAAATCAAAAGGGGTTTTTTCAGAACTGTGGTTTTTAATATATTCAAGAATAGAATCCTTAATGATTTCCGATCGGTTTTTACCTTTCGATTTCGCAAGAGAATCCAACTTTCTCTCTAGCTCCTGGGGAATCCTTAAACTAATCATAAATCTAATGTATTACAAAAATGTATCACAGTCAATCGAATTATTCTATTCGATTGTATAAACTTTGACCGGAGCAGCTTTACCTTTTACCTGCGTCTCTTCCAAAAATCGAAATTCGTTCTTTCTATCTCCCATCAAAAAGTATACATCTTCGGAAACCAGGATCTCAGTTTGAAATTGTTTGTTCAATTGTTCGATCCGTGAAGCCAGATTGACAACATCACCTATGATCGTGTATTCCTTTCTCTCCTTAGAACCTACATTCCCGGTAACCGCCTCTCCGCAATGGAGTCCGATCCCGATACCAATCCTCGGAAGGGCGCCCTCTTCTATTAATTTGTGAATGACCGACCGAATTTCCATCGCAGCATTAAAACCGTTCTCCACATCCTTTCCTGCGGAAACAGGAGCTCCGAATACGGCCATAAATCCATCACCTAAAAATTTATTAATGATCCCTCCGTTTCGATTCACAGCCTCAATTGTATGTGAAAATACAATATTTAAAAACTGTATCAATTGATTCGGTGTTTGAGTTTCTGAGAATTGAGTGAAGTTGCGAATATCAAAGAACATCATACATACATGTTTGAGTTCACCCTCCCAATCCTCTTTTTGGGCTAACAACTGATTGACGACTTGAGGCGAAACATGCTGTCCGAATAAGGCACGGATTTGGTTTTTATCTATCTCGCTTTGAAACGATTTCCGAAATGCGATTTTAATCTGCCTTGTAACGAAACCGGCAATCATTCCCGAGCCGAATAAAATTCCCGACTTCCCGAGATAAAATATTTGTGCGTCCATTTTTTCAATGGCGGATGCATAAATATTGAAAGTCTGAAAATACAGAAAAAGAACTAGATACTGAACGGATGCAACGGTCCCGGAAAAGATCGCCATTCTCTCTTCCAAGCGCAAAGTAGCGAGTATGATAAAGAAAAAGTAAGCATAACTCGGAGGAGTATTCAACGACTCTACTGAATAATTATAATAACTACCTAAGAACAAAATAGCGATCGTAGGAATTGTGGACTCATAGAAAGCAGTCCCGTAACGAACCCATCTGTTTAGTTTTTTTTCCGCATGAATGGAATGGAGAAAATAGTATCTGAGTCCCAAACCATATAACATATTAAATAAAAAATATCCGGGCGGAACCCAAATGGGAAATCCGGTCGACTCCAGATAATTGAATAAAACCGGAAACAACAAAGGCAAAATCAGAAATGATAAAGATCCTACAAAAAAAATAATGACGAGCGCAGTTGCACGCCTTACTTCCGATTGCAAAATCTCAAGTGAAAAAGAATCTTCAAAATCATTTTTCATTGCAGTTCCTTTTACCCCTTATTACTCAATATGGATTCTAAAATTACAGTCATTCTTTCGGAAAGACCGTCTCGTAATTTCCAAGATCCGTTCTCCGCCAAGCTCAAGTTATCAAATATCATTTTTCTCGTGCTGGGGGAAAAGCGGGATATTTGATTTTCCAATGAGACTAAGGGTTTGGATTCTTTTTCTCTTATATGTTTTTTTGTACTATTCTTATTTAAGAATATAGGAAGTGGATTTTTTTCCCAGTCTGCCTTGGATGTTTTTACAAACCTTTCGTTCCCGGAGATATGAGTCTCCCCTACTCCAACGGGAACCATCACTCTTTTCCTTCCGTCGAAAGAAACAGTCTGCAAGAACCCTTTTTTACGAAGTACGCTCAAATTTTTAGCAACCGTATTTGTTTCAATTCCAAGAAGTTCCGCCAAATAAGAATTCGAAGCAAAACATCCTTTGTTTCTATGCAATGATTCTATCTCAGCCAATAGTATTTTTGCCGTCATTGACAGATCCAAATCCTGGACCCAAACAGGCAACCTTAAGGTTCGTTTCATCCCTACCCTACCTTTTTAAAACAGCTACCGCCAAGATACAGGATTCCATGAATCCCAATCTTTCTTCTGCAAAATACCTGAGGACAAACCTACGGTCTTGCAATTAGCAGGAAGCAAAAAGCGTCCAAACAGACTAGCATCTAACAGATATTAGCCTTCTTCCAATTCGGCAAATGTGAGACAGCCGAAGTCAAATTCTTTGAATTTAACCCTTCCTATGCTAAGCACAGGGGGATATTTTGTCAAGTCTAATGTGACATAATTTTCAAGTGCTAGAAGGTATGCGCAAACAGAAGCTCCCGCTCTTGCATTGAAGTCGGTAATGATGATTGATACAAGCTGGGAGGAAAATGCTCTAGAAGAGGTCTCACTCTCTCCTAGAGCTTTGGGAAGAAGGCCTGATCCTTATTCAGGATAGGTAATACTAAACTATCCCTTACATGGGAAAAGTACAAGCATTTTTAGAGTCGTGTGATTAATTTTTCTTAAGCTCTGAAAGATCTCTTTGTAGATTTGTTATCTTTCTTTTTTCCAAACCTAGTTTCTTTTCGATCAAATCCTGGAGCGACTGCCTTTCCGAATTGGTAAGTCTGCGCTTTGTAGTTTTCCATTCCCTATATACGATAGCTGCATTGACGGTCTTATCAGGATTGATTTCTTTTTCAATTTTGCTTTCGGACAATAGCGCAAGTGCTTCTCTCAAATGTTGCACCCGTGCAACATTTAGACGATCCCTGTTTTCATACAGTTTCATGTATCGGGAAGCAGTAAACCTGGAGATGGTAAGATTTGATTCTATCCAAGGTAAAAAATCGCCATGTTTTAGTTCTGATTTTTTAGCATTCAAAAGATCGCCGATGATAATCGCGGTCTTCACCATATTCTTTGCGGAAGTTTCGATCGACTCTTGCAAACGATTGATCTTTTCCGCAGTATCGTCTTTTGCTATAAGGCTTTCCTTCGGTTGATTTGTATCAAGACCGGTTCTTGCGGCAAAAATCGAACTGCGTTTTTTATCTTTCATATCACTTCCTTCGCCAAAGAATCAAATTGAACCCACGCATTCGAAGATTCTTTCAATGCAGTTCCGAGAATGATCGCATTTTCCAAAGCTTCGCTCTTTAAAATATGGGTCTTGGTCAAAGGGATCTCATCTACATCGCTTAATGCCTCCGATTTTTTAGCAGTTACCATCGAAGGAACACCGAGAAGTTTGATTTTTTTACCCGCTTTTTTCTGTTTCAATACTTGGTTTTCCAAAAGCTGATATCCGTGAACCGTCCATCGATTATAAGAAATAGGACAAAGTATCAAATCGGAAACGTAAATGGAAGCCTGCAATTCATAAGTAAGAGAAGGAGGAGTGTCAATCAATATCAAGTCATACTTCAATGATTTCAAATCGGATTCGAAACGAAGCACTGAGCCGAAATCATTCATCAACTCACTTCCCACCATAGCAAGCTCAGGCGTCGCAGGTACACAATCGATATCAAAACCGGTTTTGAAAATACAATCCGATAGTTCTTTTCTACCGGTGAGGCTATGATAAATATTTCTGGATTGGAGTTCTTTGATGTCCACATCTCTTAAAAAAAAGTCGGTGAGATTATTGTTCGGATCGATATCGCAAACGAGAATTTTTTTACGTTTGCGGATTGCCTGTCCAAGAAAAGCTGCGATCGTAGTTTTTCCAACGCCACCTTTCAAAGAGGCAATGGTGATTATTTTCATAAAGAAAGAATTAATATTAGGTTATCAGAGGTAAACCAATTCTCTTTTTTTAGAAATCGTTTGTAAAAAAAATAAACAACCTAATAAAAAATTCTTGTACTTTAAAGAAGAAGATGCATATTGAATTTGTACGTTCCTCACGGAATCTCGCAAACCAAGGAGAGATGTCGGAGTCTCTCCTTGGACTTTTCCCTTCCCAAAATTTGCAAAAATCCTTTCCATCGAAATCCCAAAAAAAGAGACATAATTTTTTATTTGACAGGTACCCCAGGGGGTTATTGTACCAGTTATTCTAAAGTGACATAATCCCTTCTCCGACAATAAGGGGTCACGCGAGATTTCGGTTCCAACCGAAAAGACAGATTCATATCAAAATGTTCGTTCCAAAATATAGAGTAGGGGACGATACCGAAGGTTTGTATTTAAGATTGGAATTGGCTCGCCATGGAATTTTAGAAAATAAAAAACCAGGTGATGATTATGCAAGGAACGTACATCCGCATCCCCACTTATTTTATGGGAGACAAAAGGATACTACCGAAAGAGAGAGCAAGGCTCATGGCAGTCTACGGAAGTTTATGGAGTTTCTCCGGATCGGGAAATCAATGTTACCCAAGTGTTGGCAACTCTCAATCGGATGAAGGCGAAACTATTTGCAAAAGATCCGGACTTGGAAAAAACACTGTTATCAAAGCTAAGAAAAAATTAATAGCTCTCGGTTATATTTCGGTAAAGAGAAACGGTCAGGGAAAAAATGATACCTATACTTTATATGAAACACCACAGCTTCTTTCTGATTCCCAAATTACGGAATTCAAACAAGAGGAAAAAGTGCAAATAAAAGTAAAGAAAGTACACATTCAGAATTCCTCTCAAATAAGAGAGAAATCAAAAACTCCTCTCCATGCACAAAACTTTCCTTATATAAAAGAAAATAGAAAAGATAATTTAAAAGAGAAATGGTTAAAATCGATTCAAAGGTTTCCTAAAAATACTCAGGACCAGATCATGACCTTTCTAAACTTTACAGGAAATTCCGTTTCGATTCGGGAAGAAAGTCCGCTTCGTTACAAACGACTATTGGAATCCCTCAGTCATTCTTTAGTCATATGAAGTATAAGTCGTGGTAAGTTATTAGAGACTGGAATCAATTGCTTGGTTTAGAATATCTTCGGCCAAACCGAGAACGTTTTTTTTCAAAGAGTTTGCTTCCGATTTTGGGAAATCGGTTTCAATGAGTAGATTGGAATAACCATGAACTAAGGACCAGGCCATAACCGCATATTCACGATGGTTTGTTTTTTTATTTTTATACTCGAGATAGTTTTTGCAAGAACTGACCAAAACGGAATAAGAACGAATCTGAGATCTTCTTAATTCCTGAGAAGGGTTTGCTGTTTTTGTTTGAAACATAAGTCGGTAATAATTCGGATTGGTCAAAGCGAATTTGATATATGCAAGCCCTAGTGAAACAAATCCTTTTTTGGGATTCGAGGCATGATCGAATGCTTTCTTTTGGCTTCTGGCAAGTCGTTCGAAACCGTAACTCGCCATAACTTCGAGTAATTCCTCTTTGTCTTTAAAATGGCGATAGATTGCAGTGTGTGAAACTCCTGCCATATCGGCAACAGTACGCAAACTGATCTCCTGAGGTTTGTTTTTTTGTAATAATTTATGACAGGATTTGAAAATACTGTTTTTTAAATCTCCGTGATGGTAGTTTGCTTTTTTCACTCGATATACTTAAATATATAAGTTACCGGTGGCAACATATTTTCCAAAACGGAAGAGAAAGTATTTGTCCTGAATGTTACTATTGGAAACATGTAAAAAAGGGTATTCAGATGTCCGAAAATCAAGATGTCGGTAAAATTTTAAAAGAGATTAGTGACGGTTTCAATGCCGGCGGTAGAAAGGTTACGGTTCCTCCTCCTTCCTTTATCGATATGGATGGAAAGATGGAATCATATGTTAAAAACAAAAGCATCATTGTTTCTTTTCCCGTAAAAGAAAATCAAACCAATCCTATGGGAATGATGCAGGGCGGATATATTGCAGCTGCATTTGATAATGCATTCGGTCCTCTCAGCTATTTGGTGGCTAAAAAACCGACTACAACCATCGATATGAATATTCAGTATATTCGCGGAGTAGAAACGAAGCAGACTGTTTTTGTGGAAGCAAAGATAGAGGCGAAAGGGTTTTCCACTATCCATATGACAGCAGAGATGCGAACCGAGAAAGGAAAGCTTTTGGCGACTGCAACTACCAACCTGCTGATATTAAGAATACCAACAGGCGTAACCGAAGCTTAAAACTGCAAACCTAGTTTGTCTTGAAAACATTTTGTAGAAGCATTGCATGAAAAAGGCTGGATGAGACCGCATTCTTCTATCAGTTTGAATTGTTTCGTACAAAATGTTTCGCAGGATAATTTAACAATCATCTTATCGTTTGCCGAATTTCCCAAACCTTGCACACAAGAAGATATATCGTTGCAAAATTGAGGACATAGGTTCAACGCCATGCTTCCTCCTTTGCCACCGAAGCTCCCTTCTTCGCTTTTTAAAGTATTCCAAACGATTAAACTCGCCAGGATAATGAACAAATAAGCATTTTTTTTCATACAGGTTTTCTCCTAAAAAATCGAACAGGATGTTTAAAACGGACTGATTTCGGATCTTGAATTAATTCGAAAATTTCTTTTGTTTCATACTCTCTATGAACTTGCCAGAAGAACCATTGATGTGTTTGGTCATAGGTCGCTTCCGGTTCAAAGAAATCGGAAAAGATCAGAAGAGGGAAATCGGATTCTTCACAGACGGTTTTTGCCGAACTGGGAGGAGAGTAGATAACATCTATCTTTGGCATTCTATTTGCCATTTCCATGGCGGCCCAAGGGTTCTCACTTACGACACAAAGTTTATTGATTGAGGTATCAGTAAGGTAATCTTCAATCCTTGGGTCTTGTAACGGTTGTAAAATGGAAAATGCAACCATAGGAATAATGGTGAGATTTATGAAAAAGACCCCTTGTGAAGAATGAATTTTCCAAAAATAAATCATCAGGCATAATGTTGCCAAGCTGATTGCGAAGAGTGTAATATTCCCGAAATATAAATTTGCAAATAGAGCGAGAACTATGATCGTCCCTATAAAAAATTTGTTTGCAATCGAGTTTATTTTTTCTAACCATTCTTCGGAACTGAAGTAAATGCTCGGGAGAAAAAACAGAACACTTAAAAAAGGTAAGACGTAGTAGGGGTCTTTTCTACTGGGTAATAGATGGAGCAAACTCAGTAAAAATAAGGAAATGAGTAATGCGCGGCCGGTTCTTTGTCTCGGAGAAGAGATTCTTGTTTTTACCATCTCTATAAGACCGAATAAAAAGGTTACAGTGAAGGGAAGTGAATACAAAATCCATCCGCCTAATATCCGTAAAGCTGATTGATTTGCGACATTGAATTTCCCGACATTCTCTGCAACAAAGAAGAACTTAATAAGATCTTTCCCGTTTTCATTGAAGAAGTATAGATAGAAAGTCCAAGCGGTAGGCGCTAATAGTGCGAATGAAAATCCGGGAATTAATTTTATGTAGTGAAGTAAATTCGCGTATTCCAATTGGAATTTACCTTTTCGGTTTCTCAAAAAGTCGACCGAAAAGAAACTTAATATTACAATTGCGCCGTAAATGATTATAATAGGGCCTTTGAGTAAATATCCGATTCCTAATATGAAATTCGCCGCAAGAAAATAGGAATACTTTTTACTTAAGTCGTATTTTAAGAAAAGATAGATATAGAGGAGAAAGAAGAATACCATGGCTTCTTCCATCATTACCAGTCGTGAGAATTTCCAAGTTCCGAAAGAAAATGCAAAACTGGTCGCTAAAATCAAACTCATCTTTCCGGAAGAATGAAACATCTTTGATAAGAGATAAATCAAAGTCGCTGAACTAGCACCCAATGCCGCAGAAACCAATCTTTCGGCAAAAAAACTAATACCAAATAACCGATCGGAGGCAATGCCCAACCAAAACAATAGCGGTGGCTTGTAGGGATTCGGAAACCCGGAAACCTGAGGCAAAACCCAGTGACCGGTTGTTAGGCTCTCTCGAATTGTACGAATGTGCATGATTTCGTCGCCTTGTGGGAAAAAGGAAGAAGGGTCGTCAAGAGCCGGCAAAAATGCAAAAAAAGAAACAACCCAGATAAAAAAAGTTATCATGAGTACCTCTTTGCCTAAAATTTAATAACTGACTAGTCAGTCAAGATTATTAAATTTAAAATCCCGATCCGAAAGGGGTAATAAACGAATGAACAGGGTTTTTGTTTTCTTATTTCCCTGTGTAGCGGGAGAGGAAGATTTCTACGATTTGGTGCTTCGGATATATGTCGCTGTCGGTGCACTGGCTCATAATAAGGCCGTGGAAGAATGTTTTTACATATAACAGTTCCAATTCGGGATCAGCGATCCCTAATTTTTTGAATCGATCTTTCATCGCTTCGTGGTAAGGGGCGAAACGTTTTTCGATATTTTCAGTCATTTTTTTGGAAAGAATCAAAGAATTCGGCTGAAATTTGCAAATTGTTAATAAAATCAAAGTTTTGCGTTCTTGTACTAAGAACTCGAGTGTTTTTTGAAACAATTCCCGTAGATAATCCACTGCCGCTTGATTTGTTGAAATTCCGGCGTTCAAAGCCTCTTGTTTGGAGAGATAATCGTTTAAAATGGATTCGAAAATTTGATTTTTGCTTTTGAAGTAATTATAGGCAAGGCCTTTGGAGACTTTCGCGTGTTTTGCGATCATTTCCATCGTGGTTGCAGAAAACCCGTTTTTAGAGAATAGGTGAATCGCAGAGTTTCTAATCCTCTCGATTGACTTCTCCCGAGCTATCTGCTTTTTATTATCAACCTTTGTCATAATACCTTTTGCCACTTGAAAGATACGTTTCGTAAGTAATCACATAAATCAAACACTTTTTAGACTGTTGGAATTGCTTAAAATATTAGCATTTATTTTGTTTTATACGTTGACCGAAGGGTTATTGTAAACCATGTTTATCGTTATGCCTAGGACTAAAGAGCAAAACGAAGAAATTCGTAAGGAATCCATTAGGATCATTGAGAAAGCGGCACTCAATTTATTTTCTGAGAAAGGATTTGAAGGCGCGTCCATTGCGGATATTGCAAGAAAAACCGGAGTTTCCAAGGCTTTGGTGTTTCGTTATTTCCCGAAAAAAGAAGCTCTTTTGGAATCAATCATCAAACGGGAAAGAGAAGCACTTTCTTCTTTGATCGAATCCGTTCAGTTTATCCAGTCTCCTCGTGAAAGATTCATTAGGTGGGTGGACTTTCTGTTCTCTCATTTGTTTTCCAATTCGAAGGAAATGAAATTATTGTTTTCTTTGTTTTTGCATTGCGAATCCGCAGTCGGATTGAAAAAGATTTTGGCAAAGAATTGGTCCAGTTTGGAATCTCTGGTAATTCAGGAGCAGAAAATCATTAAAGGTTATACCGGAAATGATGATGAGGATGAAGCCTATCTTTTCAGATACTTGGTACAAGGAGTAATTATTGAATATTTGTTAGATGAAGATAGGGAACATTTGACCCGGGGTAAAAAATTGGTTTTAGCTGTATTTGAAAATAAAATACAATCCAGGAAAAACATGTAAGAAATATATTTTTATCAAGGCTTTAAAAAAAGATTTTTCTTTGGAAAAGACCGGGTGAATTGGTTAGTATAACTATTTTTTAAAACGAAAGGAAAACAATGGATCGATTTGAAAATGTCACAATTTTAAAGAAAGCTAACATTTATTATGATGGTAAAGTTACAAGTAGAACGGTAATCTTCCCGTCCGGAGAGAAAAAAACCCTAGGTATTATGATGCCTGGAGATTATGAATTCGGTACGGATGTAAAAGAGATTATGGAGATATTGGCAGGCGATTTGGAAGTGCTTTTGCCGGGATCCAAAGATTGGATTCATTTCCAGGGAGAAGGGGTTTTTGAAGTTCCTGCCAAAGAGAAATTCAAGCTTAAGGTAACGAAAGTAACGGATTATTGTTGTTCATATATTTAATATCATAATTAACTTTTTACGGGAATATAGATATCGGTGATTTTTTTCTTTGATAACCCTCCTATCGGATTCAGA
Source organism: Leptospira kobayashii (assembly GCF_003114835.2). Lineage (NCBI taxonomy): Bacteria > Pseudomonadati > Spirochaetota > Leptospiria > Leptospirales > Leptospiraceae > Leptospira > Leptospira kobayashii. The sequence goes on along the minus strand of NZ_AP025030.1, from coordinate 22,901 downwards.
TAGATTTCGAAAGGGGGGATATTCCTAATCCTTATTTTCTTTGCCGGGATATATTCTTGTAGTAGGAATTCGTAAATGAAAGGAAGGTTTGTATAGCTTCCTCTATATCTGACTTGCATATACTTTCCGCCTGATACGGTTCGTATTCCTAATTTGTCTTCGGGAGAATGTTCCGTTCCTACCGTGACTCCCAAATCAAAACGAATTTTATTTTCCGGTGAAATGGCGGGGTCATCCAAAGAGATGCCTATCCATTTATGGTCTTTGGGATCACTTCCGATCGAATTTAGAAAATGAAGGATGGATTTTACTTCAATAGAACCGGGAATCGGTCCCGGTAAACTTGAGTAAGGTCCTATATGACGAACGTAAGCAATGCGAAATTCCGGAATTTCCTTCATTCGGAATTCTCTTTCATCGAGTCCTATCGATTGGAAAAGCAATTTTGTTTTGCCTTTATTAGTTTTTGTTTGTTTCGAATCGTTTCTAAATTGTGAAGGGGTTTTTCCCAGAAAACGTTTGAATGCCCTTGTGAAAGCTTCGTTTGATTCGTACCCTGCTTCCATGGCGATTTCCAAGATAGGAAAATCGGATATCTTCAATTCATAAGCGGCTTTTTCTATTCTTAGCCTTTTGATGTAACTTTGTACATTTTCGCCTTGGTGTTTTTTGAAAAAACGATGGAAATGCCAAGGAGAGAAATTGCTAAAAAATGCCAGTTGATTCAATCCAAATTTTACTTCCAGATTGTTTTCGATATACTCCCAAACAGGATATAATTTGTCCTTTGTCTGTTTCGCCATCCAGTGTATTGGATGGCAAGGTTATGGGAATTTCAAGGGAATTTAAGTGCGTAATTGTACTATGTCGATTCCAATTCCGTTAGGATCCAACATGGTAAAATGAATATCTCCCCATTCCTCTTCGATCAATTCCAAGTCGATGGGAGCTTTTTGTTTTTTGCACTCGTCATAAAAATTTTTTACATTTTCAGTTTCAAAGATAAGCCAGACCCCTTGATTTTGGTAAGGTCTTTGAAAGTAATCTTTGCGTAAGTTCTTTTGGTCCGGTAACATAAAAGCCAATTCGAAATCGGGTTTCTTGGAAAGGCACATAAGTATAAACCAATCGGTTTCAAACTTTACTTCCATGCCTAACCACTGACTGTAAAACTTTTTTGATTCTTCTAATTTCTTGGTAATGATTCCTTTTTGAATGCTGATTGGATTCATATTTTCTCCTATGATTTCATTCTATCGGATAATGAAAAAAGAATTGGATCGTTTTTGCTTTTTTTAAATGGATATGTGAAATCGATTACAGTTTCCGCGCTAGTGATCGAAGCGGAAATCCTTCACGGAACGTGAAGATTGGAGCGGAGAGCACGGTCGGGGGAATGAAAGGAGTTATTTATCAGACGGGCATCCGAAGCGCCCAAAAAAAGAATACAAAAGCCCGATGACTCCCAAAAGAGAACCTAACAGGAAATAATTGCTCTTATAGTAAAGTTCGATATTGTTTTCTCCTTTGTTCAGTTCGATTCCGATGAGTCCGTTAACGTTTTTTATAATATGATCGGAGCGTGTCTTCCATTGGTGATTATAGTTTTGATTGATGATGAGAGTGTTTTTTTCGGGAAGATTTGCATGAAAATGTAATTCGCCCGGAGACCAATGAGTTTGTTCGATTTTTCCTTCATTGCTAAGATAATATTCCCCCTTATAATTTTCATCTCCTGCAGCTGGGAGGCTTTTGTTACTTAGTAGATTTTCATAAGAATCTCTTGTCGATTTATTTTGAAAAATTCCAAGTAGTAGGGAAGAGTCCGCTCCATAAGAAGGGAAGGAAGCGTAGGTTTCAAATTTTCCCGATACATCGAGGGTTATGGCAGGATAAATGAATATATCTTTGAAGTTTTTTGCATTTTTCCTGCGGATGTCCGTATATAAAAAGATACAAAGTGAACACATAAAGATGAAAAATAATAGTTTGAAATAATTTGATTTTTTGAAAAGACCCGAAGAGCTCAGCTTCGCAATCAGTCGATTCAAATAGGTTCCGGTTAAAACTGAGAATATAAAAACAAAAACAATCCCCCATCTCGCATAACATCTGGTATTTGAAAATCCGGGAATTTGAGAGAGGATATTTGCAGGGGAGAAGGGATGGAAATTTCCAAACATAAGAGACAAACTCAAAATCAGAAGTATTAGAAAAGGTAGGTCTGTTTTTTTTGTAAAGCCAACCAGAGAGAAAAAAACAATAAAGGGCAAATATCCTATATAATTTCCATATTCCCACCATCTGTATTCCTGATTGGGGATAGGGAAAGCAAGGAAGGGGTGTTGGGATGAGTTGGTAAATATATCGAATACGTTTATGATATTTAAAGATAAAGAGTCCGCTTTATAGAAAGCTCCGTATTGAAAAAAATAATCCATTTCCGGAAGTAAACGATAGCTTGCCAATAATAACGTTAAAGTTAGGAATTTCCAGATATGGAAAGTTATGTTTCTTGTTTCTTTTTGAAAAAGATAGTAAACGGAAAGAAGTGATAAAAACAGATTCAAGTATAAGAAAATATATATATTACCTTCGAATAGTAACATAGCCGCGGAAAAGGAGGACAAAAAACAATAGATGGGTTTTTGTTTTTTGATGAATTGAATCAGAAATGCAATGATAAAGGGAAGTATCGGAGTGGAGAAAAATTGACTATGTCCGGGAAATACATGTTGCGAATGCCAGCCGCAAAACATAAATAATATGGAAGAAAAAAGGGTCGGGATCGTGTGAAGTTTTAGTACATTGTGAAATAGATAAACGCATCCCAAAGTCCCGATCAAGTGATAAAATATGATGGAGAATTTAAGTCCTATGATCGGACCCAAGAAGAAAGAAAATAAATTGGTCGGAGAGAAAAACTTCACCTGAGGATTTTCCAAAACGGGCATGCCTCCACCGTAGTAAGGATTCCAGAAAGGAAATTCTTTAAACTCAAGAATAGGTTTTCTTGTGGACTCGAGATAGAAAAAATGTTGGTCCCAATCAAATCCTCCCAGACTTGTATTCCACCATTCCTCTGAAAAAAGAAAGCTTAAGAACCCGACTGTAAGCCCGATCATTGTACAATACGCTAAATAATTCGAATTGAGAATACGTGAGAGCTTGTTGTATCTTTGTGATTCCGCTTTCATTTTCTTAATTCAGATCGTTACGAAGGTATACTTTTTTAATGTATATGGGCATGCCAAGTAAGATAAGGGTTAATTTTATATCGGAAAACCTATGTTATGATTCGCCGTTTGATGCAATGACCATGGTTTCAAGTAGATTATTTCGTGATGCAATATGCAACTTCCCATAATCAACATTATGTCGCATAACAAAAAGTAGGCGATTAGGTAGAGCTGCATATTTTCTCCTTATAATGAATTATGAGTGCCATCGCAATAAGGTGGATTTTTTGTTTGTTTGCATCCGCAAAGAAATACTTCTTCCGTCATTTGACATTTGAAGATAACAGGCTTCATTCCGGTGTTTTCTCTGGAGTGTGATCCGTCGCAGAAAGGTTGTGTCGAAGATGCACCGCAACTACACCATGCCTTTTTTTCACCTTCCTTCATCGAAATCATATAGGGGCTTTTTTGAGCGATTCTGGGATAAGACATGATCGGCCTCGTTGTTTTAAAGTGTTCTGCAATTATACCCTAGAAAATCTGTTTTAGTTTCTATTTTTAGGTAATGTGAAATAAAATGCCGAACCTCGGCCTTCTTCACTTTCGACCCGAATCCTACCTCCATGTTTGTCTATTAATTCTTTGCATAAAATAAGCCCTAAGCCTGTTCCTCTTTCTCCCTTTGTTCCGGGAAGACTCGCTTGTTTTGCATCCAACCTAAAAAGCTTCGATGCGGTTTTTTCGGACATGCCGATTCCGTTATCTTTGATGCAAATCTCGGTAAACTCATAGAAATTTCTTGCTGAAATCGTCACATTGCCATTTTCTTTTGAATACTTGATTGAGTTGCCTAAAATATTACGAATGATGGTTTGAAGCATTTTTTCATCTGCAAATACCACTTCGTTCGCTAATATTTTGTTTTCCAAAGTGATTTTTTTATTTTCCGCAATTGATGTGAAGACTTGAAGGCATGTGGCAACGGTCGCATATAAAGATTGGAGTTCTGGTTCGAAATTCAATCCGCCCTTTTGTTGTGCTCTAGCCCATGTTAGAAGGTTTTCCAAGAGCGATAGAACATCCTTTGTCGATTCTTCCAAAAGTAATAGCTCTTCTCTTGTTTTTTTGAGAGGTTGAACTTCCAGTTCTTCCAATATTATCTTAATGAATGTATTCATTCCTCCGACCGGACCTTTAAGATCATGGGCAATGATGGATAAAAATTTATCCTTCGTGGAATTTAATTCTTTCAATTCGGATAGATATGTTTGAATTTCCTGTTCCGCTTTTTTTCGTTTATCTATGTTGCGCGATACTCCTAATACTTCAAGCGATCCGTCTTCCGCTTTTCGAATGCTCGTGACCGCTTCCACCCAGATGATTCTACCGTCTTTACAAGGTTGTTGGAATTCATCCAAATAAGACGAAGATACAAATCCCTCGGATTCGAATTTTTCGATTCTCTCTTGTAAAATGGACTTAATTCTTTCTGCCGATTCTTTTGTGAGGCCTATTTCGATAGTTTCTTTGATAGCTTCTTCAACGGTGAATCCTCTTAGCTGGTATACGGAAGGACTTATATATGTGAGCCTTCTTAGATTCAGATTGTACACCCAAATAACATCCGAACTATTTTCAGCGAGCAATCTGTATTTTTTCTCGTCATTGATTTGCTCGTTTACAAACCGATCAATACACATAAGTATAAACCCGAATGTAAGCATAACGGACATTAAGTAGAATAATAAAAATGTAATATCCTGAATTGCACTCTTCCAGAATATACTTTCATCCGGCTTGATATCTCCTGTTAGATAATAAATGGATCTGAAAATCAGAAAAGACCCGAGGATTGAAAAAAGTACTCCGGTATATACATTGCTTTTGCTTCGATGGGCTTTGGTTTTAAATATCTCATAGGCACTACCTAAAAGAGGGACGCATCCAATCAACGATACTAAAGAAACTTTGTAGCTTTGTGGAGAATCATCGATTACGAGCAATAGAAGAGCAATTAATTCGAAAAGTAATATTACAAAGCTTATCTTCCATATTGATTTTTTTCTGAAAAAAACCAATATGATATTATAATAATAGAGAAGTGAAAATGTTAGGAGTAGATTTCCCACAATAAGAGACAGATGATAAGGAAGGATGTTTCGGAGAACCCCGTAGACTAACCATCCGGCACATTGGATTAATGTTGCAAAAGCCCAGTTCCTTACTTCCTTGAGCCGTCCTAGCTGTCCTCTGGAAGCAAAATAAAGTCCTAATCCCGTACAAAACGATCCTATAAGATTGATGATTATGATTGTTTTAGGATCAATATTCATAGACTTTTAATAAGACGTAAAAAACCTATCCGTTCTTCAAAACCTGCGTAGGCTTTGGAAAAAACTTATTTTTCGGATAGTTTTTGGAATTATCGACAGAAACCTATACTATGGCCTTTTAAGTGGGGATTGTTTGCTTTGAAGCCTTAACCTGAGATTGACAAATGTCTTGGTTTTGTAAGGATGATCCTTTGATTAATCACTAGTCAGTTTTATTCAATATAGGAAGGTTTCCCGCATGAGACAGAAGAAAAAATATTTTGCTCTTGGTTTTGGAATAGTTTTAATCCTTTGTTTATTGGGTTATTCATTAATTCCATTTAATAAAAAAACAATTCATATCAATAGAGGTTCGATCGTAGAAGCTGTATATGCTTTAGGTACGGTCAAACCCGGACAAGTTTATTCATTAAAATTTGGAATTGCGGCTTCTGTAAGAGAGCTGTTTATTGAAGAAGGGCAAACTGTGAATCAAGGAGCTCCGCTTCTTAGCAATGATTCCGGCATTATTTTTAAAGCACCTTTTTCCGGAACAATTACCAATTTGAATCTTTCCAAAAACGAGATAGTTATGCCGGGGATTCCTATTTTAGATCTTATTAATATGCAAAAATCCTATATTTCGGTTTCGCTTGACCAGGAATCCGCTCTCAGAGTGAAACCAAAACAAAAGGTTCAATTGAGTTTCGAATCGTTGCGTGGACATGTATATAAGGGTGAAGTGGAGAGGATTTATCCGTCTCACGGCCAATTCTTAGTTAGGATTATAGCACCCGAGTTACCGGAAGGAATTCTGGCAGAGATGACAACTGATGTAGCTATCGAAGTGAGTAAGAAAGAGAATGTCATTCTTGTTCCGCTTATTTCAGTAGATAAAGGTAAGGTAATCAGAATCAGAAATGGCAAACAGGAAAAAATCGAGATTAAGTTGGGAGCCATCAATTCGGAGTTTGGCGAGTTGATTGTCGGTGATCTGTCTGAAGCTGATGAAGTGTTAGCATACAGAAAATAAGATGGTTTTTTTAGCGATTAGACAAATCTTTTCCAGACCACAGCAGACGATTCTGACGATTATCGGGATTATGCTCGGAACAGCAGGATATGTTATGTTTTCCGGAATTATGCTAGGATTCCAAACGGTGATTACGGAACAATTGATCAATTCTGATGGCCAGATCAAAATTTCTCCTAGAGACGAGATCATATCTGAAAAAACATTCGAAGATATTTTTTTTGAAGGTTATCAGGTTCGTTGGCTTTCCCCACCTTCCGGAAGAACCGACAGCTCTCGTCTAACGAATGTTCCTGGGTGGATGGAGAAATTAAGCCTGGACCCGAGAGTGCTTGCTTACACACCGCAACTTACTCGTGAGGTTATTTACTCTCATGGTAAATCTTCTTCTCCCGCGAGAATCATTGGTATTGATCCTCTTCGTCAAGCGAACGTAACAAATTTGGAAGATTATCTGGTTCAAGGTAAGCTAAAGGATTTAAATACGGGAGGCTCGCTCGGAATCATTGGAGACGGAATTCTGACAAAACTGGGTGCAAAAGTAGGAGATACAATCAATGTGATTACCCCTTTGGGGACTTCAAATCCGTTGAGAGTTGTCGGAATATTGAGGACAGGCAACCGGTTGGTAGATGATGTTTCGTCTTATGCATCGATTGCATCTGTCCAAAATATTACCCAGTCCAGTGGCGAAATTTCGCAGATAGTTGTGAAAATTGCGGATATTCGGGAAGCAGCTTCCATTGCAGACGAATGGTCTTTCTATAGTAAAGACAAAGTAGAAAGTTGGGATCAGGCAAATGAGAGTATTTTGTCCGTTTTCAAAACGCAGGATATTGTTAGGAATTCAACTACTTTTACAATCATACTCGTAGTTGCTTTTGGAATATACAATATTTTGAATATGGTTGTGAATCAGAAAAAGAAAGAAGTAGCGATATTAAGATCCATCGGATTTGACGGCCGTGATACGATCATATTATTTTTAATTCAAGGTATCATTCTAGGGACAGTAGGAGCGATTATCGGTCTTGCGTTGGGTGCTTTTGGCTGTTATATGATCGAAGGTATTCCACTCGGTTCATCCAAAGGTGAAATAAAGGCTGTCATTCGAACCATGCAAATTTCATGGAGTGTTTCCATATATATTAAAGCATTTTTAATTGCGATAACAAGTGCAAGTATTGCGAGTTTTATTCCCGCAAGAATGGCTAGCCATCTTTCCCCTGTGGAAATCATTCGAGGTGCGGTATGATCAAAGACGGAATTATTGCGGAAAATATCATTAAATCCTTCGGAACTCCACCCCAACAAATATTGAAAAATATTTCGATCGAAATCGAATTGGGCGAATTCGTTGCTTTGGTCGGAAAATCCGGATCTGGCAAGTCGACATTATTATATATACTTAGCGGATTGGATAATCCTACCTATGGAAAAAATTTTTTAGGAGGCTATGATTTAACCTCAATTGATGATGCTTCCATACATCGACTTCGAAATCAAGCTATCGGATTTGTTTTTCAGTTTCACTATCTTTTGCCGGAATTAAGTGCACTTGAAAATATTACTATGCCGGCTAGAAAACGGAATCTACATAAACAGGCGGAAGAGTATGCACTTCATCTTATGGAAGAATTCTCTCTTTCTCACTGTAAGGATAAATTTCCCAGTCAAATGTCGGGCGGAGAGCAACAAAGGGTAGCGATCGCAAGAGCATTGATTCAAAAACCTAAATTCCTTTTCGCAGACGAACCCACAGGGAACCTAGATACATCCAATGGAGACAAGGTAATTGATATTTTCAGAAAAATCAATAAGGAGGAAGGTACGACCATTATGTTTGTTACACATGACATGGACTATGCGAAAGCAGCAAAAAAGAGAGTTCACCTCCAAGATGGAGAAATTTTAAAAATCGATTAAACTTTTCGTTTTTCTGAAAGATAAAATCGATACAAACAATAACTGGCAGTAGCACCTAAGATATGCCAGGCGGCATGCCCTTGTAGATAGGAATGAGGATTGCAAATGATCTTCTGTAAATCCAGAGCCCAGATCAGAAAGGCAAGTAATTGTACCGCAAGTGCATAGATGATCCATTTCGAATCGGTTTTCGACTGAGTGGATCCGATGATAAATCCGGGAACCAAGGAAGCCAAAAGAATCATTCCGAATAAATAGCGTCTGAGAGAAGGATATGCATACAATAAGTAAGCAAGTATAAGATTGATAATGAAATAACCGGTTAAAAAACTGAAATTGGAAAATGCCCGAGCCCGATGGATATGAAATAATAGAATAAAGACGGCAAGAAAATTCATCCCTGTGACATCAAAGAATTGCCCGATAAAGGATAACGAAGCATGGAAAAATACGCTTCCAAATCCTATCAGAATCAAAGAAAAGCCGAATAAGAAGGAAAATAAAGCGGACCGATTGAATCTACTCTCTCCTTTGGATTTTTGAAAGATATGGACCAGAATCACATAAAATCCCACAAAACAAAAGCTAAGCGATGACCAGGTGTTTGACGGTTGGCGAATGAATGCCTCACTTGTATCTTCACAGAAACAATGGTTTGGCATACAAGATGCCGGTTCCCAATCAGTCCAGGAATAGGTTGACTGATTGAGAAAGAAATAAAGGGAGATCGTAATCAATAGCGAGAGGTTAATCGTAATATAACTTCTCATATGATTGATCTTATTTAGGAACCGGGAGGAGGAGTTTGTGGCTGCTCTTTTGGTGCTGCTGGTTTATCATTCTCCGAGATGGAGAATTTTCCATCCAATCCGAAGTAATAAAATCTTGGTCTTTGCGGATTATAAACCAAATCGTAAGAATCTAAAATATTATCCACACCTATAAACCATTGAAAATGTCCGAAAAATTTTTGAGAAATTCTTAAGTTTAAATTGGTGTGCGGATTTACCATTCTGGAACCGTAAGTAGGGTTCGTCGTACAATAAGATAAGTTTTTTTCCGTACAATAATCCGAAACATAACCCGGAATTGCACCGAGCGCCTTTTGCATGTTTGCTGCTGCTTGTGCTGCGATGGCAGTTTCTATACCGGAAAGTGAATCCGGTAGATCGGGATTACACCAAAAAGGATTTTTCACACAATAATATGCCTGTTTTCCGAAAACCACCGCAAACACGGACAAGGACAAACCTGTTTTCTTTTCTTCGGCGCGAATATTGAAATTCCATCGATGAGGCCCTCTTCCTTCCAAAGGCAAGTTGGTCAATTCATCTCTGGTTTCCGTATATGTATAACCCGTTCCTGCGGAAAGTTGATCTAAAATTCTGAAATTGATTGAGGACTCGATACCTTGCGTACTCGCCTTCTGATAGTTAGATGTTTGAAAGATTTGTAAACCCGACGGATCTCTTACAGGGTTGGTTCTGAATCCGATCAAATTATCCACATCGTTATGGAATAGGTTCGTGCTATACCAGATTCGTTTTGTGATGTCCCATTCCCAACCGAAGTTATAACTGCGGGAAAGTTCAGGTTTTAAATTCGGATTTCCCGCGACTCTGTATCCCACACCGGGGTTAAGAAAGTTGAAATATAAATCTTGAAAACTAGGCGCGCGGTAACCCAATCCGTTGGCAGCACGGAATCTGAATTTGTCGGAAACATCATATCGAATGGCAAGTTTAGGAAGCATTTGCCCGCCGTAGATGGAGTCATTATCATAACGAACTCCAGGAACGATTTGAATTCTAGGTTTGTCCGAAATTCTCCATTCATCTTGGATATAAAATGCATTTCTGAAACGGGCAGCGTTTCCATTCACAGTTTGGCCTTGCATAAAACCGGGAGCAAAGTCATCGATACAGAAATTCGGAAAACTTCTTTTACAATCCGGTGAAATCCGTGCTGAAGAGATTCTATCGTGCAATGTCTCCGCTCCAACGGATGTTACATGTGATTCCGAAAACTTATAATCCATTCTGGAGCGGAACTCTGAAACCGCGTTATCCGTTCTTTGTTGGGAATCCAATTCATCGGATTTGCGTTGATCGGTTGTGTATAAATCCTGAAAACGGGAATAGTTTGCGTTTAGATTGAAATTGACTTTTTGCGTAAGCGCATAATCCATGTTTAGCGCTCCCATGAAATCATGGGTTTTGTTTCTTCTGTCGTAAACGGTTCTCGGTGGAGTTGCGTCTACTGCGGACTGATCCAAATAACGATAATAAAATTGCCCTGTAATCACCAAGTCATCGGTCGCGCGGTAAACTGTTTTATTGGAAAGGTTCATATCATTGAACGCGCTTCCTGAAGTGGATTCCAAAGGAGGAGTATAACCGGGAACTCTAGTTGCTAAAAAATATGCCGTAGTCGATGCTGTACCGTAAGGATAAGGATTGTATCCGGATGCATTGGAAGCGGTTCTACCGTTTCTTGGTCCTTGTGTTGCGTCTTTGGTAAGATCATAACCTTCCCCTTTATGCCATCCTACCGTAAAGATTGTTGAAATCTTTTCCTGTTTCACGCCTACGGACGCATAATTTCTGAACTCCATATAAGGGCCGTAATACTGTGGACTCCCGGTTCCTCCTTGAGTTCTGAATTCGGCGTAGAGAGGTTCTTTGGCTTCTTTCGTAATGATATTGATAACGCCTGCGATAGCGTCTGACCCGTATAATGCGGAAGATGCGCCTTTTACAATCTCTATCCTTTCGATATCTTCCGCTTTAAATCTTGTCAAGTCGATGGAACCGCTAAAACGACCGGTAGTTCTTTGCCCGTCGACCAGAATGAGTACGCTTTGGGACGAAAGACCTTGTAGTTGAACCGTTTGACCGCGTTCACCAGCCGCGGCCGGTTTTACTTGAATCCCGGGAACATTTCCCAATGTTTGGGAAAGATCTCTTGCTCCCATATCATCTATGTCTTTTCGGGTGATGACTTCCGTGGTAATCGTGGAATCTTTTAATAGATTTCTTCGTCTAGTGCCTGTTACAGTGATAATGCTGTTTCTATCCGTTTGATTGTTATCAGCGGGCTGAACTCCCGAATCCCCGTGTTTGCCTGCGGTTTCCTCTGGTTGTTTTCCGGATTCGGTATTGGTAACCGGTGGCGTGGGAGTAGTTTTATTTTCCGTCTGGGTCTGAGTTTGCGTTTCAGGAGTAGTGATGGGAGCTGGGTCTTTTTCCTTTCTTGGCTTGGTTCTTTGAGAAAATAAGTCCTTTTGGGAGAAACAAAGAATCAGAATGATTAGAAAAATAGAGAAATTTTGGCCAAAGATATTTCTGTTCATGTTTAGAATACACTGGAAGTGAGTGGCCAGTGTTTGTTTACCAAGGATTTAATCTGGATGTTCTTTGTCAATGTCCAATTGAGTCTTAGTCTCAAGTTGAACTGACATAACTTGCGAGCAAATGAATCTTGAAAAGAAAGGATGTTTCGTGTTTGTGAAGGCGGAATTTTTCGTCGTTCCCGCTAACATCCCTTTGTTGGGGATATTAGCGGAAATATCAAAGCAGGTGATTATAGTTTTTGAAAGCGAAACTTCGGATACCCGGAAGTTCCTGCAGAACTATAATAATCCAACATTTGGAATTTAAAATAACTGGTTCCATCGGAACCACGAATCAGATACACTTTCTTTTTGCTGGAAAGTATATGAGTGTTTCCATCGTAAGAATACCAAAGAAACATACTCGGACTTGCATTTTCATTCGCACTTCCGAAACCACCGTCTCCTGTCTGTGACTGAAGAGAATCTACAGCGATTGTACAAGAGGATGAAGAAATGGTAGGATCATCGTAATTGGTTGTTGATGTTTCGCAAGAACCCCCGCTTTTGGTTCCACTCGTTCCGCTATTCGTTGCAACCACAAATCTTTTGAATCGAACATCCCAAGCATCCGAATTTGTAACCGTTACGCTGGGATCCACCGATTTTAAATTCACATGTGCCCAGTCAGATGAAGATGTGGCATTGATCGTGATTCCCGGTATGGATTTGGATACATCGCTTACTAATAATAGTAATGCGGCAGCAGATCCATCGTCTGCGGCTTTTTCTTTCGGACAGTTGATTGCAAACAATCCGAAAAAAACGATCGGTATTATGTTTAAAAATTTCATTTTATACTTCATCCTAATATCAAGGGAGAACGGAATCGGAAGAAGTTACTATTTTTGTGAATGTAACCCCTGAATTGGAGCTGATCCCGAAATAAGAATTTTGCGTAGCAAGTGCGGAAGTAGAAGATCCCCATGATGACTCTGTTACTACAGCGGTTCCCAAAGTGAGATTTGTTTTTGTTTTGCAAACAGCTCCGTTTTGTCCAGTCACCCAAACAGTGAAACGGGGAGGAGTACTGGTAGTCAGGTCAAAGCAAACATCAATTGCCGATGAAAAAAAATCGATTAAGCTTGTTCCTGCAGGTGTTGCAGTCGTCGTATTTCCATTGCTAGTTAGATTTTTAACAGAGCTTCCGAAGGTAGCATAGGAAAAACCGGGAACAGGAGAGGTGCTACCACTTCCAGAGTAAAAATCGAAAGAGAATTGCCCTGTTGCCAAAGTGCTTGTCCCTGACGAGTTATTCGAAGGTGCAGCAGTGTAATTTGCGGGAAACCCTGCATAAATAGATAAAGCCAAATGAGAAAGGGAAACTTTCAAACCTTCAATTCGATAGTGTTTGATAATCCCGGAAGCAGGTTTGCAAATGGGGAAAGAAGCTTTTGTAAACTTGGACAAAGTAGAATCTACCGTTCCATCTACGTTGGTAGTACAAGCAGTTGTTAAAGTAGTAGCTCCGTTTGCTGCAAGAAGTGCAATAATGGCAGGCATATTGTCGTCCTCTTCTGCTTTTTTACATTGAGCTAAAAAACCAATTGCGAGAAGAGCGAAAGCTATGGATAAATTTTTCTTCGATACTAGGGAAGATGGATTTCGTTTTGCAGGTTTCATGGGTGGAATCTCCAGAAATAAATTGAATGCAGCCTCAAAAATGAGACTCAATCTCATAAAAAAATGAGAGGGTTTTTAAGCAAGAAAAAATTGAGATTAGTTTTTTCAAACCTCCTGTAGCCTCGTATTTTCAAAGCTACAGGAAGAGATAAGAAAGTATATTAATCTTGTACCGCGAGTACAGTGGAAGCTGTAACTTTTGTAAATTTAGCTGTTCCGCTGTTTCCACCATCTTTGAAAGAGATGAATGCAGTTCGGCTATCTAACTTCACTGTGCTATTCCAATCTTTTTTATTCATTACTGAATTCGCAGCAGTTAGAGAAGTTTTAACAGAGCAATCTGCCCCATTCAAACCAGTTGCCCATAATGTAATTCTGGAAGGTGCTGCGTCATTTACATCAAAACAAATAGTAGATGCGGCAGTCTTAGTCACTGTATTTGAAAGTCCTGTGATATTATATCTAGTTCCAGAAGCTGCGTTGTTGGGTGAATACTGAACTGCGTAGATTGGAGCTGGAGTAGCGAAAGAAGGATAAAGATACAAACGAGCAATGTTTGCCGTAGCGCTTAAAGAAGAGGCAGTAACTGTAGCAGCAGTATCAGTTGCTAAGTTCCCAACGCTAAAATAAAAAACATGCCCACTTGCTTCCAATCCTTCCACAACGAAATGTTTTGCGGAACCAGCACTTGGGGTACAAACTGCTGTTGTAGAAGGTGATCCAAGATCAGAAACAGAAACTCCTGGTGTTTCACATTTAGTAGGGTCAGTCGCAGTTGCTGCATAAAGAAGTGCTAATACTCCGGTATTATCATCTTCCTCTTTTTTTTTGCAAGAGGATAGTGCGAGTCCTAGGATGAGAGCGATTGCTCCGATTTTTTTGAGATTGTTCATTTGGTCTCCAAAGTAATTGAGTCTAAATCTCATTTGAAAATGGGGCCTATTTCTGTCAAACATATTAACCGAGACTCATTCTCATTATAATTTGACAAAAGCCCCCTTCCCGCGGAAACAGTAAGTATGTTTATTTCTCAAATACTCTTTTCCGGGGTAAGAAGATTCAAAAACTTACTCCCTGTCCTGTTGCTATCAGTACTGTCTTTTTCCTTACATGCCCAAGACAAAACGAGAATCGTTTCTTTGAACGGAACTGTTACCGAAATCCTTTTCGGATTAGGGGTTCAATCTGATATCGTAGGCGTTGATACCAGTTCTTATTATCCGAAAGAAGCCATGTCGATTGCCAAAATCGGCTATCAGCGAACGCTTGCTACGGAAGGCATTCTCTCTTTAAATCCCACAAAGATCATCGGAACCAATTATGCCGGTCCTCCTGCAACCATCGAACAATTGAAACTGCTGAATATTCCTATGTTGATCGTTCCGGAAAAACTTACCATTGAAGGAGCTTCCGAGAAAATCGAATTGATCGGTAAATTTCTTTCCAAAGAAAAAGAAGCGGATGTGATGATTGCAAAATTGAAAAAACAAGTGGCAGGATTGAAAATCACCCGCCCCAAAAAACCCGTAAAGGTTTTGTTTCTTTATTCCCGCAGTGCTACCAATGTGTATGTTTCCGGTACGGGAACACCTGCCGACGCCATCATCAAACTTTCCGGTGCGGAAAATGCAATCACCGAGTTTGCTGAATTCAAACCTCTCACATCGGAAGCGATTGTAAAAGCACAACCGGATATTATTTTGATCCCAAGTATCTCCTTGGAAGGATTAGGTGGAGAAAAAGGTCTTTGGGAATTGCCAGGCATTCAATTGACTACTGCCGGAAAAAAGAAAAACTATCTTGCTATGGATGATCTGCTCTTACTTGGGTTTGGTCCGCGGATTGGAACTGCCTTAGAGGAGCTTTCAAATAAATGGAAATCTCTCAAATAGGGAGAAGAAGAGTATACTTCCTTTCATTCACAATCGTTCTTTCCGTCGTCACGATTTTATTTGTTTCGAATTGGGGGGCGTTTACCGTTAGTTTGACGGATGCTTTTTTCGGTGAAAAAGGTAGTTTGGCAAAAGAAGTATTCTGGAATCTCCGTTTTCCTCGTGTTATACTTGCTACTTTGCTCGGCGGTACTTTGGCTTGGTCGGGCGCATTGGCTCAAGGTTTATTCCGAAATCCGATCGTTGATCCCGGGTTAGTCGGGATTACCGCAGGCTCCGCCTTTTTTGCATCGGTAGGAATTGTGCTCGGTACTAATATCCCGGATTTCCCTCCTGTTTGGGGAGTGATCATTCTTTCTTTTATCGGAGGAATTACTACCGGGTTTTTGGTATATCTATTGGCGAGGGTCCATGGAAAGACGGAGATCAATACGCTTTTGTTAACCGGAATTGCCATCAATGCACTTTGTTTTGCGGGTATCGGAATTTTAAGTTATATTGCCAATGATGCGCAGCTACGGAATCTTTCACTCTGGAATATGGGTAGTTTGGGCGGTGCAAGTTGGACTACCCTACTCCGGCTTGGTCCGATACTGCTGATTCCTTTGATTGCGAGTCCTTTTCTTGCCGGTCCCATGAACGTATTCGCTTTGGGAGAAAGAGAAGCGATGCATTTGGGAATCTCCGTGGAAGTTTTAAAATCGGTTTTGGTTCTACTGATCGGAGTGAGTGTCGGGGCATGTGTATCTCTTTCCGGAAATATAAGTTTTGTTGGACTTGCCATTCCTCATATCGTTAGGTTGATCATCGGACAGGATTATAAATATTTGCTTTACTCTTCCTTTTTTCTGGGAGGTGCATTGCTGACTATCGGGGACGGCTTTTGCCGAACCGTAATCGCTCCTGCCGAAATTCCCGTCGGAATTATCACTGCATTTATCGGAGCACCGGTTTTTTTATTCTTATTGAATCAAAGGAAAAGGAGATTAGCATGAGTTTGGTGGCAAAACAAGTGAGTTTCTCCGTTGGTTCCCACCAGCTTCTATCGGACATATCATTGACTATTCATCCTGGCGAAGTTCATGTTTTGATGGGAAAAAACGGTGCGGGCAAATCGACTTTATTCAAATTATTATGCGGAGATATTCCTCCTACAAACGGTGAGATTTTTTTAAACGACAAGTCGATCGAAGTTTGGAAAAAAAAAGACTTAGCAAAATTCCGTTCCGTTCTCACGCAGGATTTCGAACTTCAATTTCCCTTTTCCACCAGGGAAATAGTTGCATTGGGAAGATCTCCTCATAAATCCACAAACTCGGAAAATGAACAAATCATAGACGAATCCATGTCGATCACGAATACGCTTCATGTTGCTAATCGTAGTTATTCGACCTTATCGGGGGGAGAAAAACAAAGGGCGCAATACTCTCGGGTTCTCTCCCAGGTTTGGGGGGACCCTCCTAAATTTTTGCTTTTGGACGAACCGACTTCCAGTATGGATTTGCCCAACCAAATGAAATTATTACAAGTCACCCGTCATATGGCGGATCAAGGCTATGGGATTTTACTGATCTTACACGATATCAATACCGCTTACCAATTTGCAGACAAAATTTCTCTTTTACGGGACGGAAAATTGGTTGTTACGGGTGGGGCGGCCGAGGTATTAACAGAAGAGAATATCAAACGGATTTTCGACGTCGAAATGTTTGTATTAAAGACTCCGAAGGGAAACATCATCATTCCGAAATTAATCAAGAAGGACAAATAAAATGAGCACAGCATTATTAGAATCATGGGAAAAGTTGAAAACAGAAACGCCTAATTTGCGGATCCGCGAAGCGGGAAAAATTTTAGGAGTGAGCGAAGCTGAGCTTCTTGCAACTAAATTGGGAAAAGGGGTAAGTCTTCTCAAAAAAGATTGGGCCGGTTTTTTGGCTGCGACACCAAAACTCGGTTATGTGATGGCCCTTACGAGAAACGAGCCTTGCGTTCATGAAAGAAAGGGGGAATACAAAGATATTTCCGTCAATGGAATGATGGGGCTTGTTGTGGGAGAAGATATCGATTTAAGGATCTTTCTCAGCCAATGGAAGTTTGGTTTTTATTCTGAAGAAAACAAAGGAGATTCTGTTCTTAAGAGTTTTCAATTTTTTGATAAATACGGTGAAGCAATTCATAAGATATATACAACGGACAAGTCGAATTTGGAAGGTTGGGCCGAAGTAAAAGAAGAGTTCGCAGTTGCGGATTTGACACTTCCCGAAACGATCGAGAAAAAACAGCCGGCAGCACCACAGCCCCCTGTTTCTATTTCCGTTCCTGATTTTCTTAACGACTGGGCTGCATTACAAGACACACACGATTTTTTTCCTTTGCTTCGTAAGTACAATGTGTCTAGAAAAACCGCCTTGGAAGTCGCTCAAGGTAAGTTCACTAAAAAAGTTGATAATGATGTATTTCAAAAGTTATTAACCGAATGCCGTGACCAAGGACAAGAGATCATGATCTTTGTCGGAAATGACGGAATGATTCAAATCCATACGGGACCGGTTTCCAAGTTGGAAGTGATGGGACCTTGGTTTAACGTTTTGGATCCTATTTTCAATTTGCACTTACGGGCTGATTTGATTTTGGAAACTTGGGTTGTCGAAAAGCCGACTAAGGATGGTTATGTGACCTCACTTGAGCTTTTCGGAGAAAACGAACTCTTGATTCTACAATTGTTTGGTAAGCGTAAACCAGGAATCCCTCAGTCGGAGACCTGGGCAAACCTAGCTCGAAATTACATGAAATAAGAATTTCATTTTTGTCGGAGGCGGGCAAAGCTTCCGACAAACGACAAAAAGGCGAACTTTTCGGAAGAAATTTTTCTAAGATTGATGTTTCGGATGGAAAGATTTTCTGTTTTGTGGTAGGGATTTTGGGGGAGGCCCACGAGCCACTCCCCTCCACCCGATTCAGGGTGGGGGCTTTGGTACTCTATCGTATGTGACATAATGATTTTAATCCAAGATCCATCCGATTCTCGCGTTTCCCCCTACTCTCTTCTTAAATCCAAAGAAGAAACTTCCGATTGTTTTATTGCTGATAATGAAAAGACCGTGGTTCGACTTTTGGAATCAGATCTGGAAGTAGTAAGTATCTTTGCCACCGAAAGATTCATACAGAAACATCAATTCCTGATCCAAAAAAAAGAAATAGAGCCGACTAACGTATTTTATGCGGAAAAAAAGATATTTGAAAAGACGATAGGATTTTCCGTTCACCAAGGGATCATGGCTCTCGGAAGAAAGCCGCTACCTGTTTCACAAAAAGATCTGAAATTTCCCATCGTCGTATGCAATAATATCTCCGATGCTGAAAATTTCGGTTCTATCATTCGTACTTCGGCCGCTTTTGGAATCAAATCCATTATCTACGATAAACAATCCTGTTCTCCTTATCTACGTAGATCCGTAAGAGTTTCCATGGGAAACGGTTTCCCTCTTCATTTTTTCCAACCGGATTCCCTTTATGACCTTATACAAGAATACCGACAGGAAAACATACCTGTCATAGGGCTCGCTTTACCTGATAAAGCAAATAACATAAGTCAGTTGGAGTCGGAGATATTTACATTCCGATTCCCAGAGAAATATCTGTTAGTTCTTGGAAATGAGGCGGAAGGGATCGATTTCAAACTGAAAAATATTTGCGATCATCTGATTTACATTCCAATGAAGGATGGAGTCGATTCTTTGAATGTCTCCCATTCCCTTGCAGTTGCATTGGCATTCAGCCGTTTGGTGCTATAAATTTTAGTTTTCCCAATCCCAAAAAAAATCTTTATTGGAAAGTTCTTCTTCTTTTTCCGAAGTCTTTGCAATCGGCGACTCTTCTTCACTCTCTCTTTGAAATCCTTTTGCCATCGATTCCAAGTCCATGGTTTCTTTAGACCAGTATTCATCCGTTCCGAAATGAGGAAATAGGTTTTGAAATGACGGGTCTTCCCATCTTTTTGCAATCCAAGAAGCATAATAAACATATCGAATCGCACGAAGAGGCTCGATCAAGTCCAACCAACCTAATGAAAATTCGCTGAACTCACGATACCCTTCAAAGAAAAGTTCCCTCTCACTTTCCGATCGCCTCTCGCCAAACGGTAGTAACATCCAAAAATCCTGCACAACAGGACCCTCTAAAAAATCATCAAAGTCCAGAATGGAAAATCCTTCTTCCGATCGGATCAAATTTCCTTTATGGCAATCCCCGTGAATTCGATGAAACGGAATCTGTTTCGTTTTCAAAACGGTTTCAAATCGATCAAATGCAAAATAAGCTGCCTTTTTGTAACGATCCGTTAGATGGGCATTTGAAATCCATCCTCCGGCAAGAATCAAATCCAATGCTTTTTCTGCATAATCAGGAACAGTCAAGAAGGAACGATATTTTGTTTTCTTCGATTTGCCGACAAGATGCAATCGGCCTATTAATCTTCCTAATTGAGGTAAGTCCGATTCGGATAATTCTTCGATGATTCTTCCCGTTCGTAATGGCCAAATAGCAAATGTTAATCCCTGTGATTCGTGCAAAGAATTTCCCTGACGGTCCAAGATGGGAGCAAGAACCGGAATATCCGCTTCTTTCAATTCGTATAAAAAATCATGTTCTTCCTGGATCTGTAATTTTGTCCATCGATTCGGGCGATAGAATTTTACAATAATCCTTTCACCTCCTTCGATTTCAATATCGAACACTCTGTTCTCTACGCTGTTTAAAGCAACACAACGACCTGTAGGAATATAGCCGATGCTTTCAACGGAGGAAAGAATTAAATCCGGGTTTAAACTAAGAAAGGAGGCATCATGCATATTAGGATTCTATAATCCTATTTCTTCCCTGGTGTTTTGCATCATATAAATTTTTATCTGCAATTTTTAGTAAATCAAATGGAGAGGTGACGGAACTCAAATCTCCACCTGCCACTCCGCCGCTAAAACTGATTTGAAACGTTTTGCCCGTCTCGTCCTGAATGGCATGAGTGGAAATATGGTCTCTCACTTTATCCAAAGCATATTTAGATTCGAGAAGACCGGTTTCCGGCAAGACAATTACAAACTCCTCCCCGCCGTATCTTGATAAGATGTCGGATTTACGAAGTTTTGTTTTTAATTCGGTAGCCAAAGTTTTTAAAACCAGATCTCCCACATCGTGACCGTATGTATCATTTACTTTTTTAAAATAGTCTATATCTATCATAGCGACCGACATAGGATGATTATGCCTTTTGCATCTTTGAAATTCCTGGTCTATCCTTTCGTCCATATAACGTCTATTATAGAGACCGGTTAATGCATCTTTAATGGCGGTGTCACGCAACAAGTCCTGGAGGGTTTTGATCCTTAACGCACTATAAATACGAGCCAATAATTCTATTTCTTCCGCCGGCTTTCGGATAAAATCTGTTGCTCCGGCTTCAATCGCTTCCTTCATCTTTTCAGGTTCCGTATGGCTTGTTACCATGATGATAGGCAACCAACCCGTAGGAGAAGAGGATAATATTTCATTGATAAGATCTATTCCGGTTCCATCCGGAAGTTCCCAGTCCAAAAGCACGATTTCTATATCTTCTTTAGAAATAATCTCACGTGCTTCTTTTGCATTATTTGCAGAGATCGGAATATAGCTATGTTTGGTTAGCCAGCGAATCAATATCTGTCTTTGTAACATTGAATCTTCGACAATTAGTATTTTATTGTTCATTATTTCGCCTTATTACTTTTTTTTCTTAGGCTCGAATATTTTATCGGCCTCATCTTTCTCTAGAGGAACTTTTACAATCACGTTCCCTTCTTTCTTTGCTTGATCCAAATCAACAACAGCACCAACCAAAAGCCCGTTAGCTTTATTGGTTACGTCTTTTACTCCATATACAATCCATTTTCCACCTTCCATAGACAACACAAGATAAGAACAATCCGAAACTGCAAGGATGGAATGTGCGGATAGTTGGGCAGTCATTTCGTAGCTCATCACAACCCCACTACCCAAAGCGACTCCTGTAGGAACACCGACTGCTTTTGTTACCTGATATATTCCGTAACTTCCTCCGACTCCTAAAGAAGCTATCGTTCCGGTAGTTCCGGTTGCAATTGCCGCAGTCTTGGTCGTTGCAAAAGTAGCGGTCTGCACAGCAAAAGAAGAAGTTGTCACTACTCCTCCTGCCGTAACTCCCCCCACAGCAACACCTCCGCCAACTAATGCTTGCGATGCAGAGACTCCCATAAGCGAGGCCGGAGCCAGAATGTATTTCCCGGATTTTTCCGTTACTATGGCCGCTCCTTTCAATGAATAACCGGAGGATTTTTTTATAAGTCTAGCCGATGTCTGCCCTCCCGCCTTTAAAGAATGGTAAGATTCATAAGTTACGAATTCGGTACTTCCCAAAAGAGCACCTAATGCGAGTTTTAAATTTGGAGCGACTATGTATACGATCCCTTTTCCGGCAATTGTAAACGTTTCCGCAAGAAAGTAAACTCCCGTGCCGGCAGTTACGGTTGCAACTGTTGCGGGATAAACTACTCCGTTTATCCCGATATATCCTATCGATAAAACGCCAATTTTGCCGACAGGCTCTATGATTCCATCGTAAAACAACGCTTTTGTGGTTTTGGCAAAAGCCTTCAATAAAGAAAATGAAAACCCTTCGCCGTCAGCGATGGATTCGATGTCCTTGGATGCGTCACGGAGTCCTTCTTTTGTATCCTTCCCGTAACTGAAAACGGTCTCCGTCCAGGCTTTTTTCACTTGTTTCGAAACTTTGGAACGAACCTCATTCACATCGCTAAAAGCGGATTTCCAACCTCCTCCGCTAACTTCGGTAAAAGACTCATCCCAGGCCGATTTGAAAGAATCGTCTATGTCCACATAACCTTGTACAAACGAGGAGAAGGTTCCCTTGAAAGTATTTTTATATCCTGTCATCCTTTTTGAAATATCGGAATTTTTTTCCACAGGAGTGCTATCTTCCTTTAATATTTCATCCGCCCACTCGTCCCATTCTTTCCTAAGCGTTGTGGATTCTTTTATGATATCATCATGAGCTTGTTTGCCTTTTTGCCAAGAGTTCCCCGTGATTCCCTTTGACTTTGCAACCGACTCTTCCATAATATAAATTCCGGGCTGGGTCAATTCCTTTTGAATCAGTTGGATCGTTTCATTACCTTTATCATCAATGTCATTTGCCAAGGATATACTGAACTTCGTTCCGTCCTTAATGATAACAACGGACTCGGCAGCTCTTTTCCACGACTTGGAAAATTCTTCTTTGGCGAAACCTACTCTTCTTCCCAGAATAAATATTTCCGCTTCTTCTCCGGGAGGAATAAATTTTATACTAGTTCCTTTTACGGGAAGTGCTCCTTGCATAAAGAGAGAGCTATGTCCTTCTTTGATTAATTTTTTGGAATTTTTAAGAGGATCGTCCGGATCTTTTTCAGTCGACTTACAAGTACAAAGACAAAGAAGGGAAATTGCGGAAAAATATTTGAATAATTGCATCAT
>NZ_AP025029.1 GCF_003114835.2 Leptospira kobayashii | reverse complement strand
AAACTAATCTTTGTCGATTCATTCCTAGGATTGTTCAAGAACGTTCTTTTGCCTAATCTTTTTTCGGATATTTTGATGGTTCAGAGAAAAAAGGGAGCCAAAAGGGTAAATTTTTAACCACAGCTTTCATGATGGTTATGGATTTTTTTGAGTTTTTAGAATTCGAACGGGTTTCAAAACGACTTTCCTCGGACGAAGCGGAAATTTCGGCCAGGTTAGTGAAACCGTTCTCGTCATGTAGTACCTCTTTTTTAATTGCAAGCGGTTTCGATTTGAAAAAGGGAAATCCCAAAATTACATACTCGACCGTTATTCGAAATCTTTTGGAAGATTCGGCTTATTTTATCTACCACGGCTTTTTCCCGAAGCGGAAGGGGAAAGTGACTCGCACATATCAAAAACAAGGCTTGGATTTAAAAAAAGTAACTTTTCGTATTGATGAAAGGTATTTGATCGAGATGGATTTAATGGCGAGTGCTTTGTCCATCTCTCGCAGTCATTTGCTTGGGTTATTATTGGAATGGCGGGAGATGGGTTGGTTGGCGATGGTCCGTGAGTTTGGAATTGTGAGAGGTACCCCATTTCTACGCTCCGTCCGTCTCACCCAAACATACGATCTCAAAACAGATCGTTATCCCACTTTCAAAGCCGAGCTCCTCCACAACGCGAACTCTTCATAAGAAAAACAGACGATCCCAAACGGGAACAATTAAAATAACTCGAGATAATTCGACACATGCTGATGAAAATAATCTCCAAGCCCATTTTTCTCATCCGTTGTAATTTGATCCATCTCAGTTTCCGCGACAATTAGATAACCCTTATAAATTCCTTCCCAACGAAGATAAACTTTTACAGGTGAGGAGATATCTTTCATTAGTATACTGGCTTTTCTGCCCTGCCAAGAAAAATAGTAAACCTTTGTTGCGTTAGTTGAAGGTAAATCTGAATTCAGATAAGGAAAAGATCTTTGGTTGTCTTGATTGGTGGAAGAAACTTTAATCCAGGCTATCTCGCCCGCTTTTACATCTTGATATTCTATTTTGTAAGAATTCCCGCTTTCGTGCAAACTGCCGGATTCCAATAACACAAAATCCTTTTTCGGGGACCAAACGGAATCATAGGTTAATCGAAGTTTTGTGATTGGTTTTGCCGTAAATTTCCCGCTATCGTTACGATTTTCTTTAGGGTCGTTTATTCTGCCGGATACTTCCGAAAGTTGGGAAGATTTGCACATTATAAGAAAAAATAAAAATGATGCCGCAATAACCGGAAATCTAATGAGTAACTTCATATTCTCCTCCATTAAAATTTTTAAACAGATAGGAAGTTTCTTTCTTCTCTATCAAATAATTTGGCCCGAGTAGTACTTTCCCACCGCCACCGGTCAGATCTTTCACATAATTGGGAACGGTAAGCCCGGACATTCTCCCTCGGATAGCATACATTAGGCGAATTCCTTCTTCGATAGGCACCACAAAACCGGAGCTACCGTAAACTTCGTCACATTGATGCAAATAATAAGGTTTAATCCCGAATCGGACCAATTTATAATTGAGCTCTTCCAGAGTTTCCACGGTATCGTTCACACCTTTCAGCAGAACCGACTGATTTAAAACAGTTACATTCCCTTTTCGAATCAATTTTTCGATCGCCACTTTTACTTCTTGAGTAAGTTCTTTCGGATGATTGAAATGAGTGACAATGTACAATGGAAAGTATTTAGAAAAAATTTCGCAAAGAGAATCGGTGATTCTCATTGGCATAGTAACCGGATATCTTGTATGAACTCTCAAATGATTGATATGATTGATTGTACTTAATTCACTCAGTAAATAATCAATGTGTTGATCGGAAAGAGTCAAAGGATCTCCACCGGAAAGTATCACTTCTTTGATCTCCGTATGGTTTCGGAAGTATTCCAGGGCCTCTTGCCATTCTTCCCGGTTCGGAGTTTCCGTTGGCTTGGAAACTTTCCTTTTCCTGGTGCAAAATCTGCAATAAACGGCACAAACATGAGAAATATACCAAATGGCCCGATCAGGATACCTATGGGTTACCCCTTTGATTGGCATATGAACTTGCTCCGCCAAAGGATCTTCCCATTCATTTTCTGCGCGAATTAACTCATTCGATCTTGGTAGAACTTGTTTTCGGATGGGGCAAGCTGCGTCAGTAGGATGGAGCAGAGAGAGATAGTAAGGAGTGATAGAAAACGAAAATTGTTCCTGCGCGGCCTGGAAAACGGATTCTTCTTCCTCAGAAAGGGTAATATGGTTTTTCAACGTGGCAAGATCGGTAATTCGATTCTGCATTTGCCACATCCAATCTTCCTGGCTCATCTTATGACCATACTTGGATTGACACCATGGCAAGTCCCCTGGATTTTGTTTTACGAGATTGAAATTATGACATTAGGCATTACAGAAGTTAAGAAGGGCATGATCCTTAAAATCGAAAACGAACTTTATTCCGTGGTTAAAACCGAATTTGTTAACCCGGGAAAAGGATCTGCGTTCATTCGTACCAAACTAAAGAACGTTATCAAAGACTCTTCTATTGAAAGAACATTCAAAGCTGCGGAAAAATTGGAAAGTGTTGAATTGGAAAAGAGAAAAATGCAGTTCTGTTATGCAGACGGTGACGATATCATTTTCATGGACGTGAATGATTACGAACAAATCCCTGTCTCCAAGGATTATGTAGAAGATATCCTTCCATTCATGAAAGAAGAAACTCCCGTAGAAGTTTCTTTTTACGAAGACAAGCCAATCGGTGTCATTCCTCCGAACTTTGCCGTACTCGAAGTCACTTACGCGGAAGACGGGCTCAAAGGAGACACAACAGGTCTTGCATTGAAGAGAGTTACCGTTGAAACAGGTGGGGAAGTCAATGTCCCTATCTTTATCAAACAAGGGGATATGGTGAAAATTGACCTTCGCGACATCACCTATGTGGAGAGGATCAATAAATAGGATTGGGTGACCAAGGTTTTATTGGAGAGCTGGTTCGACTCTCGCAGTTGTATTACCAAAGGCAGTGGATGTTTGCCACTGCCGGCAATCTATCTGTCCGATCGGAAAAAAAACATTCCTTTTGGATTACCGCCTCGGGCAAACACAAAGGAGAATTAAAAAACAACGACTTCGTTGAAATAGATATCCCTTCTCAGTCTATGATTTCAACAACAGACGGGAACAAACCGTCCGCAGAAACTTCCATTCATCATTCCATATACAATCATCTTACTGATGCAAATTCCATACTTCACGTTCACACACTCGAATCCAACGTACTTAATTTCAAGCTGACTCCCGAAGAAGGTTATCGGTTGGTTCCGATTCCTCCCGTGGAGATGATAAAGGCTTTTGGAATTTGGACGGAGCGGCCTAGTTTGCAAATGGCTGTTTTTTATAATTTTGGAGAAGTGAAAAAAATCGCGGATACCATTTCCTTATTTCTGAACAAACATCCGGATTATTCTCTTCCCTTTGTTTTAGTGGAAGAGCACGGACCCACAGTTTGGGGAAAAACAATTACCGAGGCCAATCGACATTTGGAAGCAGTTGCTTTCCTTTTTCAAGTCATGGCCCATCATAAATGAACAGATCCAAAAAAATATTTGTTTTTGGCGCCGGATCCGGCATCGGACAAGCGGTTTTTAACGAATTCCACTTGGATTCAAAGAACAACCAAAAGATAGAGGTTTACGGTTTTTCAAGAAGCGGACAAAGCCAATTAACCGAATTTATACCGAATACCAACCACAAATTCGACCTTACTGCTGATATGGATTTTGATCTTTGGGAAACAACCTGGCAAAAACAATGGAAATCCTGGGAATCCGGCAAGGAGAAAACCGAATATGTCGTCTACTTTGCGCAAGGCGATGGTATTTTTTCACCTGTCGAAGATATAAATCTGATTGAAATTCAAAAACATTTTAGTTTGAATCTATTTTCTTCTATGAGAGTATTAAAAATTATGAGTCCTGCTTTGAAGTCATCCCTTCCTGCGACGGTAGTTTTTTTCACTTCTACGGCGGCAAAACTAGGATTCCCCAATTCTACCGTTTATTGTGCTTCCAAACATGCGGCCTCCGGACTTGCCAAAGCTTTGAGAGAGGAATGGAAACCTTTTGGAACAAAGGTAATCAATGCTTATCTCGGCGCCATTGCAACTTCCATCTGGGATAGCCGTCCGGAATTTTCAAAAGAAGATATGGTAAATGTGAAAGACGCCGCGATTTTCCTTCATGATCTTGCTTTTCTTCCTGAAACGGTTTATCTGGAAGAGTTTTATATGACTCCGAAAAAAGGAATACTGTAATCATGGAAGTTCCCGAAACAATCATCATACTAACGGGCGGTAGTGGAGGAATCGGTCGGGAGATCGTGAGGTCACTCGTCTTATCCGGATTTTCCGTTTGGAATTTGGATAAAAAAAGACCGGAGACTCCTGTATTGCAGGAAACCTTCAGAGAAATCGATTTATCCGAACCATTATTCGTTTTGGAAAGAGCTCTCACCAAGATTATTTCCGAATGCAAGGAGAGTGGTGAGATTTACGGATTCGTTCACTGTGCCGGTTACGGCGGACCTTACCACAAGATAACAGATGTTAATTTGGAAGAGTGGCAGAATATTTTCCGCATCAATATGGATTCTCTTTTTCTTTTATCCAAATTATTACTTCCTAAATTCAAAGAGTCCAAGTTCGGTCGTATCGTTTCGATAGCATCTTCCCTTTCCATCGTGGGATCGGCTTTATCGGTGGGATACTCCGCTTCCAAACATGCAATGGTAGGATTCACAAAATCCATCGCGGATGAGTGGGGAGAATTCGGGGTCACCGCAAATTGTATTAGCCCGGGCTATGTGGACACTTCCATGGGGATTCAAGAGGATCAGGTCAAGGATCATCGCCAGATCATTATCAACAAAACTCCCGTTAAACGAGTTGCCGAACCTGCGGAAATCGCAAGAGTAGTCAACTTTTTAATGCAAAGAGAATCCGGATATATTTCCGGTGCCAATTGGTCTGTAGATGGAGGGATTACCTCTATCTAAATTATGCGAACCCACCCTCCGAAAGACGCATTTCTATCTATCACTTCCAAAGAAATGATTGGAAGGGCTTCGGGTATTATCCTTCAAAAAGAAGCATTGGTAATCATGAAAGCGATCGAAGCTCTTTCAACGAAAGATCAAATTGAAAAAGGTGCGCTCTTCCAAACCAACGAATCTTCCGTTGAAAAGTTGAAAATATCTTTGGAAGTGGCACTCGAACATCTTTGGGAATTGATCGATTATGGAATCGTTACGCAACTTTTCGAGATCCGTTACAATCATGGATTGGGTTCTATCGATATATATCCGTTTTGCGTTTCTGTCCCGGACGGACTTTCTATTGAAGATACGTTTCACCGTTTGCTTAAAAAATCTTCCGATGCGATTAAAAAATATGCAATCGAGAAAAAACAGTTGGGAGAAGAAGATTGGAGATCCATTTTATTAAAAATCTCCGATCCACAATTTATCAAAGAGGCAACTAACGGAGACGATATTGATCACTTATTGTTGCCGAATGAATTTCCTTATCCTCCCTCGCCGCTCATGCTTAGAAGATCGAAGGAATTGCTTTTGGAAGAATTGGATGCCGAAACCAAGCTGATAGTCCTTCCCAATATAGGAATTTTTTCCATTCTCGATAGCCAGGCACAACATTTCATTTCAATTGCGAATGAACTTTTTTTAGCAAAGGTAGAGCCGATAGCCAGGTCTTTCGATTTGGGACTAAGGGACCGCATTGATGAAATGAATGCTGAAATTAAGGAATCGCAAGCACTCTCTGACAATCACGAAATCGAAACAATTAAAAAGAGAATGGATGTTTATCTTGCTTATGAAGCGATCTTGAAAGAGAAAGGATATTTCCGCATAGTCAAAGTAATACGGAAATTGTGCGATATCGCGGCCGTTAATCAGGAGAAAAGCCAAAGAACGGAATTGGATAAATTGCTGAAAGTTTATCTGACAATGCTTGAAAGTACTTTCGATTTCGATTCCAGATTGCTTCGCATCAACTTGGAAAGAGATACCAAGAATGATATCATCATCGTAGAACAATTGAAAAAAAATCCGAATGTTCTTTCGGCGGAGTGGTTGGACCCGGACGCTAAAATGGCTATTTTTGCTTTGAAAAACATTGCCAGTTTGAAAGAGATTAATTCGCTTATTTACGAAAACTATCGTTTTACCACGGAATACATCCTGTATTTTAAGGCTCTCATTGAAACGAATGAAGCGGATGTAAAACCGATTTTTAAAGACGAAGACTTTGTAAAAATCTACGGGAGGAATTTGCAATCCGTTTATTTTAATTACATTCCCTGGTTTTACAAACTATTCTATATGTTGGGAGTCACACCTATTGTTAATAGTGGTTATGCGAAAGCAAAATCCATTATCGCATATGCTCAGATGGATCGCCAGTTTCAATATGAAAAAAGAAGGGAAAATTTTCTCAAAAAGAAGTTAAAAGAACGCGAAGAAAAAATCGAAAAGGATAAAAAGGTTCAAAATAAAAGGGTCCTCATCCAAGCCATTGAAGAAGCGTTTTTCAGCAAACGGATTCCTCCTACTGTAGAGTGGATCCAGGCGAATTATCCTATATTCAATTTGGAATTATTGGAGAAGATGATTCCGGACTTTGCCTTTCTCAAATTTCCGAATAAACCGCTAGCGGACGATACTATCATTTCTTTTCCCGACTCGACCGAGTTTGAGGCAAAGAATGCAAAATTAAAAGAATTATTGAATCGTTGGATACGCAGAGAAGAAGCGTTCGAAGAAAAATACGAATCCAAATTAGTTGAGATTCGTAACGCAATTCATTCCGTACACTAAAGCGATAAACCGGATTAAAACCATCTTTTGAATCTAAAGTACAAGTACATTGTAATTCCCGTACCTATCATCAATACCAAGGAATAAAAATAACCCCATTCCCAGTCTAGAGAAGGAATATTTTTAAAGTTCATTCCGAATATTCCGGCGATAAGTGACATCGGCAACATAATCGCAGTCATAATCGTGAGTGTTTTCATGATTTCATTCGTTTTTCTGCTGGAGATCGCGATATGAGCTTCCAAGGCCGATGAAATCGATTCGATGTTACTATCAACTAACTCTAGTATTTTGATGGAATGATCCCGTACGTCCCGAAAGAAAGCATCCGCTTCATCGCTGAAAAAACTGCTTTGGATCGCTTCCACATGTTCCAGAACCTCTTTGTTTTGAATCAGCCATTTTTTCATACTTTGAAGACTTCCCCGTAAGCTGTAAACATAGCTGATATCCAGTCTTCTCGTGTTGTTGAATATCTGATCTTCCAAATGTTCTATTTTTTCTTCAATTTTCTGGACGATCGCCAAAGTATGATCCGTCTCTATATCCAGGATTTTATGGACAACGAATTCGTAACCTTGCGCTAAAATGCGATGGTTCGCTTTCCAATTTTCAATTAGATCGCTGATTGTTTCGCGAAAATCAAGAGTAAGCGAGATGATTTGATTTTTCGTCAGAATAAAATTAAAATTCCGCGAAACAAGTTGGTTTTTCTCCAAATGAAATCCTTTATAAATAAAGAAGATATAATTCGGAAATTTTTCCAACTTGATTCTACTACTTGGGTTGAGTATGTCTTCGATGGTAAGAGGATGGATTTTGTGTTTATGAAATAACAATGTAAGCTGCTGTTCGTTTTCAGCTGTTATATGAATCCAATGTTTTCCTCCTTTGGATAGAGGCAGAGGTTTATTGGGAAGAATCTCCTCTTTTGTGGAAGGAGTAAGGATATAATTCAGAATACTCGCCATTTTAGCTCACTCCGAAAAATGAATTCTGAATTTGTTTGATTTCGGTCGGGATGATACTACTAAAGGAAAGTTTTTTGTTTTTATAACTTCCTCCCACTTCGATAAGAATCTCTTTCGTCTTTCCGTATCTGGACAAAAGTATCACTATTTTTTCTTTCGGTTGAAATTGTTTTTCCAATTTTTGGAAGCCGGAAAAATTCACCCGTTTTCCGTTGATTGCAATGATTTCATCTTCCAGTTGAATGTCCGGTGTAGCGGTATCCTTTCCATGGAGGATTTTTTGAACGAAAACATTTCCATTTTTTTCTTTCACTCGAAACCCCAGGTCCGAACTGAAATCGGAGTCCGTTCGGAAAACGCCGATCCATTTTAAATACTCTTCCACAGGAATCCTTACCGGTTTGGTCAAATACGTGTCAAATTCAGTTTTTAAATCCACACCTGTCGTCTCCAACGCAGTATCGAAAAACTCTTGTTTGGTGAATCCTCTTTTTTTCTCGATATAAAACTTTTTATATAAAGCCTGCATTATATTCTGGAAGGAATTTAAACCGGCAGTCTCCTTTCGAATGAAAAGTTCCATACACAAAACCAGAATCCCACCTTTTGTATAATAGGAGATATTCAGGTTATGACTATTCGCATTTCTTTTGTAAAACTTGTTCCAGGCTGTAAAGGAAGATTCTTCCAAACTCATCCATTCTTCTGCGTTCGTTTCATCCAGCGCAAAAATATCCGCCTGGATTTTGGTTAGATAATCTTCTTTTGTAATGAAACCGGAAAGATATAAAAAGTAGATATCGTAAAAACTGGTAATTCCTTCCGCAATCCAAAGTTCTTTTGTTAGGTTGGGTTTTTGATAATCGAAAGGACCGAGTGCAATCGGTCGAATTCGTTTGATATTCCAGAGATGAAAGTATTCATGAGCCAATAATTCCAAAAGACGTTTGTATTCTTCTTCGTCATGGATCTGATCGGGGCTGAAAAAATTAATACTGGAAGCTCTATGTTCCAATCCACCGTAGGCATTTTGGCTCAGATTCAAAACAAAAAGATAGTATGGATTCGGGTTGTCGCCCATCCATGCGATCTCGGTAGATGTTATTCGTTTCAGATCGTTCGCCAATTTTTCCTTAAAGGAATAGGGCACATCTCCTTC
Organism: Leptospira kobayashii; assembly: GCF_003114835.2. NCBI lineage: Bacteria > Pseudomonadati > Spirochaetota > Leptospiria > Leptospirales > Leptospiraceae > Leptospira > Leptospira kobayashii. The sequence goes on along the minus strand of NZ_AP025029.1, from coordinate 265,153 downwards.
AATGAGAAGTTCGTGCTGACAAGATCCTGCTTCAAAGAATACTGAATTTTTATTTGTTAGGTGGAATGGGGAATCGAACAATTCGTCAAAGTCATTTGCATGAAACGAATGTAGGGAATTGTTTTTTGAAAGGGATGTGTATACATTTGAGAATATGTCCGAAACCTGAAATTGAATCTCCACAGGCTGTGACAAACCGTTCTCGGGATAAAGAAAAAAACCTGCAGGGTTGATAAATCCGAACTCAGTGTCCAAATAATTGGTTCTAACGGTATAATCTTCAAAGGCATAAATGATATAAGAAACAGTAACGGATTTTCCTTCGGAAAAAATTTTCCAATGATTCAAATCCGTTTGTTCCAAACGGACAGGCTCCTTTGTTTTCGAATGAATGGCACCAAATTTATGTAAGTGGGTGGAGTAATCCCTGATCATATAAGAGCCGGGTGTCCAAGCCGGCAAAACAAGATCTATCTCTTCCTTGTCTGATTCTATCATGAGGTTTACCTCATAATAATGTTTATGTAAGTCCCTGATTTTTACTAAAAAGGAAAATTCTTCCTTAGACTCTTTTTCTTTTTTTACCGGAACCGGATTTGCTTTTTTTTCCTTTGCCATTTGGTACAATGTTTATGTAATTTTCCCATTTTGCCAAATGTTTTCTTGACACTGAAATCCAAGAGTACTAGAAAAGGTTAGCTAAGGTATGAGCAAAGGAGGTGGTCTATTTGGATAGTAGTTGTTACAACACAAGAATTTTGACTCGCGAGGTGGCTGGGCAATAAGCCTACCAGCGTCGTTGCAAAACCGACCAGTCACGATCTTTCCAAGTTCTGAAAGTTGGTCCCTTTCAGGTTTCGTTAGTTGAACCTAGCGTGAGCAGTCGCTTGGAAAGATTTCTCCTTCCTTTGGTTTCAAAGCCTTTCCTTACAATTTGAATTTTTGTAAGACATCTTCTAGTTTTAAACTAATATTTGTCATGCGAGATGAATTTTCCGTCATAATTGCAGCTTGGTCCGATAAAATCTGAGATCCGTTCGAAATATTTACTGTCATGTTGGCGAGTTCGTCCGTGGCTCTTTTTTGTTCTTCCGTGGACTGTTGGATTGAATTAGTTTTTGAACTTGTGCTCCTCCTTTGTCGATGGATTCCAAGGCGCCTGCCGACAATTGATTGATTTGAGAAACCGAATCGGCGGCCTGAGAGGCAAGTTTGGAAATTTCTTCCGCTACCACGGCAAAACCTCTTCCTGATTCACCGGCGCGGGCCGCTTCAATCGCAGCATTCAATGCGAGTAGGCTTGTTCTTTCGGAAATATTGGAAATCACATCGGAAAATTCTGTGATCATTTGCGACTTTTCCTGGATTTCTTCGATGGCCTCGGAAGTAAGGGAAGCCATATTTCTCCCTTCTTCCGCACGTTGATTGGCTTCGACCGCAATTTTGCCGAAACCTTCCACAGCTTGTGTGATGTTTTGTACAAGCCCTTGGATTGTGATCAAAGACTCGTGAATGGATTTTGTATTGTCCACGGCTTGCCTTACATTTCCGTTGATGGTTTCGCTGGATGCATTCAGTTCTTCCACCGTGGCACTTGCTTCTTCGGAAGAAGCGGCTTGAGACTGGGCGAGATCGGAAAGTTCGAATATGGATTTTCCCATTTGACTTGTGGTTTGGGAAAGTTCTCCTCCGGAAGACTGCGCGACAGCTAATATCTGTTTAATGTTATCCGTCATCATTCCGACCGAATTGACAAGTCTACCCATCTCATCGTTTTTCATTTCGGAAAGGGAATGGGTTAAATCTCCCTTACTCGCTTTGTCCGTAAAATGAAGTATGTTCTGCAGACGTATATCCACTAACTTATGAAATATGATGTAATTGGAACTGACTGAGATGACGATGCCGATCAAACCGAGTATCAGCGCCAGCCAAAATAAAAACCGAATTTCGTTTGTGATCAATCGGATGGGATAGGAAATGCGGATGGTCCAGGGATTGCCGTCTTTTACCAAATGGATCGGAGCACTGATATGCAGATAACCGTCATCCGTATAAATTTGTTTTTTTCCGGAACTCATGGCAAGATTTACATTCGGATCCCATTCGTCTTTCCAGACTCCCGATTCTTTTTCAGGATGAAATCCGTCGAATAGCAAAATTCCGTTGTTTGCGATGAAGGTTAGTTTTCCTTCTCCTTCGAATAATTTGATCTTTCTAAAATAATCCTGAATGGTTTGCAAGGATAAATCCGCTCCGGCGATCCCAATAAACTTATCTCCTTTTAGAATCGGGTATACAAGAGAGACCATCATTGTATCCACTCCATCCACCTTATACGAGAAAGGTGGCAGTAGTTCCAGTTTTTTGGTTTTTTTAGGAAGTTGGTAAAATCCGGATTCTTCCTTATCATAGTCTATTACCGGTTCGATGATGATTTTGCCGTTGGATTTTACGGAATAAGGGACAAATCTCCCCGTACTATCATGATACTTTGCATTTCTAAAATTGGAATCCAAACCGTCGAATGCATTCGGTTCGAAAACAACGTAAGTTCCGAGGATCGTTTGGTCGGATGCGGTCAAAACATTCAACAATTTGAGAGTTTTTCCCCGGTCTAGAATCGATCCTTCTTCGATGGTTTTTTTCAAGATATAGGCCTCATTCAAAGGACCCGACAAGGAAGATGTCACTTCCAAGCTCATTTTGTCCGTGATTGTGGAAAGGTTTTCTATCACTTCTGATTTTGTTTTGTTATAAATGACAACGGATATGACTGTTAAAATGATTCCCAAACTTAAGAATGTAAAAATAGAAGTGCCTGTAGCTAACTTTTGTTTGATTGTCATAGAATTCCTATAAATGCAATGGCTCGGGGAAACTGCTGAGACCTAGTTTGTTTCCGTCTGGGTCCGAAAAATAAATTGTGAATTCGGTTCTTTCTCGGATGGAGGTTGAATTTAAAAATGATTTCCAATTCTGCCAATTCTTTTCTTGGTAAAGAAAGACCATAGCTCGGGGAGATTCTTTTTCTCCTTCTTCTATCATTAGAATCGTATCTGAAATTTGAAACCAGACAGACCGTATCCGATCCGAATCCGGATATAGGTTTTCTTTTAAAAACATACAATCGGGGATTTTTTTGTAAAAATCAGCTAGAACCCGAACAGACTTAGTACCAATCGCAATATGATGTATCATTTTTTTGTTTTCAAATCCATTTCCTTGAAGGATTGTATCAAGAAACATAAATCCTTGGAGATTTTCATGAAAAAATTACTTGTTCTTGCTCTCTTTTTGGGCCTTTCGCTCACAAATTGTAAATCGAAAGTTTACTCTCAAGAAGAATGCGATGCGGCTCTTACTTCTGCTTTCGTAGCGATTGAAGAAGAAGCAAAAAAGAACCCGCAAGCAGCACCGTTACTTGCAGGATTACAACAAGGCAAGATTAAAATGGTTGAGCAGTGTATGGAAGGAAAATTCGATCCAAACTGTTTGAAAAGTTCCCCTGGTCTTGCAGGCATTATGGGTTGTGTGAAAAAATAACCTGATTTTTGTGACCTCTAGGCCTTTTTACGTGCCTTGAGGTCACTTCTCTTCTTCCTCTAAAATGAAGCCTTCCGGCTCCAAATAACATCCATGCAAACGATAAGGTCCTGATTCATAAAAAAAGATTTTCTGAGCGTACTGTTTTCCCTGCAATATACATCTTTTGCATAGATAGGGAAGGATGGCCCAGTCTTCGCATTCTTCGGGACGAAAAGCAGGCCAAACTCTGAGAAGCGGTTTGGAAATTTCTTCTTCTTTCGCAATACGATCCGTCACCAACCCGAAAGTACATACCAGAAATAGAATCCAGATTCGTTTCATTCTATTTAATGTATCGGGGAAATCGCCCGTTTCCAACATGGAACTATCATGGACTGGAACCTAAAAATTAAAAAAGAATGGCAGGGTGCAATCCTCGTTCTCATAGGAGCCATTTTATTTTCGGCCAAAGCGGTGGTTGTCAAACTGACTTATCAATATCCTTTGGGTGCGCTTACTTCTTTATTCTTTAGAATGTTATTTGCTTTTCCTTTCCTGATTTGGATTGCCCTTTCGGAAGAGAAAAAATTGGGCCCTGCCGAACTCACAAGGAAAGAATGGTTCTCCGTATTTTTTATGGGAATTGTGGGATACTATCTTGCCAGCTTATTTGATTTTTTAGGATTACAATATATCACTGCCGGTTTGGAAAGAATCATACTTTTCATCTATCCTACGTTAGTTGTTATTCTGTCCTTTCTGTTTTTGAAAAAGAAAATCCGTTCCAGAGAAATATTCGCGCTTTTACTCACTTACACGGGCGTTGCAATTGCGTACAGCCAGGACTTGAAAGTAGGAGCCGCAAAAGATGTTTCCCTCGGCGCTATTTTTATTCTATTGAGTGCATTGACATATGCTATTTATCTTATGGGGACAGGGTCACTTGTTCCTAAATTGGGAGCGAAACGATACACTGCGATCGCACTTGCCATTTCTTCTTTGGCGGTATTCATTCATTTTGCGCTTTTCGGGAAATGGGAGGAACTGGACCAACCTTTCTCCCTTTACCTGCTTACCTTTTTTATGGGAACGGTAAACACTGTTCTCCCGGCAATTTTTGTATCGGAAGGAATCAAGCGGGTGGGGTCTAAAGAAGCGGCGATCATCGGATCGGTCGGACCTATGTCAACTTTGTTCCTGGCATATTGGTTTTTGGGCGAAACGATTACATTTTTCCACACAATCGGGACATTTTTCGTTTTATTTGGAGTCTTTTGGATTAGCTCTGGAAAAAAAGAAAAAGTTCTGAATGATTAGGAAATAAATTTTCGTTCATTTGTTGATCGATGTAGGGGATAATAAAGGCAAAAGCTAGGGTTTTTTGCTAAGGTGCAATCAGTTATGAAACGAACCGGATTTATATTTATAATCTTATTTGGGGTGATCCTGAAAACGCAAAGCCTACAAGCACAATTTACCTGTGAAGGGAAATCTTGCGCTTATTTGCCTTCCAACCTCACGAGCCTAACCAACAATACATACTACCGTTTTCAAAAAGAGTATTTAAACGAAGTAATGAAGACAAATACGGAGGCAGGATTTCTTGCCAATCTGGGCGGCTCTATCGTCGGTACCGGTCATGTTAGGCGATTTCAGGTAGGGGTAGGAGTTTCCGCCGCAGGTTATAAAAAAGACAATATAACAGTAGGTGATACCGGTTTTAAACTACCTGAACTTCCCAACGTGGGAGGAGCGATCATTCCTTCTTTCAATTTGGATTTCAATCTCGGGTGGATTCTAGGGTTTGATGATCAGCATTATATGCGCAGATTTTCGGTTTATTTGCATGGAGTGAATTCCGCCATTTCTCAAAAACAACTGGAAGGTCTTTCCAATAATAAAAACTACGAAGGCCGCATAACAGTCAAAAGTTACGGAGGGATGCTCCGTTACCAGGTTTTTGAAAAGGTAGGTTTTTTCGCCAATGTGGTTACTTGGAATGGAGTGAACTTAGGGGTCGGACATCATGTGATGAATGAAAGCTTCAGTCTCAGTTATTTGGAAGGGAAGGCTGCAACGATAGAAACAAACGGAGTCAAAGGAAAGTGGGGCGGAGATACCAATTTCGAATACCAAACAAAAGTTAGGACAACTCATGTTGATCTTCGAACCGGAATCGGTTTATTTTGGTTTTTGAATGTAATTGTAGGTGGTGGGTACAGCTGGAACACGGGTGATAGCGAAATTTCCCTTTCCAGAAAAGGACCTTTCCTGATTCAAACCGCGGCTGCCAATATTATCGATCTACCTAGGGAATACCAAAATCAAATCAGTCCTGCGTTACTTTCTGCAAGTGAGTCTGGCACTCTCGGACTTTCGGCATACGGTAGCGGCAATTCCAAAAGGAAAATAGGATATGGGATCGTTGGTTTGGAAATCGATGTGTTTTTGTTTAAAATCATCGCAGAAGGAATCTACGGTGGCCAAGACTTGTATTCGGGAAATTTGGGTGTAAAAATTTCCTTTTAATTTGGTTTTTTATTATTTCTTTCCCATTATTTTATCTTAAAAATCGTTAAATTTTATTTCCCATTCTCTTTGGATTTAGAGACTGGGAAGTAGAATGTTCAAAAGATTCGCTCTCAAATTTTTCATTTTCACAGAATTCATCAATCTAATCATTTTGATACCATTTGCCTTTTGGTTCGTGGTTTTTTTCATAGAGCCGTCTACTGACCAGCTCAAAATTTTATTGGGAGGGGGGATTTTAGCGGCCATTCTTGCTCAAGTTTTACAGTTGTTCATCGGGAAACAACTCAAACCCCTTAAAATTTATCTAAATCTTTGGGAACGGGGTGAAACCATTCCAAACGAAATTTTCCGTGATGCAAGGAACAGACTCGCCAATTTGCCGGGAAGGGTTGTTTTGATCGGAATCATAAGATGGACTCTCGGTACTTTGATTTCAACGATTCCTTTCTTTCTTTTTCAAGAATCGACTGTTTCTCAGGAAGTGAATTTTACCGGGATACTGATCTTTACCGCAATTGTAAGTATTCTTATCGCTTATATTGTAGCGGTTGTTCTGTTGCGGAATTTATACGTAAAAGAAATATTCATACCTCCCAAAAACTATCAGGGCGAAAATTTGGATTACCAAAGTTTAAGATTGTCTTTGCCGATTTTGATCTCCGCTTTGATTCAACTTTTGCTGATAGTGCTGGTTCTAATTAGTTTCAACTCTACTAAAAATGCAATAGATATCGCATTTCAAAACCAATTGTCCAATATCAATTCCAATAATTCAATCATAATCGAACGATTTTTCAGATCGAGAGAAACGGACATTCTGGACTTCGTATCTGACAAACGGATTATTCAGATAACAAAAGAAAAACGATGGAGAGAACTTTCTCCTTATTTACAAAAGATACACAATGATCCTTTGGCATTATATGAAAATACTTTTGTAGCATCTCCTTCGGGCATCGTTGTGGCGAGCGGATTGCCCGATGGTGCAGGCATTGGCAAAAATCTGCATGATGAGGCGGAAGCCAGAAACAACCTGAAATTTACTACGGACCAAACAACGATTTTCAGTAAGGCATTCCGTTCTCCCGTCACAAAAGAGTCCGTGATTCTTCTAACGGCACCCATTAGAGACGAATCGGGAGAGGTGATTGCCATTGCAGGCTTTCCTTTTCTTGCAGGCAAATTTGTCCAGTCGGTGGTCGGCGGACTGAAGTTAGGTGGGAAAAGCGGATATTCTCTTCTTTTGGATCGGGATTTGATCGCGATTTGGCACCCTAATGAAAAATACACTTTATATGATTTTAAAAAAGAATCCTTCGGAGAAAGGTTAGCCAGTGCTTCGGATGATGCATTTGTAAAGTATTCTTTCAACGGTTCTCATAAGGCATTGATGCGTAAGTTCAACGAAAAATACCAATTTTATTTCATTACTACTATAGGTGTGGATGAGATTGAAAAAAGCGCAATCGTTTCCATGGTTTGGCTTTCCGTGATAGGTACTTTGAGTTCTATTTTCATCAATATATTTGTAGTTTTGCTTTTGAAAAGTAGGCTATCGGGTTTGTCTAAAGTCGAAATGATTTTGGAGAGAATCAAAAAAGGCGACTTAACGGAAAAGACTCATCCCGACTCAGTTGATGAATTGGGTAAATTGCAAGAAGGTTTGAACAATACGATCGATCAGATCGCCGATGTAGTAGGCGCCAATCAAATGATATCGGAAGATTTGGCATCCTCCGCAGAACAAATGTCAGTTGCCCTGGGGAGCCTTTCCGCAAATGCCCAAACACAGGCTGCTTCTGCGGAAGAAATTTCCGCATCGATTGAAGAAATCACAGCTGCAGTTGAAAATGTGGACGCTAGGTCCGATGAGCAGGCGCAGAAAGTGGAAATTCTGAAAGCGCAAATGAATCACTTGTCCAATATCATTCAAGCAATGGGAAGACAAGTTGGAAAAGCTTCGGAGGATGTGACCGAAATCACAAACGAGGCTCAGAGGGGCCAGGCTTCTTTGGATTTTATGCGAAACAGCATAACGAAGATCAGCGAAAGTTCTCAGGAGATCGGAAGTGTGATAGAAATCATAAATAATATCTCCGAGCAGATCAACTTACTTGCATTAAATGCAGCAATCGAAGCGGCAAGAGCGGGGGTTTACGGAAGAGGTTTTGCGGTTGTTGCGGATGAGATCGGCAAATTGGCGGATAAAACTGCTCAGTCCATACAAGATATCGATTCTTTGATCCAAGCGAATGAAAAAGAAATTACCAATGGAACGGAAACCATTGAATCCACGATTTCTTTGATTCAGGCGATCATCAAAGGTGTGAATTCATTCCAGGATTTGACTCATTCCATCGAATCCAATACCAAAGAACAACTTGTGATCAATCAGAAAGTGATTACGGAAGTCGATAGTGTGAACGAAATCAGCCGAGGGATCAAACTTTCCATGGAAGAACAAAAGATTGCAATCGGAGAAGTGGCACAGGCGATTTTCAGTATCAACGATCTGACTCAATCTACGGCAGCAGGTTTGGAAGAAATGACTGCAACATCCAACGGAATGGCGAATTTGGCGGAAACTTTAAAACGGAAAATTAATTTTTTCCAATTGAGTAAATCGGTTCCTTTGATTCCGAGATCATAACGGTTTTAAATGTTGCAGAAGTAATTAGAGCCATTCCCATTGACCTTTAGGTTCACTGGAAATGAAATTATACAAACAATATTCCCTTAGGATTCTTTTAGTTTCTCAAGGTCTTTCCCTTGGGGTAGTCGTTCCACTCGGTACTATCTTTACCTATTTTCTGCTCAAACCGACCAAAGAACAGTTTGTTACGATTTTACTTTCCATCCTTGTCGCTTCGCTCACTTCTCAAATAGTACATTTCGGGTTTATCGCAAAGTATTTAAAAGAAATAAAAAACTATTTGGTTCAAAGGGAAAATGGAGAAACCATTTCTTCCGAAGCTTATCTAAAGGTATGGAATACCGCTGCGAGAATTCCCATTATATTCGCCATTGGCGGAGCGGTTCAATGGATCATTGCCGCCGCGATCATTTTAGTTCCTTTTCTCATGATGGATGTCACTACCAAGACCCAAGCTTTCTATTTTGAAAACATACTGATCTTCCTTGCTCTGATCAATATTCTTTTGGCTTTTGTGGGAACGGAAACAGCATCTCATTTTCTTTTAAAGAAAGATGTGTTTGATAGAGGATTTGAAGAAAAGGAAAATCCTTTCTACCGAAGATTGGGTAAAAGTATTCCTATCATGTTTTGTCTTTCTATCATTATGCTCAGCGACGTATACATGATGGTTTCTTTTAAAATCAATGCCAACTCCCTGGAAAAGGCATATTCGAATCAACTTTATAATTTCAATTCAAGCAATGAAGCCGCCATGAGCGTGTTATTCGAAGCACTTGAGGCCAGTATCACCGAATTTGCAGGTAGCAAAGAGGTAAAAGATGCATTTGCTACCAAACAGTATGGAAAACTAGCGCCTACTCTGAAAAGGATTTTGGAAAACCCTGCAAGCTTTATTGAAAATACATTTGTTGCCAGTCTTGATCCCGGTTATCCGGTTGTTGCAACCGGATCTCCCAAGGGCGCAGGACTTGGATTCAAACTCAGTGGCAATCCTTTGATCAAAGAAAATATCGATAAAGCCTTAAACGGAGAAATTCATTTTGGAATCGCAGAGGCTTCACCTCTAACCAAAAAGATCGTTATCTTTGTTTCCGCTCCGGTGAAAGATGATAAAGGCAAAACGATTGGAATTGTGGGATTCCCTTTTCTGATCGGGGACGCATTAAGTACTTTTTTGAAAAATGTTCATATTGGAACCACCGGTTATTCTTTTCTTTTGGACCGTGCCAATAAGATGGTTTGGCATCCAAATCCCAAATACCTGTTATTCGATCTTACGCCGGATAAAAATTTTCAAGAGTTGGCGAAGGACGCAGGAGAAACTGAGGCGTTTACAAATCCTTGGGAAGGATCCGTCTTTCTTCTTCGCAAAAAACTGAACCCTAAATATGGATTTCAATTTTATTCCACAATTGATTTGGATGAGATCGAAAAGGAATGTTATGATGCTTTGGACGGACTAATGTACCTCAGCATCAGCGGTGCATTTGCCATCGCATTCTTTATGTATGCCTTGTTCTATTTCCGTTTCAAACCGCTTCGTTCCATTGAAAAAACTTTGGAAAGAATGGCGGAAGGAGATTTGCAGGACAATGCCCATTTACAATCTTCCGATGAATTTGGAAAATTGTCACAAGGTTTGAATCGTACGATCGCACAGGTATCTGAAGTGGTTCAGGTGAATCAGTCCATCTCGGACGACATGGCCGCTTCGGCGGAAGAAATGACGGTTGCATTGAATAGTTTGTCTTCGAATGCACAGACACAGGCTGCCGCTGCAGAGGAAATCTCTGCCTCCATAGAGGAAATTTCGGCCGCCGTACAGAACGTAGATGCACAAGCGGAAGATCAGTTCAAAAAAGTGGAATTCCTACGCAAACAGATGTCCGAGTTGTCGGGAATCATCGAGTCTATGGGAAAAGAAGTAGGGGAAGCTTCCGCAGAAGTGAATCATATCACAAACGAAGCGAGAACAGGTCAGTCCTCTTTGGATTCTATGCGAAATAGCATAACAAAGATCAGCGAGAGTTCCCAAGAAATAGGGAGTGTGATTGAAATCATAAATAATATTTCCGAACAGATCAACTTACTCGCATTAAATGCGGCAATCGAAGCGGCAAGGGCGGGGGTTTACGGAAGAGGATTTGCGGTTGTTGCGGATGAAATCGGCAAATTGGCTGAAAAAACCGCTACCTCCATCAAAGACATAGACGAACTCATTCAAGCCAACGAAAAAGAAATCAGTAACGGAACAGTAACTATCGAAGCGACGATTTCTCTCATTCAAAGAATCATCCAGGGAGTGAATTCTTTCAATGCAATGACTCAATCTATTGAAAAGAACACCAAGAACCAACTAACGATTAATGTAAAGGTCAGCGATGAAGTGGAAAGAGTGAACCAAATCAGCCGAGGGATCAAACTTTCCATGGAAGAACAGAAAAACGCAATCGGAGAAGTAGCTCAGGCGATTTTCAGTATCAACGATCTGACTCAATCGACTGCGGCAGGTTTGGAACAAATGACAGCCACGTCGAATGGAATTGCTAATTTGGCGGATACCTTAAAGAAAAAAATCAACTTCTTCCATTTGAAGAAGTCATAATCCACGCCTGAAATAATTTCTTGACAAAATTGATTTTTAGAATTTCATACTTGTCTAATGAAAATTATTAAGTTCATTCTTTTTGGTTTCTTATCCCTCGTTCTAGTGTTTCTACTTAGTGGGTTCTTTCTACCTTCGGAGTACGGTTTGGAAAGAACCATATTCATTCAGGCAAACAAAGAGAAGGTTTTCGATCTTGTGAATGATGTGGAAAAAAATCAACTTTGGTCTCCTTGGAGAGCAAAGGATCCCGAGGCAAAAGTTACTTTTGGAGAAAAGAAGGCGGGACTAGGTGCCTCTTATAGTTGGGTTGGTCCTGTTTCCGGATCAGGCACTTTGACTATCACCAAGTCGGAACCTTTCCAAACGATAGAAAACCATTTGGATTTCGGTGATATGGGAAAGGCCGAGGCTTATTGGAAATTTTCTCCGAAAGAAAAAGGAATGGATGTTACCTGGGGTTTCACCGGGAAAGCGGAAGGATACATAGATCGCTATTTTGGTGCTTTGATTGAGCCGTTTTTGGGCCCGGATTATGAAGCGGGTTTGAGTAAGCTCAAAGCGATCGCAGAAGAATAATTTTCAAAAAAACTATTGTCAAAACCATACATATCAAGATTTCTTGATATGTAGATATCTTTTGGCAATGAAACTGGGAACATACCCCCAACCATCGGCTGGCCCGAGACATATTTTACCCGCCTTGAAAGCAGTTTCGGATGAAACCCGTGTACGCATCCTTCATATTCTCAGTTTTGGGTCTTTTTCTGTAAATGAAATCGTTGAGATCCTAAGCATGGGACAGTCTCGGATTTCCCGCCACCTAAAGATACTTACGGATGCAGGCCTGATTTCTTCCCGAAGAGAAGGATCTCTCGTATATTCTTCCCTTCCGGAAGACCCTTCCAAAACAAACGAAGGTAGTACGGAGATTTTTTCAAACGACCTTACCCATCTCATTCTTTCTTATAAAGAAGACCTTCCTGACAGAGAAAAAGACCAAAGAATGGTGAGTTTGATTCTGGAAGGAAGGGAAAAAAAATCAAAAGTATTCTTTGATAGAGTTGCTGCAGAATGGGAATCCATTCAGGAAGAATCTCTCAATCCGAAATTATACAGATCCTGGATCATCGAAAATCTACCGACAAACAGTCATCAGATTGTGGATTTGGGATGCGGTCCCGGAGGACTGATTCCTTATTTGCTTCCCAAATCCAAAATGGTGCTCGGGATAGATTCCTCTCCTAAGATGATCGAACTTGCCCATACCGCTTATGGGAATAATCCAAGTGTAAAATTGGCCCAAGCACAACTGGAATCACTTCCTATATCGGATGAAACTTGTGAAGCGGTGGTCGGTTCCATGGTGCTTCATCATATCTCCCATCCACCGACAGTGCTTGAGGAAATTCATAGGGTTTTAAAACCGGGTGGAGTATTTTGCCTGGTAGATTTGGAAAAACACAACCAGGAGTTTATGCGTGATAATTTCGCAGACTTATGGCTTGGGTTTGATAAAGATGTTTTGGAGTCATGGCTCATCAACGCGAATTTCGAGATCGAATCGGAAAACCAAATTCAAACGGATTCAATATTTAAAATATTAACAATCAAAGCAAGGAAGAAAGGAGGACAATATGTCCACAGCAACTAATACAAAATCAGAAAGACTGCCTTATAAAGTCAGAGATATCTCTTTGGCTGATTGGGGTAGAGAAGAAATCATTCTCGCTGAAAAAGAAATGCCAGGTCTCATGGCACTTCGTGAAGAGTTTGGAAAAACAAAACCGTTGAAAGGCGCGCGAATTGCAGGATCTCTCCACATGACGATCCAAACCGCAGTTCTTATTGAAACATTAATCGAGTTAGGCGCTGAAATTCGTTGGTCTTCTTGTAATATTTTCTCTACGCAAGATCATGCGGCTTCTGCCATCGCAAAAGCGGGAATTCCCGTATTTGCTTGGAAAGGCGAAACGGAAGAAGAATACTGGTGGTGTATCGAACAAACCGTTTTCTTTGACGGAGACAAAGGACCGAATATGATTTTGGATGACGGTGGGGACTTAACTCATTATATCCATGACAAATTCCCTCAATTTCTTTCCGAAATCAAAGGTGTTTCCGAAGAGACCACTACAGGTGTGAACGCACTGTACAAGAAATTGAAAACAGGTGAATTGAAACTACCTGCGATCAACGTAAATGACTCGGTTACAAAATCGAAATTTGACAACCTTTACGGTTGCCGTGAATCTCTTGCTGACGGTATCAAAAGAGCAACCGACATTATGCTTGCCGGTAAAGTAGCACTTGTTTGTGGGTATGGCGATGTTGGAAAAGGTTCCGCTGCTTCCCTTCGCAATTTCGGTGCAAGAGTCGTAGTGACTGAAATCGATCCGATCTGTGCTCTTCAAGCAGTGATGGAAGGATACCAAGTTCTAAGAGTGGAAGACATTATCGAAAATGCGGACATCATCGTGACTGCAACCGGAAATGACGACATCATCACTTTGGAACATATGAAAAGTATGAAAGACGGCGCTATTCTCTGCAATATCGGTCACTTTGACACTGAAATTCAAATGTCCAGATTGAACTCTGAAAAAGGCGTTACTAAAAAAGAAATCAAACCTCAAGTTGATAAATACACTTTCCCTGACGGTAAAGCAATCATCGTTCTTGCGGAAGGAAGACTTGTTAACCTAGGTTGTGCAACAGGACATCCGTCTTTTGTAATGTCTACTTCGTTTACAAATCAAGTACTAGCTCAAATCGAACTTTGGACTAACAAATATGAGATCGGCGTGTATCGACTTCCTAAAAAATTGGATGAGAAGGTTGCGGCTCTTCACTTGGAAAAACTAGGTGTAAGACTTACCAAACTCAATGCGAAACAGGCAGAGTACATCGCAGTTCCGATCGAAGGTCCTTACAAACCGGAACACTACCGTTACTAGAAAAAAGAAATCTCACCTGGCATACGTCGGGTGAGAAACACCAAATCTGATAAAGGAGGATTTCATGGCTTATGTAGTAACTGAACTTTGTGTCGATTGCAAATACACTAGTTGCGCGGCAGTTTGCCCTGTGGAAGCTTTCCACGAGGGGCCGGATACTTTATATATTGATCCGGATACTTGTATCGATTGTAACGCATGTCAATATGAGTGTCCTATCGATGCGATTTTTCCCGATTATGATGTACCGGACAAACATAAAGAGTCCATTGCGGTAAATCAGTCGGAAGCGACTAAGTTTCCTGTGATTGTCAACACCAAACCACCGCTAAAAGGTGCTAAGTGTATCGATCCGAGTAAATAAAATTTTTCACGAGGGATTCCCCTCGTGTTGTCTAATAAGTAATCATAATAAATATAACACAATGAAATTTGAATATACCAACCCGGCGGGCAATAGACTCGTACAACTCATTCAGGAAAGAATCCTCATTTTAGATGGGGCTATGGGTACTATGATCCAAAGGCATTCTTTGCAAGAAGATGACTTTCGGGGAGAAAGATTCAAGGACTGGACTTTATCCGTCAAAGGTAATAATGATATGCTTGCGATGACCCGCCCTGATATTATCGAAGCGGTTCATTTGGAGTATTTGGAAGCCGGATCAAATATCATCGAAACAAATACGTTCAGTTCCAATTCCGTCTCTCAGGCGGATTATAAAATGGAGTCCGTCGTCCGTGACCTCAATTTAGCGGCTGTTCAGTGTGCAAAAAATGCGGTTAAAAAATATACGGAAAAAACCGGCAAAACGGATATATTCATTGCAGGTTCCATCGGACCGACCGTAAAAACTGCATCTCTTTCCCCTGATGTAAATAACCCTGCGTTTCGTGCGATCACATTTGATCAGTTAGTCGATAGCTTCTACGAACAAATTACCGCTCTCATCGACGGAGGAGTGGATTTACTTTTACCAGAAACAAATATCGATACTTTAAACCTAAAGGCATGTATCTTTGCCATAGAAAAGATATTTGAAGAAAGAAATATCCGAATCCCTGTAATTTTGTCCGTTACCATTACGGATGCGTCCGGTAGAACACTTTCCGGTCAAACGGGGGAAGCATTTTATATTTCCGTAAAACATGCAAGACCTTTGGCAGTGGGCATCAATTGTGCGTTAGGTGCAGGGGAAATGCGTCCCTATATCGCGGAACTTGCAAAAGTGGCGGATTGTTACGTTTCCTGTTATCCGAATGCGGGACTTCCGAATGCGTTCGGCGGATACGATCAAACACCCGCCGAATTCGGTTCTTGGATGGAAGATTTTGCCAAGGCGGGATTTTTAAATATAGTCGGCGGATGTTGCGGAACCACACCGGATCATATCCAAGCAGCAGCGAAAGCGGTTGCTTCTTTCCCTCCGAGACAACTCATTACACAACCGAAACTCAGTGCGTTTTCGGGGCTTGAGCCTTTGAAACTTACCAAAGAACAGGGTTTTATCAATATAGGGGAAAGAACGAATGTTACAGGTTCTCCTAAGTTTAAAAAACTGATCTTGGATGGGAAATTCGAAGAAGCTGTGCAAGTTGCCTTACAACAAGTGCAAGCCGGTGCCAATATAGTCGATATCAATTTTGATGAAGCACTTTTGGATGGGGAAGGGTCTATGACCAAATTCCTCAATCTGATTTCGGGGGAACCGGAAATTGCCCGTGTTCCCTTTATGATCGATTCTTCCAAATGGTCTGTTTTGGAAGCCGGACTTAAATGTGTCCAAGGCAAGCCGATTGTAAATTCCATCTCCCTAAAAGAAGGCGAGGAAGTCTTTTTAAAACACGCTAAAACCATCCAGAGATTCGGTGCTGCCGCAATCGTAATGGCTTTCGACGAACAAGGACAAGCTGCGACAAAAGATGAAAAGATCAGGATTTGCAAAAGAGCATATGATCTACTCATTTCCAAACTGGATTTTGATCCTAACGATATTATTTTCGATCCGAATATCCTAACAGTTGCTACGGGGATCGAGGAACACAATAATTACGCTGTGGACTTCATTGAAGCAACCCGCGAAATCAAAAAGATTTGTCCGGGAGCAAAAGTTTCCGGCGGGCTTAGTAATATTTCCTTTTCTTTCCGTGGGAATAACCCGGTTCGGGAAGCGATGCATTCCGTATTCCTCTATTATGCGATCCAAGCCGGAATGGATATGGCCATAGTAAATGCGGGAATGCTCGAAGTTTACGAACAGATCCCAAAAGATCTTTTGGAATTGATAGAGGATGTACTTCTCAACCGCAGACCGGATGCTACCGAGAGACTCATTGATGCTGCTGGTACGTTTCATGGGGAAGCGAAGGTTCAGAAGAAAGACGATGCGTGGAGAGCCGGGAACGTGGAAGAGCGTTTAACACACGCTCTAGTCAAAGGGATTGATGAATTTGTAACACAAGATACGGAAGAGGCGCGACTTAGTTTTTCGAAACCGTTGGAAGTGATCGAAGGTCCTCTTATGAACGGAATGAAAGTGGTCGGGGAACTTTTCGGCGCAGGTAAAATGTTTCTCCCCCAAGTGGTAAAGAGTGCAAGGGTGATGAAAAAAGCCGTGGCATATCTATTGCCCTTTATGGAAGAAGAGAAAAGAAATCAAAAGGACGAATCCGCTCAAGCCAAGTTTTTAATCGCCACTGTGAAAGGGGATGTTCACGATATAGGCAAAAATATCGTGGGTGTAGTGCTTGCTTGTAATAATTACGAAGTGATTGATTTGGGAGTTATGGTTCCCGTTGAAAAGATTTTGGAAACTGCGAAAAGAGAAGGAGTCAAAGCAATCGGTCTTTCCGGGCTTATCACTCCTTCTTTGGACGAGATGGTGCATGTTGCAAAAGAAATGGAAAGACTAGGTTTCCAGGTTCCTCTTCTTATCGGAGGTGCTACTACTTCTCCCGCACACACTGCGGTTAAAATCGCGGAACAATACTCTCAACCCGTCATTCATGTACTGGATGCTTCCCGTGTAGTGAATGTGATGAACGGTGTCTTGAATCCGGCAACAACGGAAAGTTATGTGGCGACCGTGAGAGAAGACCAAGCGCGCATTCGGGAAGAATTTTATTCCAGAGAAAGTGAAAGAAATCTTTTGAGTTTTGAAGATGCAATCGCTAACAAAACCAAAATCAATTGGGAAAATTACAACCCTCCAAAGCCTTCTTTCACGGGGATTAAAGAGATAACAGATGTTACTTTGGATAAATTGGTTCCTTATATCGATTGGTCTCCTTTTTTCCTCGCTTGGGAATTGAAAGGCAGATTCCCGCAAATCCTAAAGGATCCTGTGATCGGAAAAGAAGCCACCACTCTTTATAACGATGCGAAAGTCATGTTGGAAAAGATGTTGAAGGACGAGAGATTGAAGCCGAGAGCGGTTGTTGGTATATTCCCGGCACATGCGGTAGGTGAGACTCTGGAAGTATATTCTGATGAATCCAAGTCGGTACTCCTTGAAAAATTTCCGATGTTGCGCCAGCAAAGCACGAAACTAGCTGGACAACCTAATTATAGTTTGGCTGATTTTATCGCTCCTAAGGAATTCAAAAAACAGGATTATCTTGGCTTTTTTGCAGTAACTACAGGCCACGGCGTGGATGAAATTGCAAAGGAATATGAAAAAGATCATGATGATTATAATTCCATTCTTGTAAAGGCTCTGGCTGACAGGTTTGCCGAAGCATTTGCGGAATATATGCACCATTGGATGCGAATTGAATGGGGATTCGGCAAAGACGAAAACTTATCCAGTGAAGATTTGATTCGTGAAAAATACCAAGGGATCCGTCCTGCTCCCGGTTATCCGGCTTGCCCTGACCATACGGAAAAACCGAAGATTTGGAAATTGATGGATGTGGAAAAATATACAGGTATTATACTAACGGAAAGTTGCGCAATGTGGCCTGCGAGTTCCGTGAGCGGATATTATTTTTCCAATCCTGAATCCAGATACTTTGCAATTGGTAAAATAAACGAAGACCAAATCATTGATTATACGGAAAGAAAAGGTATGGAAAAATCCGAGATCGAAAGATGGCTTTCCCCTTACTTAAATTATGATCCGAATAAGAAGCCGGCACTGTCTAAATCATAGGCAATACTTATGAATCACGATCACGGCTGGAACTTTCAAGGGGAAGTATCTCTGGAGAAGGGATTCCCCTTTCATTCCAAATTAAAGGATTGGATCGGAGAATATACGAATCTTCCCGAAGGACTATCCATTTCCATATTCGAATCAAGATGTGAAGAAGCGAATTGTCCTGTGGAAGAAACAAAACTTTCTTGGAATACGGAAAAGGGAGAAGATAGCCTTCGGATCGGCAGATCAAAGGAAAAGATTTCCAAACAGGATTTTTACCTAGCTTGGAAAAAAAAGACTTCGAATTAAAACTTTTCGGAAGCGCGAACCGGCAAAAGATATTTCAGACCTAAATTTCCCTGGATTTCGGGAGCCCAGAGATCGTCCAAAGTGCGACTCGCTTCACGGGCATTCAAAGGAACCTTTACCATACCTTCAAATACCAAATTGCTATTGGAGATACTGATCCCCGGCGTAACATAGATTTGGCGACCGATGAAATTTGTCCTGGAAGGGTCTTGGACTTTTAAAGCGGTATTGAAGTTTTTGGAAAAAGAATCGGAATCAAAACGATGGAGCTCCGATAACTGCAAAAACAATTCCCAGCGGGAGTTTTTCAAAAAAGAAAAAATATTACGGTTCAAACGGTAACTGAGGCGCATCTTGGTTTCGGAAACGTCAATGTAAGTAAGTCCTCCTCCGTTCAAAGACATACCGAAACTAAGCCCCATATCGAAACTGAATCCTCTTCTGAATGTAATGTATGTTACATTGGGTTGGTAGGACAATAAAGCGGAGTTTGCAGATCGGTTGACTACGTCAAAACTCCCTTCCGGATTTCGGTAAGGGTTGGTGCTGGAAAAAGGAATGACCGGAGAAAAAATCTGAATCCCAGACATAGGATCGGTTTGGTCTTTGTTTGCACCTACCGGCAGTCTTCCCAATTCCAGTTCCGCTGGGAAGCGGAAAGGTATGGATAAGGATCTCACCTCACTGTAATTTGGTGAAGCATTCACTTGGAAAAGACCGGGTCTAGGGTCGGAAAAAGAATAGCTGGAAAAGAAAGGCAACCCTTGCGCCAATAGAGCGACCGTCAAGAAGGGTATCAAAAGGATAATGATGACGGTCAAATTTTTCATCTATAGGAATATCATCGAAAAATCTTGAGAATTGCAATGAAATTTGCTTTCCCTACTGTGTTTTTTTGATAAAACTCTGGGAAATGAATCAAAACGATACCAAAGTAGAACAATTCGGTGACTGCCTTTATCCCAACCCGGCAGGGTATGATTACTGGACGGATGAGAAGTCGGTTGTGCTTTTCCAGACTGTATTTTCGGGGCAAGAAGAAGCCATTCATACGGTTAGGAACAGCCCTATCTTTTTTGAACAGGCCGGTCCTAGGGAAAAGATTTATTTTAACCCTTCCGATGTGACGGCAGGTATCGTAACATGCGGTGGACTCTGTCCGGGGATCAACGATGTGATCCGCGCACTTGTGATGGAGCTTCATTATCGTTATAAAGTTCCGCGTATTTTGGGTTTTCCTTTCGGTTATGAAGGTATGGTGAAAAAATCAGGGCATCGACCGATTGAACTGACTCCCGATAAAGTGGCTCATATTATGAACTTCGGCGGATCGATTCTTGGTTCTTCCCGGGGAAATCAGTCCACAAACGATATGGTCGACACCTTATGTCTGTATGGTGTAAAAATGCTTTTTTGCATCGGTGGTGACGGAACACTCCGGGGAGCACAAGCCATTCAGGATGAAGTGAAAAAAAGAAAGGAAGAGATCGCTGTGATCGGAATTCCCAAAACAATCGATAATGATATCAACTATGTTCAAAAAACGTTCGGGTTTTCGACTGCATTTAGTAAGGCGGTAGAAGCGGTCAATTGTGCTCATGAAGAAGCAAAAGGAGCTCCATTCGGGATAGGGCTGGTCAAGTTAATGGGAAGGCATTCCGGTTTTATTGCAGTGAATGCGGCCCTTGCTTCGAAAAACGTAAACTTTGTTTTGATTCCCGAATCCGATTTTGATTTGGAAGGCAAAGGTGCGTTTTTTGAAACTTTGAAAGATAGAATTCAGAAACGGGGTCATGCGGTGATTATTCTCGCGGAAGGAGCAGGGCAGAAATTTTTTGAGGACAAAGGGGAGATGGATCCGTCGGGGAATAAAAAACTTTCGGACATCGGTCTTTTCATCAAAGATAAAATATCGGATTATTTCAAAAGAGAAAATCAAACCATCAATTTGAAATACATTGATCCGAGTTATATCATCCGTTCTGTTCCGGCTACGGCGGAAGATTCCGTATTTTGCGGATTTTTAGCGCAAAACGCGGTACATGCGGCATTTGCAGGAAAGACAGGATGTGTAGTCGGGATTTGGAACAATGTTTTTACAGTGATGCCGATCACCCTTGCCATAGCGGAAAGAAAAGTGCTGAAACCGGAAAGAAGTACACTTTGGAGAGCCTTGCTTGCTTCGACGGGACAACCAAACTCAATGAAGGCGATAAACTGATTATCTATTTTCCACTTTCTTTTGGAACTTCAGGATATTGTCCCGGATTTCTTCTTCTTTCTGGTTGAGTTCATCGAAAAATTCGGAATCGATCATGACGGCAGGTTTTTTAATAAACTTGCTTTCATCGTAGTTGTCGATTTCGTGCAATAGATCTTCGATATTGGATTCCACTTTCACAAGGTTTTGAATGGTCTCTACGACTTTCTTATTGATAAATAAAATCTCTTTGAATCGAAGGATGTAATGTTGGAAACGATTGTCGCGAATCATCGCTTGCCTTTGCATTTCTTTCACGACTTCCCGTTCTTTCAATACTTCCTTCTTTTCCATCAGGATTTGATTTTTGAAAGTGGAGATTAGATTTTCCGTTTCCGATCTGTAATGATCAAAACTGGTCTCATGCGATCTTTGCATCTCTTCCAGCTTCTTTTTGAATTCTTTTTCTTTGAGTTTATCTTGTTCTTTTCTGAGTTTATCGGACTGGCTCAGGGCTTTTTGCACTCTCGTATCAATGACTGCATCTAACATTGCTTTATTGATTTTGTCCAGGCGCAAAGCTACCGCCATAGAATTAAGAACTTTGGTAAATTTCATAATCGACACCTATTAGTTTAGACGGATAATAAAGAGAGTAATATCGTCATGCGGCTCCGCATCTCCGATAAATTCGCTTACTTTTTGTAAAATCGCCTGACGGATGATTTCAGGAGGATCGTTGATATGAGATAGAACTACGGATTCCAATCGTTCCTCTGAAAAAAGTTCTTCTTTGGAATTCATCGCTTCCGTTACCCCATCCGTATAGAGCACAAGCAGGTCTCCGGGTAAGTAGGCCATCGTATGTTCCGAGAATTCGCAATTGCTAATCCCCATAGGTTGGCCTTTTCCGGAAAGATGTTGGATCTTATGGTGTTTCTTTTGGTAAAGAATCTGCAAGTTATGACCGGCAGAAGAGAACATGATTTCTTTTTTGGTCATATTGATTCGAACAAGCATCGCGGTCACAAACATGAGGAACCCTGACTTGTCTTGGATCATTTCATTGGCACGAGTAAGAGCTTCTTTGGTGGAAGTTGTTTTTGAAACTTCCTGTTGCAATACTGTCTTGGAAAGCTCCATAAACAATGCGGCAGGTGTCCCTTTCCCGGAAACATCCGCGATGATGCAGGACACTTCGTCTTTGCCATGGATCACCATATCATAGAAGTCCCCACCGATTTCACGGGAGGCTTGGTAATAAGTATCAAATTCAAGAAGCGAGTATTGTTTCGGAATGATCGGTAAAGAATGTTTTTGGATCATTGCGGCAACTTGCATATCACGATCGATATTTTTCAAACGATCACTTTGTATTTTTACCTGCAAGGCACGATAAGCTTCTCCTACTTGGTTGGAAAGAGTACGCAGGATTTTGATATCCATCTCATCGAATCGTGTTCTGGATGTTTTGTCGGATACTGCAAGAGCACCTAACCACTCTTTGTTTTTGAGAATGGGAAGTAACATCAGGCTGTGCTGGAAAATTCCGTTCTGAGTGAGTAAAATTCCTTGCGGTGACCCTGCCGTAATGATTTTAAAACCTTTGTTCATCCAGTCGGAACGGTCTGCGAATAGAGTGGTTTGCACCTCTTCATCCAAATACTGATCCGAAAATCCTTTGGATTTGGATCGGGGAAGTCCTTTCTGGTCTATTTTTTCGAATTTAAGCGCTACCCGATCCACCTGTAAAACTTCGGAAATGGTTTTTACCGCCAAATCCATGAATTCTTCCGAGTTTTGGATATTGGAAAGTGCGTTTGAAATCTGATACAAACAATTCAATTCGTTGGCGCGTAAGTTCAGTTTGTCGATGAGTAATCTGTTTTTGACCGCAATAGCGGCTTGATCGGAAAGATATCTGAGTATCCTGATATCGGTTTGATTGAACTCCCTGCCGTCTTGGGAATTTACCGCTTCCAAAACTCCTTGCACTTCCCCTTGCGCAATCATGGGAACACAGATTAGGTTGCGTGTCACATATCCTACAGTTTGATCGATTGCTTTGAAAATACGAGGATCGTTGGCCGCATCGTTTACGATTTCGGGTTGTAAGGTTTCAAGAACCATCCCTGCAATCCCTTTCCCTCTAGGCACTGTTAGGTTGGAGAGGGATTCTTCCTTGAGACCGCTTGTCGTATTGAATACCAAGACGTCCTGTTCTTTGTCATAAAGTAGTAAAGAAGACCCTTCCGTATCCAAAACGTCTCTGGTGATTCCCATGATC
Organism: Leptospira kobayashii; assembly: GCF_003114835.2. Classification (NCBI taxonomy): domain Bacteria; kingdom Pseudomonadati; phylum Spirochaetota; class Leptospiria; order Leptospirales; family Leptospiraceae; genus Leptospira; species Leptospira kobayashii. The sequence goes on along the minus strand of NZ_AP025029.1, from coordinate 241,940 downwards.
TCGCTTAAGAGGGTTTCTAAGTCTGCCGTAGAATTGATTCGACTTGCGATGTCGGAAATAAGGCGAAGTGTTAACTGTTTTGTAGGCATAACTTTCTGGTGTTTATTCGATGAGACTGCCGATTCCTTGATTTGTCAAGACCTCAATTAGCACGGAATGAGGAACGCGTCCGTCAATGATATGAGCTCGTTTCACTCCTCCTCGCATGGCGTCCAAACAACATTCCACTTTGGGAATCATCCCACCGGAAATCTGGCCTGATCTGATATATTCGTCAATCTTTTGTTTGTTGAGGCCTGTTACCAATTGTCCGTCGATTAAAATGCCCGGAGTATCGGTAAGTAATATTAATTTTTCGGCAGATAGGGAAGCAGCGATCGCACCCGCCATCGTATCCGCATTGATGTTCAGGGTTTTCCCCTCCTTGGAAACGGAAACAGGTGAAATGATCGGGATAAAATCTTCCGCTTGCAGTGTATGGATGAGTGAAGGGTTTACGTTCGTGATCTGCCCGACAAGTCCTAAGTCAAGGCTTTGCATCTTTCCATTTTCGTCTTCAAATTCCATCAGATATTTTTCCGCAAGAGTGAGTCCTCCGTCTTTTCCGGAAAGTCCGACGGTCTTTCCCCCTTTTTCCTGAATAAGGGAAACGATTTGTTTGTTCACTTTTCCGGTGAGTACCATTTCTACAACTTCCATCGTAGGTTCGTCTGTTACCCGATGGCCTCTGACGAACTGAGTGTTCAAATTGAGCGATTTAATCAACTGATTGATCTCAGGACCGCCACCGTGAACTACAACCGGATTGATTCCTAAATACTTTAATAAAACAATGTCTTCAGCAAAGGAGGCTTTTAAGTCTTCTTCGATCATGGCGGCACCGCCGTATTTGATTACGATGGTTTTGCCTGAATATTTGATCAAATAAGGAAGGGCTTCTAGGATATGATTGATTTTTTCCAGTTGGAGTTCCATATTTCCTCTATATGGTCATTGAAAATATACCGTGATTTCTTAAGGATCGTTTTTTTATGAAAGATATCTATAAAGCAGCAGTCATCCAAGTTTCCAGCAATGCAAGGGTGGCGAACAACCTAACCAAGTGCAGGCAGTACATAAAAGAGGCAGTGGAAGAAGGGGCAAAACTCATAGGCCTTCCTGAAAATTTTTCCTTTATGGGAAGTGAAGAAGAAAAAAGAAATCTATTGGGAGAAATCGAAATAGAAACCACCCAATTCCTTTCAGAGACTGCAAAGGATTTTCAAATTCATCTTTTGGGAGGAGGATTTCCCACTCGCGCGGAAAATGATAAAGTTTATAACACGGCTTTGCTTTTCGATCCATCCGGATCGGAAATATTCAGGTATTACAAAGCTCATCTTTTCAATGCGGAAGTAGGAGACGGATTCAGTTACAGTGAATCCAGATCCACAATGAGCGGCGGAAAAATTCCTCCCGTAATAGAAACGGAACTGGGTAAAATTTCTTCCGCCATTTGTTACGACATTCGATTTCCGGAATTGTTTCGCGATCTATCCCATAACGGTTGTGAAATATGTTTTTTGCCCGCTGCGTTTACAGCACCTACCGGTGAGGCGCACTGGGAAGTACTACTTCGAGCCCGTGCGATTGAAAACTTCATGTTTATCATTGCCCCAGGGCAAACGGGAACTCATGATCCGCATGGAAGAAGAAAAACCTACGGGCATTCTCTCATCGTTTCACCTTGGGGGACGGTACTTGCGGATGCAGGCAAAGAACCGGGTTTTGCAATCGCTGAAATCAATTTGGAATCTTTGCATGAGATCCGGCATAAATTGCCGGCTTTACAACATTCCTTATTTTTAAAAAAATGATTTTTTCAATCTGGATTGTTTTTTACTGATAAAAAAATCGGTGATCACTTTTTCGAATGCTTGTTTCTTCTCTAAGTGTACAAAATGTCCGCATTCTGCGAAACGAATCGCTTTGACATTCGGAGTGGTTCGTTCCAGTTCTTCCACATCTTTTCCGGGAATGACGGGATCGTCCTCTCCTCTCAACATCAAAATAGGTACTTCATTGCCGAATACAATAGGGCGGATATCGGCACGATCCAACATTTCCAAAATCATCAGTATATTTCTGGGGTTTAAATGCTCAAATTGAGGATAATATTCTTCGATGAAGGATTTGATTTCCGGATTGGAATGAAATTCTTTGGAGTCGTAAACTCCGAAAGAAAATCCCAAATTCAATACTTTGGGAATGGACTTTCCCAGTTTGAATCCCATATCAAAGAATAATCCCAAATTGGCCCGAAGGCCCAAAATCCCCAATTTCAAAGGGCCTCGTACCGGTCCGTGCACATAAGGAGCGATACAAATCACTTGTTTGATTCTTCCGGGAAAAAGGGCCGCAATGGCAAGAACTGCCATTCCTCCGGTAGAATGACCTACTAGAGTGATGTCTTTTTCTCCTGCCGATTCCCAAATCGCATTTGCCTGTGCTTCCAAAAATTCTTGTAAGGTGAGTTTCTTTTTGTAATCCAGAATCTCAGCGGGGTAATGCCCGATCAGATCCAATTCGATCACTTCTCCGAATTGCTGGAAGAAAGGAATATTCAATTTCCAATAATCCGCTGCAGAACACCATCCTCCTATGAGAACGATTTTTTCCTTTAACTTGGGTGAGGCGGCAGGGTGTTTTACATAAGTGATGCGATGGTTTTTCCATTCATAACTCTGTCTGGGTATCATATTTTCCTCTAATCAACGATCGTTCTTGGAAAACGATCTAATATTTTTGTAACAACTTCGTAATTGATGGTATTAGTCCAAAGAGCGTGATCATCCGCCGTGATGATTTCTTTACCCGAGCGGCCGATGATCACGACTTCATCGTTCAGTTTTACTTCAGGGATATGTGTGATTTCGATCATAGTCATATTCATACAGATACGGCCAAGTATTTTCGCCCTTTCTCCGTGAACGAGCATATAACCATGATTAGATAGTTTTCGGTCCAATCCTTCGTAATAACCCACGGGAACCACGGCAAGTCTTGTAGGATAAGTGGTTTTGTAAGTGGAACCATAACCCACAAAGGCACCGCTCGGAAGAGACTGGATGTGTTGGATTTTGGTTTTCCAGGTAAGTGCAGGTTTTAACATTCCGAATTCTTTTCCCATCTGAGAAAGGGAAAGTTTTGTTTCCAAACTCGGCCAAAGCCCGTACATGGAAATTCCCACACGAACCATATCCATCCTTGCCTCGGGAAATAACATCGCTGAGGCGGAAGAAGCGCAGTGACAAATCAAATCTTTAAATCCCAAAGAACGAAACAATTCGATTCCTTCTTGGAAACGATTCAATTGAAACATAGAATAGGAATGTTCCGTAAAATCTTCCGTACTGGCAAAATGTGTGGCAAGTCCTGCAAGAGGCAAATTTTTGTTTTTGATTTCGGTAGCGATTTCTTTCCAATGAAGGTAAGATTCTCCCAGTCTGGACATTCCCGTATCCAATTTGAAATGAATCTTGGGGGCAGGGGACAATCGGGAAAGGAGTTCCACCTCTTCCACCCGGGAAACCAATACCCAAAAATTCGGGTCGGCTAATTCCTGTGAGCGGGAGCTCAGATTCGGAACGGAACCCATAATCAGGATCGTGGGTTTTGGAAAGGATTTTCGTAAAAGGGTGGCTTCTTCCAGGGAATTGACCCCAAGTAGATCGGCTCCCGCCTCAAGCACCACACCGGCGGTTTCCAAAAGACCATGGCCATAGGCGTTGGACTTTACAATTCCTGCAAACTTGGTTTTTTCCCCGAGAAGTTTGCGGTAGAGGGAAATATTATGCGAAAACGCGGATCGGGAGAGAGTTACACTGCATGCGAGCATGGCTCTTCCATAATTTTTTACTTTTCTCGCCTGTCGCTACAGATATTTCTTTCTTTCAATGACTTCTTCCGAACCAAAATTGCCTACTTTTCCCATTCCGAAAGACTGGGAGGAAGTTTCCAAGCTCTACCCGATTCAAAATGACTCCATTTGGCTGAATTTTTGTGGAATTTCTCCCGTTTCCAGTTTCGCAGCCTCAGTGATGGCGGACTATTTTGATGAATATTCCCGATTCGGGATTTTTGCCCCCAGATATTCGGAACCGAAAATCAGAGTGATCTTGCAGGAACAATTGGCCGGACTTTTGAACTGCTCCCCCAAATCCATAGGACTCATTCATAATACTTCCGAAGGGATCAATCTCTATTCCCATAGTATAGGACTCAAATCCGGAACCCGCATACTTGTTCTGGAAAACGAATACCCGAGTAACGTATATCCTTGGGAACATTGGAAAGAAAAAGGTGTAGGTATTTCCTTTGTGCCTACGGGAAATACTCCGAGTGAATTTTTGGAAAACCTGGAAAAAGAAATCAAAACGGGGGATGTGTCTCTTCTCAGTTTATCACCTGTTCATTGGTGCACGGGAATGCCTTTGGATCTGGTAACGATCTCAAAAATTTGCGAAAGGGCGGGGGTTCGGTTGGTTTTGGACGGGAGCCAGGCATTCGGCCATATCCCGATCGATCTTAGCCAAATCAAAGTCGAATTTGCCGCATTCGCCGCCTGGAAGTGGTTACTCGGTCCTTTGGGAGTGGCTGCAATTTATATTTCCCCTGAGGCTTCCAAAGATTTCAGGCTGATCTTTAAAGGAGCGGGGAGTGTGAAAAACGATTCTCAATATCTGCCTTACCGGGACGAATTGAAACCTGCTGCCGATCAATTCGAACATAGTACTGCCAACTTCAATGATTGGATTTATTTTTATGCCACCTTACAAATGTTGTCTACCATCGGATTTACAAAAGTACAAAACCGGATCTATGAAATCTCGGATCTAATATCTGTTAGACTTCGTGATTTGGGTTTTGTATTGGACAATGATTCTTTCCCCGAATCAAAATCGGGGATCATAGGAGTCAAAGGGCATAAGTCAAAAGAATTTATACCTGATGCGATTAATCTTTTTTTCAGATCCAAAAAAATCTATACTGCGGTTCGTATGGGGCGACTTAGAATCGCTCCTCATATTCCTGTTACGGAAAGACATGTGGATATTTTGGAAAAAGCATTCAAAGAGTATTTAAACAAGTGAATCGAATTTTAGAAAGAATCGTAAATGCCTTTCCTTGGATCCTTTTGGGATTTTCCATTTTATCTTTTTTATTCCCCGTTTATTTCATTTGGTTTCAGGGACCATGGATCACTTACAGCTTGGGTGGGATTATGTTGGGAATGGGCCTGACTTTAAAATTGGAAGATTTTGTCCGGGTATTTAAGATGCCTCTTCCTATCTTACTCGGCACGATTTTGCAATATACTGTTATGCCATTTCTGGGCTGGTCGATCGGAATTTTATTCGGTTTGCCGGAGGCTTTCGCGATCGGTTTGATTTTGGTTTCCTGTTGTCCCGGAGGTACCGCTTCCAATGTCATCACCTATCTGGCAAAAGGAGATCTTCCTTTGAGTGTAACTTTGACTTCCGTATCAACTGTGTTAGCTGTAGTTGTCACTCCGGTTCTGGCATCATTTTTGATTGGAAACCGTCTGCAAGTGGATACTTTTTCCCTGCTTCTGACCACATTCAAAGTGATTTTGGTTCCGGTCACTTTAGGAGTGTTGTTACAAACATTATTTCCTAAGTTTTCAAACGCTGCCAACCGGTATTCCCCTGTTTTGTCCGTAATCCTTGTCGCGATGATCGTCTCATCCATATTAGGTGCAGGAAGGGAACTGATTTTGGCATCCGATTTCAGGATTTTTGCGTCCGTTTTTCTTTTGCATGCGGGAGGTTTCGGACTTGGATATTTTTTGACAAGAGTGTTTTACAAAGATTCAGTCATCCAAAGAACCATTTCCATCGAAGTGGGAATGCAAAATTCAGGACTTGGCGCAGTACTTGCCAAATCCCATTTTGCAGACCCTAGTACGGCAATCCCCAGCGCAATTTCCAGTCTGATGCATTCTCTCATCGGTAGTTTTCTCGCGGGACATTGGCGGAAAAAAAACTAGAATAAAATCCGATTATGCTCCTTGACTGAAATCCCGCGCGTTACGTAATGGCATAAACTATGAGAGAAATCATAAAACTCACTTGTGTTCCGTGTGAGATTCCAGGTCGTTCTACTTATTTCCAAACAAAAAATAAGAAGACCAAGACTGAGAAATTACTCACTAAAAAATACTGCAAATTTTGCAGAAAACATACTGATCATAAAGAATCTAAAGTCTAAACAATAGAATGCCAAAACAAGCCGCTTCAAAGTCAGTAGAAAAGGGAGTCGATAAAAAGTTCATTGAAGAAGTACGTGAACTTCTTCAAGAGAAAAAAGATTCCCTTCTCATTAAACTCAACCAGTGGGAAGATACCAGTTCTCCTTCCGGTTTGAAGGAAATGGGTGACATTGCGGATATTGCTTCTGAATTGAATTCTGAGGCACTTAGCTCGGTTTTGACTGAGAATGAGATCGATACCTTGAAAGAGATCGAACTTGCTCTGGAAAAGATTGAGAATGGTACCTATGGTATCTGTGAAGGTACTAAGAAAAAGATTCCTGTTGCTCGTTTGAAAGCGATTCCATGGACGCGTTTCACTATTGAATACGCGGAACAAATGGCAAAAAGCAGATCGAGAGCCGGTGGATATGGACGAATGGACACTCTTTCTTCCTATCCCACTTCTTCCATGGATATGGATTCTTTAGATTAAGAATCCACTTTCCGTAAGAACCAAATCCTTTTTAAATTTCATTTGCTTTCCTTCCTAGGGATTTTATTCCCTTAAGGAACTGTGCAGTTTCTAAATCGCCTGAAAAAGCTTCCCTTTGAAAATCTAATTTTCTTTCTTTCCTTTTCCTCATTACTTTTTGTTTTATACCGTTTTACCTTTCCTGTTCCTAAGAATTGGTATTTCCCCGCTTTTATTTTACAATTTTCAATCGGTTTTTCCGCACAAATGCACAGTAGGAAATCGGGAAGGATCGTTACAGCCGCTTCTGCTATTTTAATTTCCCGTTTGACTTGGTTTGTAGAACCCGGTTTACCCTTCCACCTAACCGATACCGTCGGTTTGTTTCTGGGTTCCATTCTAGGAATTTGGTTCAGAGAAGTTTTGCTTGTTTTATCGGGCAGGGCGGAAGTTGCTTTGCCCAAACAATCGGATCTGCTTGTTACTGGATGGTTTTTGAGAAATCCTCTTGCTCTCAGACAAGGTTCTATTTTTTTACAAACCCCTTTTTATTTTTTATATTGGTTGGCCATTCTGCTTTTGTGTTCTTATTTTGCAGGGTTTGGATTTTCATTTTTAGAAGGGTTAGGTACTCTTGAATTTTTTTATTATCCCAATTTCAGCTCCCGTGAGTATCTATCTTTTCCCGTTTTGATCTTAACCAGTGTCGGTTTTCCCTTACTTTATTTTTTTGCGGAAGAAAGATTTTCCGTAAATAATTCCAGGGATGGTATCGCCAAACATCTGATATTTGGGATATTCATCGGGTTTTTCATCCAGCTGGTTGTTTTATCCATCCAACAGATTTATTCTCCCGGTTTTTTATCCCAGGGATCGAATTTTTCCATCGTCGCAGGGAGGCTTCCCGGACTGTTCGTCGATTCCGGTTCTTCCTCGTGGCTGATTCCCGGAATTGCTTCTTTTTTCCTGGTACTTTCCTACCAAAAATACAAACTAACTAAAGAGAATATCTGGCGATTAATCATTGTTATATTGATTCTGACGGTGAGTATTTTAGGAATAAAACAAGCGAAGGCTTTTTGGGTGATTTGGCTTGGATTTCTTTTTATATCCTTCGTATTTGTAATCACTTCCCGCTATTTGCATTCCAAACTCAGCCTATGGATCACCAGGGTTTCGATTTTATGTTTGTTGCCTTTACTCACTGTGGCAGTTCTTTGGGGATTTTCCAAACTGAAATCTCCCGAACCGATCGCAAGCCTCGGTGCGAGATATATGAGTTTTCAATCGAAATTTTTAAAATCAAAGAATCTGAACGCATTTTATGCGTTAGATGAGAATCGTTCCGAATTGTATCGTATTTCCTGGCAGGGCTTCCAAAAAAAATTATGGTTTGGAAACGGACTTGCTTCACTTCCTGTTGTTTTGAAAGATCCTAAACTCCCTCGTACAAAACTGAATGGGGATTTGATCGATCTTCCCCCCAATTTTTTCCTGGCTTGTCTACATGATTTGGGAATTTTCGGAACGATCATTCTTTTGGGATTCGTAGGTTTATTTGTTTGGGAAAGAAATAATTATCTCAATATGTCTTTATTGTTTTTGCCGTTTTTATTCGGTATGCAAGTACAACATTGCGATGGCGCATTTATTGCCGTATTTTTACTTTTTTATCCGCTTGGTTCTATGGCGGTAGCAAACCAAATGAAACGAAATTCGAATTGGTTTCGTTATACGGTGCTCATTTTATGTTTGGGTCTGCCATTGCATTATCTGATATTCTTTTCCGGAGATTTTGTCAAATCGGGAATAGGGGCTGATTTTCGAAAAGACGAATTGGGGTTTTATCAAACCCAAGCCACCAAATTTGCAAGCGGCAATGAAAGGGAGGATGAATTTCACGGCAAAATCTGGGAATGGAAACTCAGTAAGGAACGTAGAAGCGGAGTATTTTTACTTCGGGCGAAAGAGGAAAATCTGCAGATGGAAATGATCTGGCTCAATTCCGAAAGAAGATTACTTTTAAAAACACTCATCTCCCCCCAACCAAACCGTAGTTATGTCCTGAGAGGTAGCTTTCCCCCCGGAGCGGAATTTGTAAGATTAAAATCAAAACGGCAAACCGAACTTTTTATCTCAAAAGATTATTTTGATTACAAGAATCAATTCGGATTTTTGTAATCGAAGAATTTACTTCGGAATTATTTTACCTTTTCTGAATATTTTAATAGGTATTTGACTTCCGTATAATCCGTTTTTCCATTGGGAAGTTTTGGAACTCGGTCTTTTTCCAAGAAGAGGCTAGGTATATAACTCTTTGGCATTTCCCGGTTTAGAATTTCTAACAAGTCGATAAGGCCCAGTCTTTCTTTCCATACCAAGATACATCCGAGTATGGTGTCTTCTTCCGTTTCGATGGAATCCACAGCTACTTCCGATAACAAATCCGTTGCGCCGATCAAAGTTTCGACCAGATCCAGAGAAACCCGTTTCCCATTTATCTTTGTTATACGGTCAGCTCTTCCTATATGATTCCATCCCAGATCACTCAAATCTCCCCAATCGTTTGTAGAGAAAAATCCGTCCTGATCAAGTAGGCTTTGGTTTTGCCATTCTGTTTCCAAGGTTTCTTTGTTTTGTTGCAGGCTCTTTGCCGTTTTGGACTGAAATCCGTTTTGAACGGATAGAATCTCACCTTCTTCCCAAACAGTGAGTTTTGTTTTTACTTCCGGAAGAATCAGAAAGCGGGCTTTCCAAAGTGGATTTCTGAAACCGATGGCTCCCGTTTCGGTCGATCCGTAAATTTCACGTAGCTCTACTTTGCCCTGATCCCGCAAAATTCTTGATAGGTGAACGGGAAATTTGGAGCCGGAAGACAGTATCTTTTCCGGAAGATTCGTTTCCTTTCGAATTAAATTTTGCAGAAAATTCGGATTTGTGATGAGGACCGTTTTGCCGCTCTGGGAGTGGATATCTTGAATTTCAAAAGGATCGCGGGTATAGTGGACCCTTTTATGAAGTTGTTTCGGTAAAAAATATCCCCAAATCAATCCGTATAAATGGCAAAGAGGAACTGTTGCAATCCATTGGTTTTCTTCTTCAAAATTCCAAAAGTGATCATCTGTTAGGTGTTTCCATGTCTCTGTTTCTTTTGCCAAAAGATCGGTGTTTTTTTCGATGAGTTTGGGAATTCCCGTACTTCCCGAAGTAACAATCCAGAAATGATTTTTTCGAGCTTCGGTTTGTATCGGGTGATTTGATAATAGTTTTTCAAGAGAAGTGTTTTTCCATTGGGGATCAATCAGTATGGGTTCTTTGCCTGCATCTAGGTCCTCTTCCCAAATACCATCTAGAAAATAATCCGAATCTGCAAAACGAAGTAGGCCCATAATACAAAAAAACCCTCCCCGATAGTTTTCGGGAAGGGAATCTTCGGTAGGGAAAATCTTTTAATTAGGAAGCTGCGTTCGCTTTAGGTCCTCTTTTTTTCATAAAGAATCCGAGAGCGGCACCGATTACAATCAAACTTGCTGACACTTCAAAGATGTTCTTACGAACCGCTTTGATCAGATAAGCTGAGAATCCGTTTTCTGTGTAAAAGTCTTTGATTTTTACCACATAAGTCGGATTGGTGATTTGAGTGTACCAATCTTTGTGTGAAGTTCCGTTTGATTCCGCCCAAGTGCTGAAGTAAGCATAACCTGTGCTAGATGCCTTTCTGATATCGGAACCTGCTGTAGGATGGTTGAAAACACCGGGAACAATGATCGCCCAAGGAAAACCTTTGGAGTCAATGTATGTGTCTTTTCCATTGGCACCGAAAACGTAACCGGGACGATAGATTTGTCTGTAGACATTGTTGGTTTTTTGATTGAATGCAAGGAACCAATTCAAATGACCACCAACCATGTTCTTACTCGTGTTCAAGTCGACCGGTTCTGCGAAAGTAATGGTAACATTGGAAGTCACACCTCGAACAAAGTCTTTTGCGGCAAAACTTGCACCCGGAGCAGGAGAGTTTTGTTTTCCGAAAAGAGTTTTGTCAGAACTAGGAAGGATTAGAATTCCTTTTTTAAGTTGTGCTGCAGTTAGAGTTCCGCCAGTGCAATCACCTGTAGCACCTGCTACGTATTTGGCGGCGGCGGCGCATCCTGTCCAAGCCTTATTGGAACCATCCACATAGTTTACTTGGAATGTTGCTCCCACAGGAACATCCAGAGACAGACGCAATTCATGATTGTATCCGGCTCCTTTTCCAACATGTGTAAAAATTCCTCGGATTACCTTCACTTTGTTATCCGGTGTTTTGTCCATCTCAGTAGTAAATACCGTAGTATGGTCGTTTAGATCTGCGTCACCCGCATCCGGAAATAAGTCTTCAAAAGCGATCGTATAACGACCTGATCTGGCAACGAAAGCGAGCTTCGGATCAGTTGGGAATTCGTCATATTGGTCCGCGACTCCGTCACAATCAGCGTCAACTGCTTGGACGCATCCGTTGGTTGGTTGAAAATTATTTGTATTTAAATTTGCTGTCGGAGCAACAACTACTGTTCCTGAAGATGTTCCGCCTGTAGTTGTCGGTGGAGCCGGGATTTGAACCGGAACAGTTCCTGTTACTTCTTGTACTTCTCCCGTAGTGGGATTCACACCGATCACACTGATTTGAACTTCCGTAACAGTCGGTGGAACGGAAACCGGAATGACGGCAGTTCCCTGGCTATTGGTTGTTCCTTGCCCGAGGATATTGGTTTCTCCGTTGGATTGGGTTTCAGAAACAGTCACTGGTGCATTTACAACGGGACCATTTTCATTTTCCAAATGAACTGTTACGGGAACAGTTACGTTGGTTTCAAAATTGAATCCGCCGTTTCCATTGGTTTGGTTTACCACGGTAGTAGTTGTATTATTGGTAACTGTAGTGTCCGCTACGGGAGGAGTAGTAACTACTTCAGGAGTAGGAGTTGTCGTAACCGGAGGTGTAGTTGTTTCTCCACCGGAAGTTGATCCTGATCCGGAATCACCGGAACCAGTACTTCCCGAATTATTTGTTTGGTCGGTAGAAGAAGGGGAAGAGGAGGAAGCGTTCCCAGTCGCGCTGCTGCTATCACTTGTTGAGGAGGAATCGGTTGCTGTTGATGATGGCGTTGTAGCGGCAGTATTAGTCGAGCTCGAGCTATTGTTCGCTACTTGGTTAGTGTCGGTTTCTCCCAAACTAACTACGGTGAAAGCGTCCTCGCTTGAATTACTGGTTGCTGCTGTTGTTGTCGCTGCGGGGGTTGATGCATCTCCGGATCCTCCCAAGAACGGGAAGAGAAGAAGTCCTCCTTTCTTTTTGTTCGAACAAGCGAACAAAAGCAAGGGAATCGTCATTAAGATCATCCACTTTTTCATTTTCGTTTAACCTACCTATGCTTAAGTATGACGACAATTTGCCTAAAAATTCGAATTTATTTTCGTTTTTTCTGAATTTTGTAACGTTTTTGGCTACAAACACAAAAAAAAAGGGAACTTCTTCCGAAATTCCCTTTTTTTCTGCAAATTTGCAGTAGGTCGATTGTGTTTATGCAGTCATGGAAAGAATCATCTTTCTACGGAGATAGAATCCGATACTTGCTCCGATCACAATCAATGAAATTGCCAATTCCCAAAGATGAACTCGGACGGAATCAATCAGAACGGCAGTAAACGGTTTAGGCAAATAATTGGATTTGATATCCACTACGTAGGCGGCTTGCGCCGAAGTCATCGTTTGCTCGAACCAGTTTCTGGATTTGGTTCCTTTGGAACTCGCCCATTCTTTGAAAGCAGGGTATCCTGTTTTTCCTTGGTTGTTTGGATCTAGAATGTTAGTGACTTCTCTCGGAAAATTAAAAACTCCCGGAACAATCACTCCGAAAGGAAATCCTGTAACACGATCTATGTAAAGATCATAACCGGAACTAGTTTCTGATGATTTCACAAAGCCCGGACGGAAGATCTTTTCTCCGGTTCCACTCACTCCTAAGAAGTAATTCAAGTGTCCGCCGGAAAGATTTTTCGCCGCGGCAAGATCCACAGGTTCGGAGAAAGTGATCGTAAAATTCGCAGTCATTCCCAATACGAAATTCAATGCTCCGCCTACACCGGGGGAGTTCTTGGAATTATAAAGAGTGTTCTGAGAATTGGGAAGGATGAGTATTCCTTTTTTCAATTGGGCGGAAGTCAAAGTTCCCCCCACACAATCTCCTGCATTTGATCCGGAGGCGAGCGCCAGAGAACAATTCATGGAAGAGATGGTTTGTCCGTTATTTCCTACGTAAGAAATAGCAAGATTTGCGGAAACGGGAACATCTAAGGAGAGTCTCAAATCATGATTGAATCCTGCACCTTTTCCAACATGTGTGAAAATGCCCCGAATTGCTTTTGCTTTTCCGGTAGGAGTGTAATCGATTTCAGTTGAGAATACGGTTACATGGTCGTTTAGGTCCATGTCATTGTTCGGATTTGCAGTTGCGTTTTGGATATGGGATGATTGATAATAGTCTTCCCAAGCAAGGGTGTGGCGCCCTGTTCGAGTGGTCCACCCCAGTTCCGCATCTGTCGGAAATTCGTCATCTGCATCCAATACTCCGTCGCAGTCCGAATCCAGATTTTGCAAACATCCTGCCACAGCTCCGAAATTCACAGTGCTGAGATCGATTTCCGGAGCGACTACAACTGTTCCTCCACCTCCATTATCACCACCACTTGAACCTCCGCCATTGCCGCCGGAACCGCCACCTACGTAGGATTCGGGAACTTGGATCGGAATACGGCCGGTAATCTCTTGAGCCTTGCCTGTTTTGGGATTGATGCCGTAAATCGTAACGATGACTTCGCTAACGGAGGGAAGAACCGTAATTCGAATAGTCACCAAACCGTCATTACCAGTCAGTCCTTGCGATAGGAACTGAGCGACGCCAGGAGTGGATTGGTCTTCCGAGGCTTTTACATTGATCCCGGATAAAACACCATCTTCATTGGAAACTTTGATGGTAATATAAGTGCTGATCGTATTATCCCAAAGAAAAGTGTCGTTAATCACTTGAAAATGGATATTGGAAAGTACTTCTGTCGGTCCGGTAGGAGTTGTGAAAATTCCGTCTCCCGAATTTCCGCTTCCACCGTTGCCGGTACTTCCGGAACCGGATTCGTCTCCGGTCAAAGGAACTACAGTGAAACTATCTCCTGACTCTGCTTGGGAGACAGTTGCGGGAGACGCCGGCACGGAAGCCGTTCCGCCGCCACCTAACATAAGTAAAAACAAAGGGATCCCTTTTTTCTTGGAAGAACATGATGCTTGTAAGCCTATCATGAGGGTGATAATTAATAATTTTTTTAACATGGTGATCCTCGCATGGGACGCGACATAAAATACAATCGTAATTTATTGCCTAATTACAAGATCGCAGATTTTTGGATAAAAATCAAGGGGAATCATGAAAAAAAGGACAAAAATTCAAATTGTAAAAAAATAGCATATGTATTGCAGATATGATAGAAACCGTGATCGTTTTTCCTTTGTGCCATCTAACATAAATTAAATTTGGAACTGTAATTATCCATTATGTCCATCTATCGTCTGTCAGTTTTGACATTTCTTTTGCGTATTCGTACTAAATTTTTTTTCCCAAAAGAATGAATTCATTAGCTGTTTCCCTTATGAGAAACTTGCAATGACATAAATGAAGCAGAATTGTCTTATTTAAACGTTCATCGGAGTTTTATTTTTTCGCTACATGCCCGACTGCATTTCCGAATACAAAATTAGTAAATCGAACGGAATGAAATCCAAGCTCTTCTAATATTTTTTTTAAATTTTCCTGATCGGGATAGGATTTTGCGGAATGAGGAAGGTAATCGAACATTTCATGTTTGCTTCCGTACAGCAAATACCCGAAAATAGGAACGATTTTGAAAAAATAAAAATCGGCGAAATACTTTAAAAATTTGGGTCTGACTCTTCCTACATCCAAATTGACAAAGACTCCTCCCGGTTTCAGAACCCTTTTGATTTCCGATAAACATTTTTTCAGATCGGATACATTGCGTAATCCGAAACCCATTGTAAGAATATCTACCGAATCATTTTTTAAGGACTTCAAGTTCATTGCATCACCCACTTGAAGTTTGACACGGTTGTCGAGAATCAGTTTGGTTTTTGCATAAGAAAGCATATTCTCGGAAAAATCAATACCTGTCACGGATTGAAATGATTTAACTCGCGATAGTCGAGCTGTAATGTCTCCCGTCCCGCAACAAAGATCGACTGCGATTTTCGGATCGGAAGATTCTTTGAGAGCTTCCTTTACGACCCAGTTCTTCCAGGATCTATGGAGAAAAAAACTATTCCAATCATTGAATCTATCATAGGCTTTCGCAATATGATCGAAATTCGATTTTACATATTCCGGTTTCTTTTCTGGAGAGGGGAGTTCGTATTGGTTCATAGGGGTTGTTTCTTCCATGAATTGGTCTTTTTCTGAGACGGCAAATTTCATTTTATTTATTTTATGCAGTTTTTCCATTTCTTCCGCTGCTATTTTTCTTTATTCCCTGTCCCGCATTCTCAAACTTTCCAAATTTTTGAAACAGGAGGGCACGGTTTTGCCTAAAGAAGAAGAATACGATCTGATCGGTTCTTCCATAGAGCGGGTGTTAGACTGGCTTCCTTCCTTGGCTTCCATTTCCATGTTGCTCGGGCTTTTGGGTACTGTGATGGGTATCTATACTTCTTTTGCCGAGATGCAGTCTGCCGGCAAAGCGACCATTGACGTACTTGCGGGCGGGATTAAAGACGCTTTGGTCACTACGATTTTCGGATTGGGAGTTGCGATTCCTTCCCTTTTGTTTCATCAGATTTTAGAAACCTTATTGCAAAAAACAAACGAAGTTTATTTTCAAAAGAAAATAGACCTTTAAATAGATGAAGCTGAAACGGATTCGTAAAAGAAAACAAATAGATATCAGCAGTTTAATCGATGTTCTGTTTATTCTTTTGATTTTTCTGATGGTATCGGTTCGATTTACCGAAACCAAATCTTATGTGGAATTGGATTTGCCTAAATCGGAAAACAGCAGAGTGGGTGATTTTGATTCGCAAATTGTATTGTCTTTGGATTCGAATGGGCAGTGGTATTGGAATGGGGCTGCCAAAACAAAAGAGGAATTGATCCTGGCGATTCAATCGGGAAAAGGTATTACTTCTGCTTCAAAGGTGATCCTGGAAATCGATAAATCTTCCGCCTTCGGTGATTTTTTTGAAATCGTCAATCGGTTGAAAAATAAAAATATCAACCAGATCGAAATCGCTACCAAACTACAAAAATAATATTCGTTAGTTGATTGATTGGATAAAATCGATCAGAAATTTGAATTTTCTATCTTTCGCCTTTTCTATCAGAATATCCTTGCCTTCCCAATCGGAAAGATCATCTTCCAGAACCAAGATCAATTTGGAATAGTCTTGGATGCGTATCAGATGCAAAATTTCCTTTTGTCGGTCTTCCGGAAGATTTTTTATATAAGCAAGAATCGCATTATTTTCATTAGGTTCTTCCTGCTTGATCGGTTTCAGATCGTTGGAATTCGTAGGTCCGATTGTTCTCGAAGGTAATTCGGCATCTTCGTTGATTCTGATTCTTCTGAGAGGGATTTTAAAAGAAAAAACAGACCCTTTGTTTTGTTCGCTTGTAACTCCGATCGTTCCGCCCAAAAACTCAACTAATTGATGTGATATGGCGAGACCGAGGCCTGTTCCTTCTTTGTAAGATGATCCTTGTTCCGTTTGTTGAAATGCTTCAAAGATTAAACCCAATTGGTTTTCAGGAACTCCTATTCCGGTATCCGTCACGGAAAAATGAACCAAATCAAGAGCCTGCGGGTCTTTTCCTTCCTGGATGGATATACTGAGTTTGATTTCACCCGATTCGGTGAATTTAAGGGAATTCCCAAGAAAGTTAACGAGTATTTGGCGAATTTTCTGGATATCACCGTCGTAGTATTTGCCTAAAATCGTTTTTGGGTCTTCCAAATAAAAACCAAGTCCTTTTTCCAAAAAACGATAGGCAAACATGGAGAATAAATTGTCCCAAAGCTGAACCAAAGAAAATGTTTCTTTGGATTCGGTCATTTTCCCCGCTTCTATTTTGGAAAGATCCAGTATGTCATTGATCATTCCCAAAAGATGGACTCCGTTTTCATACAATGAATGTACATAACCCTTCAGATGAGTCGGAAGATTGGGATCCTTTTCCAAAATCTGGGAGAAACCTATCACTGCATGAAGGGGAGTCCTTAATTCATGTGTGATTTTGGAAAAGAAAATGGATTTTGATTTGGTTGCAAAATTCGCTTCCTCCACTGCTTTTTGCAATTCCAGATTTTGGTGTTCAATCATTTGAGAATATTCATTTAACTTCTGTTCGGCTCTTTTTCTTTCCGTTATATCGAAAATTGTCGCCCTGCTGATTGTGAAGTTTCCATCTTTATCGTAAGATGCGGTCGAGTTTAAACTAACGATGAAAATAGTACCGTCTTTGCGGATGTATTCGTATTCGATATCCTGAACGGAACCTTCTATTTTAAAATCTTCATAGATGGAATAGTACCGGGATTTGCTTTTATCCGTGAGAATGGATTCGAATTTCATCTTACCGATGACTTCTTCTCTGGAATAACCGAGCCACTCGAGCTCAGTATCATTGATGGATACGATCATTCCTTCCGAATCCTGAGAATGGTATCCGCAAGGAGCGTTATTATAAAGATCCAATATTCTTTCGTAAGATTTAAGCAGATTTTCTTCTGCAAGTTTCCTATTCGTGATATCGTTTCCTATTGATAAAACTTGAAACGGATATCCGTAGGAGTCTTTTAAAATCCGATTGGACCAACTGATTGTTCTTCTATCCTGATTGGGAAGAAAAACATCGTATTCCTGCCGAATGAATTGTTCCGGAAGATGAAAGATGTTCCAAAGTTGGGATTTCATCACATTGACGTCTTCGGGTTTGATGTTAAAGAGATCGATGACCAGATCTTTGCCTTCTATCAGATATCTTTTGACCCCGAAAAATTCTTCCGCGTAAGGATTGATGGAATGGATGATAAAATTGGGATTCCAGCGGATGATGATCGAGTTGGCAGTATCGTAAATATCCTGGTATTGTTTTTCTTTCTCGATTAACACCCGTTCAATTTCGGTTGATTTGTCGATGTTCTTTTCGAACAGAAGGATTCTTAATTTTTTTTCCTTTCTGAATCTGATGAAATAATAAATACTTACTAAGAAGAAAAAAATCGATATGTAAACCAAAGGCAGAAAAATCATTCCAGTTCGATCACCAACATTGTCATATCATCGGCAATAGCTCCGTTTGAATATTCCAAAACCTGGTCTTGCAACGAATCCAAGAACGAAGGGCCTCTCAATTCCAAAGAGTTCTGAACCATATCGTAAAATGCTAATTCTCCCAAATATTCCTCAGCGGCATTCGGAACTTCGAACATTCCGTCCGAAAACAAAAACAATCTGTCTTTTTCCTGTAAAAATATTTCATTATTGTCGGTCATCAGTTGTGGAAACATCATAAGACAAAAACCTTTGGTACCTAGTTTGATGAGCTCATTCCCCCGAATTAGTACCATGGCATGATGTCCTGCCATTGAGTAGGATAAAAGTTTATTTTGAGCGTTGTATCTCAGGTAAATGCCGCTGATAAAATGAGTATTGATCATCGGACTAAGAGTATTGTGTATCCAATATAAACATTCGCTAGGTGAAAGAAACGCTTTATTCATGGTTTTAAAGGTGATGATCGCCATAAGGGAAACCATTGCGGCGGCAATTCCGTGACCGGTTACATCGCCGAAAAGAATATCCAGATCTCCGGAAGGAAGCAGGTCATACGTAATCAAATCGCCGCCTACCAGATCCATCGGTCTGTAAGACGAATAGATCTTGTAATCTTTGGAAGGAGGGAAGTGGAAACTAACAAGGTTTTGTTGGTTGGATCTGGCAAGCTCCAGATCTTTATGAATCGAATGCAGAAGATTGATCCTTTCTTTCTCCAATTGTTTGATTTTGATATGAGTTTGGATTCTCGCGAGAATTTCCGCTTCTTGGAAAGGTTTGGTAATATAATCGACTGCACCTGTTTCGAGACCTAAAACTATATCCTTTGTTTCATTCAGTGCGGATAAAAAAAGGATGGGTATGTTTTTGGTTTTTTCCTGTGATTGGAGTTTTTTGGCGACGTCCAAACCGCTGATCCCCGGCAACAGTATGTCCAAAAGAATAAGATCCAGTTCGAGAGCTTCCGCGAGTTCTATCGCATACTCACCGTCATACGCCACTGCGACTTCGTAGTTTTGTTTCAGAAGTATATGGGTGATGATTTCGACATTGGTCTCGTTATCATCTACGACCAGAATCTTGGAACTCGTTTGTTTCACTTCTCGAAATCTTCAGTCATTAAAAATATTTTGGCAAGATTTTTTTGAGTGAATAATCAAGAGAGTGGGATAAGTTGGAAAAGTGAGAAAAATTATCCATATCGATATGGATGCATTTTACGCTTCCGTTGAACAAAGAGATAAAAAAGAATGGAAGGGACTTCCCGTAGTAGTGGGAGGACCGCCGAATTCCAGGGCAGTGGTTTGTGCTGCGAGTTACGAAGCGAGAAAATTCGGAATCCGATCGGCTATGCCTTGTTACCAGGCGTTCAAACTTTGTCCTGAAGCGATTTTTACACCTCCTAGGTTTGATGCTTATAGAAAAGTATCTTACGAGATTAGGGAAATTTTTTCCGAATATACCGACTTAATCGAACCCTTATCTTTGGATGAAGCGTATCTGGATGTGACTGAAAATAAAAAAAACATTCCTCATGCCACAACAGTCGCAAAAGAAATCCGGGAAAAAGTTTTCCACAAAACAGATCTTACATGCTCTGCTGGGGTTTCTTCCAATAAATTTCTTGCGAAGATGGCATCCGAAAAAAACAAACCGAACGGTTTGGCCGTGATTCTGCCCGAAGATGCAGGAACATTTTTAGCGAACTTAAGTCTTTCCAAGTTTCACGGAATCGGTAAAAAAACTTTTGAAAAGATGCAAAGTATGGGTTTGCAGTTCGGAAAGGATTTGTTAACTCTCAAAGAGGAAGAATTGATTTCCCATTTCGGTAAAATGGGCAGAAGCTATTTTTATATGGCAAGAGGTTTGGATGACAGACCGGTTGTCCCTTACCGTGACCCGAAGTCAATAGGTGTGGAAACCACTTTTGAAAAGGATTCGGATGATTTTAATTTTTTATATACTGTTCTGGATGGAATTTCAAAAGAAACCGCGAGGCGTTTGGAAAAGAAAGATAAAAAGGGCAAAACTCTGACTTTAAAAATCAAATATGCGGATTTCACCAATGTTTCCAGGAGCATCACATCGGAGAGAGTTTTATTCTTGGCTTCCGATCTATTGGAACAATCTTCGTCATTACTTGCTAGTTTATGGAAAGAGTCTCCAGGACAGCCGAAGAAAGTTCGTTTGATCGGAATTTCAATTTCCAATTTGAATGGAAATAACGATTTGGAAATTGACGACGGGCAGTTAAAATTATTTTAGGAATAATTCTATGTTAGACGATATGGAAGATCAATTGGAAACGTTAGGGCCGTTGCAGGTTTTACGGGTGTCAGGTGACCCGGATGCTCCTACAATCATTTTGTTTCACGGGTATGGGGCAAGTGCGTTCGATCTTTATCCTATCCACGAGGTTCTTGCCACGGATCAAAAGTTCAATTGGATTTTTCCGCAAGGTCATTTAAAGATTCCCATCATGCCGGGTTATGATGGCAGGGCTTGGTTTCCTATTGATATGCAGGCTTTGCAAGAAGCCATGCAAAATAGAGATGCGTATTATTTTACCCATCGCAATCCGGAAGGATTGGATGTGGCAAGGCAAGCGGCTCTCTTAATGATTCAAGCATCCGGTGTTCCATGGAACCAGTTGATTTTGGGAGGATTTTCCCAGGGAGCGATGCTCGCAACTGATATAAGCTTGGTGAATGAATCGACTCCTCACGGTTTGATGCTTCTTTCCGGAACTTTAATCAAAGAGGATATCTGGCAAAGTCTTGCTCCCAAAAAGGCAAACCTCCGTTTTTTCCAAACTCACGGAGAATCCGATCCGGTATTGGGTTTTAAAAACGCCAAAAGATTGGAAAAACTTCTAAGAGATGCAGGCCTGTTAGGCGAGTTTATCGGTTTTCCGGGAGGACACGAAATACCTCAAGTGGCAATCCAGGGAATGAGCCGTTATCTGAATAGTCTCTCTTAGTCGGAAGTGACGGGAGTTATCTCTTTCGGTGGCAATTTCCGGGGATTCGGATCTGGAAAAAGCTTGCTTAAGAGATTTCTCAAAGGAGAATTTGGAAGGCGGTTTAACATATGATCCTTAGACTAGTTTGTATCATCGGCTTTTTTTTCATATCTCCTCTGTTAGTTGCCGAGGACTTCGACCAATCGCATAAGACTTGGGATACACTTTTAAAGAAACATGTCTCGGGTGGCCTTGTAAATTACAAAGGGTTTCAACAGGATTCGCAGGTATTAAACTCTTATTTGGACTCTCTTTCCAAATTGCCGGAAACCGATTATTCTAAATTCAATACTCAGGCAAAACTTGCTTTTCTAATCAATGCATACAACGCATTTACAGTTCGTTTGATTTTGGACCATTATCCCCTCAAAAGTATAACGGAAATAGGATCTCCCTTTTCCTCTTTGAACTTGGCGAGGGGAACTCCTTGGAAAAAAGAATTTTTTCAATTATTAGGCCAAACAAGAACCTTGGATTGGATCGAACACGAAAAATTGAGAAAGGATTTTAAAGAACCTAGAATTCATTTTGCAATCGTATGTGCTTCTATCGGTTGCCCGAGCTTACGTTCGGAAGCTTTTATAGAAAAGAATTTGGAATCCCAATTGCAAGATGCAAAGTTGAGCTTTTTACAAAACCCAACGAAAAACTCTTATGATAAAACTAAAAATCTTTTGAAGCTCAGTCAGATATTCAATTGGTTTAAAGATGACTTTACCAAAAAATCGACTTTGATCGAATTTCTGCAGGATGGATTTAAAGACAAAATCAGAGCGGACGCCCTGATTGAATACAATGACTATAGTTGGAAATTGAACGAGCAAAAATAATGTTCGTTAGACGATTTCGAATTCGTATGTGATGCTTGCGGTTTTTTCCAAAGTCTTTGCTACGGAGCAGTATTTTTCCAGGCTCAAGTCGATGGCTCTTTTGACTTGTTCCGTTTCAAAAGCACCCTTCACTTTGAATTTCATGTGAATTTTGCTGAATAAGGAAACCTGGTCTACTTTTTCCCTTTCCGCATCCACTTCTACGGAGTAGTCTGCGATTTCTATCTTATGTTTTTGCAAGATCATAATCACATCAATGCTACTGCAGCCTGCAAGGCCCATAATGAGTAATTCCATAGGTCTTGGTCCTCTGTTGGAACCTCCGATTTCGGGAGAAGCATCGATTGTGATTTTGTTTCCCGTTTCGTTTTCTGTTTCCAAAACATAGGGAGTACCCACTCGTTTGAGTTTAATCTTCATAATGATAAAAATTTTACGGAAGGGATTTGTGTAAAGAAAAAGAAAGGCGGTTCAAATCGGACACGCCTTTCTTTTCTATGAGTGGTTTTTATTTGTTTGGTTGCGGAGTGTAACGCAAATAAGGTTTTACGATTCTGAAACCTTTTGGAAATTTTTTCTTAGCATCTTCATCGGATACGGAAGGAACGATGATCGTATCTTCTCCGTCTTTCCAGTTTGCAGGCGTTGCTACGCTATAAACAGATGTTAGTTGGAGAGAATCGATTACACGCAAAAGCTCGTCGAAATTTCTTCCTGTGGAAGCAGGATAAGTCAAAGTCAATTTTACTTTTTTGTCTGGGCCGATTACAAATACGGAACGAACAGTCGTAGTTTCGCTTGCATTCGGGTGGATCATATCGTAAAGATTGGAAACTTTTTTATCCGAATCCGCGATGATAGGGTAGTTTACAGTCGTTTTTTGGGTTTCGTTGATATCGGAAATCCAACCTTTGTGAGAATCCACCGGGTCAACGGAAAGAGCTAAAACTTTCACATTGCGTTTTTCAAACTCAGGTTTGATTTTTGCAACATAACCGAGTTCGGTTGTACATACCGGGGTATAATCTTTAGGGTGAGAGAAGAGGATTCCCCAGCTAGTGCCAAGGTATTGGTGGAAGTCGATAGAACCTTCTGAGGTTTCGGCTTGAAAATTAGGTGCTTCGTCGCCAAGTCTGAGTGTCATGGGATGGTCTCCTGTAAGTAATTATACCAATTGTCCAAAATCCTCATTCTGATTTCAATAATTATTTCAATTTATTGAACAAAAAATCTATCTTAACGAATGCATGTAGAATGATTTATACAATTTGGTTAACTCAATTGCGGGGTCTCGGTTTAGACTTTTTCCCCCAATTCATAACCTTCTTCCGCAAGAAGATCGTGGATTTGTTTCCAATCCGCCTCGCTTAAGGAAGAATTCACTTCGACGGTTCGGTCTTCCAGATTGGGACTTGCAAGAATTCCTTTGCCCTCAAATGTTTTTTTGACTGTCATCAAACAGTGGTTACAGGTCATACCTTCGATTTTATATAGTTCTTTCATTGTTTTTCTCCTTTGGCTCGGGTTATTTTATTGATAATTCCCGCAAAACCGGAATCCGGTTTCTTTCTTCTTTTCATTCTAAAGCTTCCCATAATGGGAATGTCAAGAGTCGATTTTAAAAAAATGAACCTCAGTTTGGAGAAAAGGCAAAACAAATTTGCTGAATTGCTTGTCGTGGCATCTCTCTATCCGATAACGGAAGTACATAAAGAATTCACCTATGTCCATTAACCGGTTTGATATCATTGCCATCGGCGGCGGCCCGGCAGCTCAAAAAGCTGCCATCCAAGCAACTAAAATGGGGAAAAAAGCTGCCCTCATTGAAAAAGATCCTTATCTGGGAGGAGGTTGTGTGCATTGGGGCACGATTCCTTCCAAATCTTTGCAGGAAACCAGCCGGTTTTATCGCAATTTACATTTATCTACCGTGCACGGACTACGCACTCCCCAGGTGAACCAACTCAGTTTACAGGAGTTAATGCATCGTGCATCCACTGTGATTGAAAAAGAAGAAGATGTGACCCGCGAACAGATGATCCAAAACCGGGTTACCACTTTCACCGGATGGGGTAAAATTCTGGATCAAAATCATGTTGAAGTAACAGATGCTAGTGGGCGGAAAAAAGTCCTCGAAACGGATTACATACTGATAGCAACCGGTAGTTCCCCCAGACGTCCCGCAAATGAGAATATACCTTTCGAAGACGGACTCATTTATGACAGCGACGGATTGTTTTCCATTGCGAATATGCCTTCTTCCATTGCAGTCGTAGGAGCGGGTATTATCGGATCCGAATACGCCACTATTTTTTCCCATATAGGAATCAAAGTTCATCTGTTCGATTCCCAGGACAGGATACTCGGATTTTTGGATCGTGAGATTTCGGAATCGATGTCCCAATATATGAAAAATGCGGGAATAGAAATTTATACGGGACGTTCCATTACAAAATACGATAAACTGACTGATGGTAAAGGAATCGAACTTACAACTGACAAGGGTGATGTGATCCAGGTCAACCAAGTACTGATTTCACGCGGAAGAGTGGGGAATGTGGAAAACCTAGGACTAGAAACACTCGGTGTGGAAGTCAACGACAGAAAACAAATCGTCGTAAACGAGAATTATCAAACCAAGGTTCCTAATGTGTATGCCTGCGGAGACGTGATCGGCTTTCCAAGTCTCGCATCCGTTTCCATGTACCAAGGACAATACGTCGCAAAACATATATTTGGCGGAGCACCTCATCCGGTGACCGCGGAAGAGTTCCCGATCGGAATTTATACTTTACCTGAAATCGCAACCATCGGTCCCACGGAAGAAGCGTTAAAGGAAAGAGGTGTGGATTATGGTGTGGGAATCGCTCGTTTCGATACGATTACCCGTGCTCAGATCAGCGGAGATCAGGACGGAATGGTAAAAATCCTATATGATAAACCTACTAGAAAGGTTTTGGGAGTTCATATCATTTCAGACAAAGCAACCGAACTGATCGCCCTCGGCCAATGCATCGTGAGCTTGAAAGCTCCCATTGAGTACTTTACCGAACATATTTTCAATTATCCTACTATGATCGGCGCCTACAAAAATGCGGCATTTCATGCACTGCAGAAAGAAAATTAAGTTTTTTCCTGAGAAAATCCCATTCGTTATTTGTCATCATAAACAGAGAGAAAGATTAGATTTTACTTGTCAGGGCATGGATTCTCAGAACACATTATCTCTTGTGTCAGAGAATCAAATCTCGATGAGTCAAATTTACGAAAAAAATCATAAAAGGATTTATGATTTTCTCTACAAATATACTCAAAATGCGGATACGGCAATGGATTTGATGCAAGACAGTTTCTTGAGCTTTCATAAACATTACAGTGATTCTGGTCTCACGGAAGAGAAATCCCTTATGGTTTTGTACACCATAGCCCGCAATCTTTCCATCAATTACGCTAAAAAATTTTCCACTACGAAAGAAATTTATTCGGAAGATATCGATCTCCACAGTCACAATCCCCGCTTGGAAAAACAAGCCGAGTATCAGGATTTAGAGGACAGATTGTACAGTTTTCTCGGAGAACTGAAAGAAGACGAAAGAAGTGCTATTTTATTAAAGAACGTAGAAGGCTTCCAACTCACTCAGATTGCGGAGATTTTGAATGTCTCCGTTTCCACTGCTTCCCGTTTGGTTATACGTGCTACAGAGAAAGTTACTGCCATAGCTTTAAGAGAAAATTTGGTACCGGATTAAACTATGAAAAAAGATCTAGACCCAAACAAGTTAAAGCAACTGGAAAGTCGGTTGGCTCATCTTTCAAAATCAACTTTGAATCGGGAGTTTCTTTCCTGGGAAGAGCTTTCCAAGAAAGAACCTAAGTTTCCCGACCTGTACATGCCGCCTAAGACAGGTCAAGTGGTCGTCTTTCCCGGAAAATTCAAATGGGCTTTGGGAGTAGGTGGAACTGCCTTGTTTGCAACAGCAGCTTCTTTATTATTTGTATTCTTTTTGAAAGATTCTTCTTCAGGCACGGATAATCCGTCCGAAATGGCCAAAGGGGCCGCATCCCCTCCTGTTTTGTTTTCCGAATTATTGGGCGAGATTCAAACATCAAAAGGAAACAATTTTCTTTTGCATTTGGGTGAAACCGTACAGATTGCACTGAAAAAAGGGGATAAAATCCGACCGGGAGACAAAATTCTGACTGCGGAAAACGGCTCCGTTGATCTTGATTTTGAAAATAAAACCTGGATTCGGGTTGCTTCGGCCTCTCTTGTTCAACTAACAGATCTTAAGAAATCCGATTCTTCCGCCATTCAAACCATCGGAATTGAGAAAGGAAAGGTTCTTGCTACCGTTGGAAAGCTGAAAAAAGATTCTGTGTTTCAAGTCGTATCCGGTTCCTATTCTACGATCGTTCGGGGAACCACATTCAGCGTTTCCGTCGATGAAAACGGAAAACAAACCGTTTCCGTTCGGGAAGGTTCTGTTGAAGTTAAGAATAATTCACAAAACTCCGAAGAAAGTATTTATTTAGAATCTTTAAAACAAGTTTCCGTTTCTTCCGACAAAGCGGAGTCAGTGATTTCCCTAGGATCAAAGGAAGAAAAAGAACTGAAAGCGCTGCACACTCAAGTAGACCTTGCTCGTGAAAACAAACTATATGAAGAGTATTCCAGATTGGAATTGGTTAGATTAGAGGATGGAACCGAGCTCCATGGTGTCATTTTAGGCCAAACGGATACTCACCTCCAATTTGAAGGAACCGACGGAAAGATCGAAATCCCCATTGTGAAGATTGTTGAAACGGAAAAAATTAGATAAAACTGAATAGTTTTTTGACAATTTCCGTTTCTATGGCATTCTGATTTTGTAAAGATTTTGCATATTGGGGAGTCCCATCAATCCATGTCCAGCGACAATAAAGACAACAAAAAAGCCTTCCGATTTCGTTATATTATTGATAAAGAATTTCAATTTAAGTTTTTGCTTCATTATTCTTTGTTGTTTATCTCCGGAGTGACGGTCACTTTAGGATTTCTCTACTGGCTCAACAAATCGAAGTTTGACGGTGGTGCGGTTTTCCGATTGAGACAAGATGCACAGATTGTATATTGGAAAGTCGAAAATGACGATGCCGCTGCCGGAGAAGAAAAATTCAAATACGTTCCCAGGGAAATTTATCTACCGAATTACGATCATCAATTGAATATGTATACGATTCAATTCGACGCAGTCGTGACTCTTTCCGTTTTATATTTGGCATTGATCACTATTTTCTCCGTTTTCAAATCTCATAAGATGGCGGGACCGATTTACAGTATCAAACGATCTCTGCAGAAGATTGCTTCCGGGGATCCTATTGAAAAGATCCGAATCAGAAAAGACGATGAATTTCAGGAGCTTGTGGATGTCCTGAACGAAGTGATCCACAAACGTTTGGCGATCCTAGGCAAAGATATCGACAAAAAATAACCCTTCCTTTTCCTTTAGCATCTCTAAGATACTTTACTTACCTGAATGTATCTTAGAGAACCTCATAAAAAACTTGCATCTTATCCCGAATTTTATCTAATATCTTAGTAAATTTTAATATTATGAAAGCTTTAAAAATCATTCTTTCTTCCTTATTGGTTTTGTTATTGGTCGGATTGGCGGCTGTCTATTTTTTCGTTCGCTCTTTGTTCCAGGAACCGAGCGCTGTGGAAGTGGCATCTCTCAATGACTCCTTGAAATCGAAGCGGATTTTGGGAGTTTTTGCCCACCCCGACGATGAACAGTTGGTAAACAGTGTATTTGTCAGAGCTAAAAAATCAGATCCAAGCTCCTTTACCGCACTTGTCACTGCTACCAAAGGAGAGGCAGGTCATCAGGTTCCGGTGGTAGCAAGGCAAAAGGATTTGGGTTTCATCAGAAAGGCAGAAGCACTTAAAAACGGTTATGCGATGGGAATTGATGAACAAGAAGTCTGGGATTACCCGGACGGAGGAGTTCCTGAAGTATCTCTCGAAGAATTAAAGGCAAAAGTAAAACAGGCAATGGAAACCTATCGTCCTGAAATTTTGCTTACGTTCTGGCCGGAAAGCGGCGCAACAGGCCATAAGGATCATAGAAGAATGGGACTTGCGGCAAGTGAAGTGGCGAAAGAATTCAAATCACTGATTCAAAACAAAGGGACTTACCATGGACCCCGTTATATCGCATATGTAATCACTCCGCGGAACGCCTTTCGGACATTAGGTGGAGAGATAGGAAAGTTCGTAGCTGAGAACCAACCGGCTCCTACACATTCTTTGAGAAGTGAAACGGAATCCAAATTGAAAGGTTGGGAAATCCATGCATCTCAGGGAGATTATGTAAGGGAAGCCTACGGAATTCCAGCAAGGGTTTTGTACATGATTTGGGACAAAGAGTATTATTACATTACAGATTTGGATTCTGGTAAATAAAACATGTTGCTTTGATTGCTCTTATCCAAATAGGTATAAGTTTTTTAATTACATTGCAGATATAATGCGACAGAGTTTTTCGTCGCAAAAACAAGTATTGAATTGTTTTTGCTTGTCACTATAAGTTAACACACGTAAATTTTCTTAACTATGGGTTATAAAAAATTACTATATTCTTTCTTACTAATCGCACTTTGTGTCGGAACCGCTACACCGATTATCAGTAGTTACGAGTCGGATCGTAATACTACGGGTAAAATCTCCGTATATACCGCGCAAAGTAATAATGCCTGCTCGTCATCATCCGGAACCGCTTCTCCAGAAGTCAGAGCTCAAATTGCCATTTTTATTATCGAAGATATCAGCCAAGGAGTAATCTCAGAAGGCGAAATTAGCGCCGAAGCGAACTTAATCAATGATTTGGGATTAACGGAACAACAAGTTTTGGACTTGATTGCTTTGTGCAATAATTACTGGGGAATTAATATTCCTACTGATTGCTTTTATTACATTTTAACTATGCATAATTTTTGGAGATTGGTCGCTTTCAAAATTTAAGAATTGTAAAGCATGTATTGAGATAGAAGTGTAACCCATGAGAGTGTTCCAAACTGTTACCTATGTGCCTTTCCACTCATGTGCTTCAAAATCTAATGCGACATAAGATCGATTATGGGAAGTTGCATATTGAATCACGAAATAATCTACAAAGAACTTTACCAAATGACCACCACATTTTTTTGTTATGTGTGAATGTTTTTTATTTTTTCTTACTGTTTGTCTTATTATACATTTTTTCACGCAAATTTCAAGAACAATTGATCTTAGAAAATTTGTTTCTTCGCACTCAACTTGCCGGAATGAAACGAAAGAAAAAGATCTTTCATACAAGACCTTGGGACCGATTAAAGCTTGTTATTTTATCTTATTTTTTCCCAGGTTGGGAATCTTCCTTAATTTTAGTTTCTCCCAATACTCTATTGTCTTGGAGGGAACAGAAATTCAAAGATTTTTGGACGATTGTTACGAATAAAAGAAAGGCCGGCGGAAGACCTAATACTCCCTGGAGAATTATCAAACTTGTTCGTAGGTTTGCAAAAGAAAATCCCCTGTGGGGTGCTACGAAAATTCATGGAATCATCATTAAGCTTGGGCATTTGATCTCGGAAAAATCAGTTTCCAAGTATATCAAAACTCTTCGCAAAACACCTAACCCGAGAAAAAGGCTTTCCTGGACTAACTTTCTTGCGCTTCATTCCGACTCTATGATCGTTTCCGATCTATTTACGGTTTTCTCTTATAACTTTAGGGAGATATATAAAGTTATATTTTTTATGGATCTAGAAACGAGGCAAATTCTTCATTTCGACATTAGAGTAAAAACTTCTACCAGATGGGTTAGAAAAGTAATCAAAGTCGCGCTCAGAAAGAAAAATTCTAAAAATATTTCTTATGTTCTTACGGATAACGATACGTTATTCGGTAAGAGATTCTCCCGTTATTTGGAAAGACTGGGGATCAAACATAAAAAAACAGCCATCCGGTCGCCTTGGCAGAACGGTCATGCGGAAAGATTTGTCAAAACCTGTAAGGAAGAATTTTTGGATTATTTCATCCCACTCAATGAATATCATCTTAGAGTAAAGTTGGAAGAGTTCATTTACTTTTACAATCATAACAGAACGCATCTTGCTTTGGAAAAAGAAACCCCTATTCCTTCTCCCATTCTTTATAAGCCGAAAGATGGCAATTATGAATTGGTATCTCATCCTGTTTTAGGCGGGCTTTATCATACTTATTCTTGGAAGAAAGTGGCCTAAACAAACGTTTCGCACTCCACGCTCCCTCCCGCGTAACTTCCGTGTTACGACGGGAGAACTCCGGCATCCCTGCCTCCGTCACCGCGAGAAGTGCTTCACTTGCTTTTAAGAGTAGAATATAAAAACTATATTCTACTATTCTCAGGCGCTTTATCCGGCTCTCCCTCGACGACAACGCTCGGTCGATCCGGGCGAAAGCTTTATTAGTTGTTTTGCGATTTTGTTCGGAAGTTGTAAGAAGGAAGAAAAAAATAAAAGAGGATTTTTGGTCGAATACAACTCTTCAATACTTGAAGAGTTGTATTCAAAGCGAATTTGTCAAGAAGGAAGCTCGGTTCTAAAAAGAATTTCGTCAGATTGAGATCTGAGGTCTCTCCAGTTTAACGAACATTTTATTCATTTTACGAGGCTCAGTCTGTATTTACAAATCCTCCTACTCAAACGTGCAGTGTCAGCAACCAAGCCGGAAAAATTGACGGCAAAAACGTTACCGATATCATTGTTATATGCAAATAATGACATGGGAAACCATCCTTTTCCTCATCACAGGTACGTTAACGGCACTACTTGCGGGAGTATTTTTCGGTTATTCCGTATCCGTCAACTGGGCGTTACATCGTCTGAAAGATTCGGAATATGTACGGGTTATGCAGGAAATCAATGAAGTCATTCAAAATCCTTTTTTCCTACTTACATTTTTAGGACCTGCGGTTCTTCTCCCTATTTTGACATTTCTGTATGGAAATAATACACCGGATCATCCGGGCTCTTTGCGATTTTATCTTTTAGCCGCTTCTTCCGTATTCTATATTGCCGGTCCCTTCGGTTTGACCGTTGCGGGCAATGTACCTTTGAACAATAAACTGGCAAACTTCAACGGGAAAAACTCTACCGAAGCGGAAATTGCAATGGCAAGATTGGAATTTGAAAAACCATGGAATCGTTTGCACACGATCCGTACCGTTGCTTCGGTTGTTTCGCTGATTTTGTTTTTCACTGCCATTCTATTGACTTAATCTGTGTTTGGGTCGATGCCAAAAAACAATCGTTAGGCAAATAGAATCCTATATCTTTTTCTAATCAATTCGGAATATTCGGAAAGTATTTCTTTGCAGAACGGATAATTGGAAATCCGGGCCAGTAACCTCTCTTCCATAGATCGGATTCTCTCCAAAATTTTTTCCAGAGCAATTGGATGGATTTTCAAGGATTCTCCAAAGGATAAAATATCTTTTCTTTGGATTTTATTTTTCTTTCCGTTCAGGCTGAGTGCCAACTCTTCCGGATCTTCTTTATGAAAAATTGTTATGGAAAGCAAATCATAAGCCGGAGCCAATCTGATATTTCCGTCTTCTTCCGTTAGAAGGGAAAAATTCTTCAGATGCATATCCGAGTTTCCCGTCAGATAGGAAAAAATTACCAATTCGAAAAAACGAACCGTTTCAATTCCCGGCGCATTCGTATACTGACGGATCAATTTTCCTATCCCCTCATAAGATCCTTTGTATTTATCTTCTGTTAGTCGCTCTGATAATTGACAAAAATCCTCTTGCGCCAATTTACGACGGTTATGTCGATCGAAACGTTTGCTTAAAAAAGAAAGTTCTCCCGATTTAAGCGGGATCAGAGAAGAAACCGCCGTATCGATTCCGAATTCTTCCGCAAGCAACATAGTCAAATGTTCGTTTTCAGGTAGATTTCGAAACTGAAGCGAAGGCGGTTTTAAAATATAGTCTCCCATAAATCCCACGATTGTAAGTCTGCTTACATTTTTATCCTGGAGCTTCAACTCCAAAGAAATCTTCGGTTGAACACCCGGGACAGTGACCCGGGAAAGTACATTCTGTTTTGCTAATTCTTGAATCTCGGAAAATTCCAATGAAAGAGAAGGATAAGAAGACTTACCGAAAAGTTTTTTAGCGCAAACCGAATGAAACGGTTTTTCGGATGGTTTCGCACAAAAATAACAATTCATATACGATCACTCTTCTCCGACGACACTGACAGCTCCGATACAATCCTGGCATACACTTAACAATAAAGAAAGTCGATCTCTGGGATCAAGCTTCCATTCTTTGATTGTAATTTCGAGAAGCCATCCTTCCGGGATCAACCCGTCAAAAAATGGGAACAAAGTTTTGGAACGGTAAATTTCTTCTCTTTTGGGAAGAGTGAAACTGATTGAGGAAGAATTCGCATGCCGAAGGTATTCTGAATCATACTGAAAAAAATACCCTTCTTCATCTTCTCCCACAAATCCGGCCTGTATGTTTTGAAAATAGACCTTACCTCTTCTCATGGATTTTCCCAGGATCTTTTGGTACGACGGGGAACCATTTCATGACCAAAGGCGGATAGAACTTGGTTGAGTTTATCCAGCCGAAGGCTCTTTTTGCCTTGTTCCAAATCCCGTACAAACCTAAGCCCCACACCGGTCGTACGAGCCAAATCCTCTTGGCTCATTTTGTGCTTTTTGCGTTGGTTTTTTACAAATTGAATGAGATCCTGGTCTTCCATTATTATACCTGATCGGGTATAATCACAGCTTAATCAAGTATTTTATACCCGTTCGGGTATAAAATAACAAAACTATAGTAAAACTATACCCGTTCGGGGCGAAAAACTCATCTACCTAGGTAACGGATTTTCCCGAATTCGTAAATTTAACGCGCAGAAGAAGCTGATATTTGATTTCCTGTAGAACAAAAGAAAGATGCAAAACACCTCTGAGCGATATCCCATCCAAGACCATCTGGATGAAATTTTAGATTCACTCCAAAAACACAATCTAACCGTGCTGGAAGCCCCTCCCGGTTCCGGTAAAACCACTGTTTTGCCGATTGAAATCTTACGATCGGGAAAATTCAAAAAAAAAATTCTGATTTTGGAACCTCGTCGCCTTGCAGCGCGTAATGCGGCGATCCGGATGAGTCGGGTTTTGGGAGAAGAAGTCGGCAACACAATCGGTTATCGGATTCGGTTTGAATCCAAAATCGGCAAAGATACGAAACTGGAACTAGTTACCGACGGGATTCTTTCCAAGATGTTAGTCGAAGATCCGGAACTTTCCGATTATGAATTGATTGTTTTTGATGAATTTCACGAGAGAAATCTGGATTCTGATTTTTGTTTTGCACTTTGCCGAAGATGCACCGAGATCTTCCGACCCGATCTGAAAATTCTAGTTATGTCCGCAACACTCGAAGGGACAGATTGGAAAGCCAAAGAGATTCAGGCAAATAGGATCCAAACAAGCGGCAGGATGTTCCCGGTTAATATTCGTTATACTGGATCTTCCGGAAGAAGAGTAACCGACAGGATCGGAGAACTGATTCCGCAAATCCTATCACAGTCGGAAGGAGATGTTCTTGTTTTTTTCTCAGGGGTTTCCGAAATCCATACAGCGGAACGCATACTAAGCGATGTTTTTGCAAATAAAGCAATCTCAAACATATCCATATTGAAACTTTACGGTGAAATGCGTTTGGAAAATCAAGTGGAAGTATTTTCACCTCCGAAACAGGGCCAAAGAAAATTAATCCTCTCCACAAATATTGCGGAAACTTCTCTCACCATCCCCGGAGTAAAGATCGTAGTGGACACCGGGTTTTGCAAAAGAATGATTTTTGATCCCAGATCGGGGCTTTCCCGGTTGGAAAAAAAAAGAATCAGCTTGAATTCCGCCAAACAGAGATCAGGCCGTGCAGGAAGGGAATCGGAAGGAACCGCGATTCGACTTTGGTCCGAAGAAGAAGAAAAGGATTTTCCCATTTCCCACCCTCCCGAAATTTTGGAAGCGGATGTGTCCGGACTAGTCTTACTTTCTAAAAAATGGGGAGAAGAATTAAACGATCTACCCCTTCTCGATAAACCTTCGCAAGGTGCCGTTAAAGAGTCTGTTGCCATTTTACAAACATTAGGTTTGCTTGATCAGAAGGAGAAAATCACCGATCTGGGGATCTCTACTTTACGCCTTCCCCTTTCCGCAAGACTTTCCGCTATGTGCTGTCTGTTCAACGGAAGTGATCTTCCTCTTGCAAAATTATCCGCTCTGCTCTCCGAAAAGGATATTTTGGGGACTTCCGGAACCAACCTTAAGTTTTTGTCCCGGTGGGAAGCATGGCAAAAAGGAAATGTATCCGATTTCAATTTAAAATCCAGAATCGAACAAAGCATTCGCCAGATAGAAAAGATCCTGAATGATTTACCCGAAAAACCGAAACAAAATCTCTCGATTGCAGGAGCCTTAAGTTTCGCATTTCCGGACAGAATCGCAAAACGAAGAACAGCTGATTCGAATAAATACAAATTATTCAATGGGAAAGGTGCGGTTCTTGCGGATGCGGGGGGCTTAGATTTGCCGGAATGGATACTTGTATTGGATTCGGACGGAGATGGAACGGAAGCGAAGGTTCGTCTTTATTGCGAATTGAACGAAGAGGAAATATTAAAACTTCATTCCGAAAAAGTTTCGGAACACCTAAATCCCGTTATAGAGGAAACGGAGAGAAAAACGAAATTAATTCGTTTCGTGCAAAATAAGTTTTTGGGAGAAATCATTCTTTCCCGCTCGGCAAAATCCACCGGTTTTTCCAAAGAGGAAAAAGGAGAAGCTGTCATATCCTTTTGGAGAAAAGAATCTTTTTATCCCTATTTCGAAAAGGATGATAAAATCTCTTCCTTTCTGAATCGTATCCTGATCTTAAAAGAAAACGGATTTTCTTTCCCCGAATTTTCGGAAGAAAAACTCCAGGAAGAAATAGGAGATTGGTTACTCCCCTTTTATTCTTTGGAATCCGCTTCCTTAGATCCGTACAAGCTTGATTTTTTGAATGCATTGTCTTCCCGGCTGACCTATTCCGAATTGGAAATACTAAAAAAGGAAACGCCTACTCACCTAACTGTGCCCAGCGGGTCAACGATTCCGATCGAATACTCCCGGGAAGGAGCATCCGTTTCCGTGAAATTGCAAGAGATGTTCGGAATGCGTAAAGTCCCGAAGATTGCAGGTGGAAAGGTGGAAATACTACTCCATTTGCTTTCTCCGGCAAGACGTCCCGTACAAGTGACCCGGGACTTGGAAAATTTTTGGGACGTGACTTATCACGAAGTCAAAAAAGAATTAAAGGGCAGATACCCGAGACACCCCTGGCCGGATTCTCCCTGGGAAGCAGTTCCTACAAAGAAAACGAAGAACAGAAGTTAAATGAGTCTTTCGTAAACGGAAACCCATCCTTTCGGATTGATTAGAAATTTGGAAGAACAAGAAGGACATTTATAATCTCCTGGTCTGGACCATTTCAAAGTTTGGCCGCACTCCGGACAGAATACCGTCTTGATTTCCACTTCTCTCTCCAAAGAAATCTCAGTCTCTTCGGGCTCAGGAGCAGAAATCGGAAGCGGTTTTTCCTCTAAGTCGGGCCTTGCTTGGTTTGCAGGAAGTTCGGTGATTAGATTTTTTTCCAAGTCCTCTTTCGCTTCGGCACTGCTTTTAAAACCCGGGAATAAAGAACCGATCCCGAATTCTTCCAGAACCTTTTTCCATTCTTCGGAAACTCCGGAAAGAGCGACTTTGGACCCTGTTTCTTTGGTGCGGGAAGAGATCTTTTTCAGATACTCAACCCCCACTTCGTCCACGGAATCCAATGCGGATAAATCAATACAAAATAAATGGGGGGTGAGACTTGCATCCTTGATTCTCAAATAGAGATCGGAACCAAGTTCAGCAGAAAGATGACCGGAAAGATGAATAAGTAAGGACTTCAAACGAGCTTTTTCCTATTTTCTGATGATCGGTATAGATTCTGTATTTACAAGGAATTTTGCAGAATTTACACTATTTCCAGCGATGAATTCAATCCCAAGACGTTACTGGGTTTTCCCAATCGACATATTCTTCATGGTATTGTCCTA
The DNA here is from genome assembly GCF_003114835.2 of Leptospira kobayashii. Lineage (NCBI taxonomy): Bacteria > Pseudomonadati > Spirochaetota > Leptospiria > Leptospirales > Leptospiraceae > Leptospira > Leptospira kobayashii. Next base: position 205,808 of record NZ_AP025029.1, on the reverse strand, counting down.
TTTTCTCGCACATTTGGTGCGATTTGAAGATTTTCGATTTTTGGAAAACAAGGAATTATTCTTCACCTGCACGGCGATTGTAGTGATCAGCCGTTCGGTGGTGTTTTTTCTTTCCGGAATTTACAAATCCCTTTGGTCTTATGCTTCTCTCCACGACCTATTGGAAATCATCAAGGCGACCATTTTGTCCTCTTTGGTTTCCACCATTGCGATCTTATTTTACAATCGATTTTCCCAAATCTCCAGGATGGTTCCGATTCTCGACACCCTCATCCTTCTCGGATTTTTATGTTTAAGAAGTTTGAGTTGGAGGATGATCCGGGATCAGATTTTCAGAGCGGGAGCCAAGGACGGAATTCCTATCCTACTGGTCGGTGCGGGCAAGTTAGGTGTTACTTTCTTATCCGAAATCAGAAGGCATAGCGAACTTGATCTGCATCCTGTAGGATTTTTGGATGACAATCCTTCCAAAGTAGGCGGATACATTCAGGGAGTGCCGATCTTAGGTATTTCCGAAAGCGCGGAAGATTTTATTTATAAATTCGGAATCAAAAAAGTGATCATGACTGTTTCGCAACCTGACGGAAGGATTGTGAGCAAACTGATGAAGATTTGCGACTCCGCAGGTATTGAATTTAAAATCTTACCTTCGTTTGGTGATTATATTTCGGACAAACCGAAGATCACTCAACTTAGGGAAGTGCAAGTGGAAGATTTATTGGGACGGCCTACAGTGGATCTGGAAGTGGAATCCATCAGATCCTATCTGGAAGGAAAAGACATCCTTGTTACAGGCGCCGGAGGTTCCATAGGTTCCGAAATCTGCCGACAAGTTGCATTGTTCAGACCGCGTTCCCTAATCCTTTTGGATGCCGCAGAAACCCCGTTATACGAAATTGATTACGAGCTTAGGAAAAATTTTGCCGAATTCGGTATCGAATTCAAACCTGTTATGGCGGATGTGAAAAATCTTTCCAGACTTTCTTCGGTATTCGAAGAGCACAAACCCTCTGTGGTTTTTCATTCCGCAGCATATAAACATGTTCCCATGATGGAAATCAATCCTTGCGAAGCAGTATTGAATAACGTAATGGGAACGAAAAACGTCGCCGACGTATCCCGCCTAACGGGCGTAGAACGCTTTGTTCTCATTTCCACGGACAAAGCGGTGAATCCTGTAAACGTAATGGGAGCTTCTAAACGAGCGGCGGAACTTTATTTACAACATATTTCTCAAAATTCCAGAACCAAATTCATTACGGTTCGTTTCGGAAACGTTTTGGGCTCCAACGGATCGGTAATACCCCGTTTCCGGGAACAAATCAAAAGAGGTGGACCCGTGACAGTCACCCACCCGGAAGTCATCCGCTACTTTATGACCATACCGGAAGCAACTCAATTGGTTTTGCAGGCAGGATCCATGGGAGAACACGGCGAGATTTTCATACTCGATATGGGAGAACCGGTAAAAATCGTATCTCTTGCCGAAGAGATGATCCGACTGTCGGGGTATACTCCTCACCAGGATATAAAAATCGAATTCACAGGACTTCGTCCCGGGGAAAAACTCTTCGAAGAACTTATGTTAGATCAAGAGGGAATTAAAAAAACCCATCACCCTAAAATCAGGATCGCAGCCCCTCTCGAATCTTATAATCTTCTACTATTCCAAAATAAGATGAATAAACTTTTCTCTTTGGCGAAAGCAAATAAAGACAAGGAAATTTTCCCGAGCTTCAAAGACATCATTCCTGAATATAAAATTCATGATGAATATCTGGCATGGGAGACAAACGCTGGTAAAAAGAACCTATGAGCCAAAGTTTAAGCCCGGAAGAAATCACTACCTTACGTGAATTCAAAAGACAACTTTTCACCCTATATTGGGAAAAATTCGGAATATTTTATATTCACGTCATGCCTCACCCAAAACTGGAAATCGGAAAGAGAGGCCTTCTCAACGCGGAAAAAGAATCCGGGATTGTGTTAGTGTTTGGCGACAAAGCGGTCAAAGTATTGGACAGTCAACCGGATTATTTATTTGCAGAATTGCAGTTCGGTTCCACATGGGAGCCTACGATTCTCCCTTGGGACGCAGTATTTCGTATTTATGATAAATTTCAAAATTCGGCTTCTCAGCTTCGGTTTTTGCAAGTGGATTCAGGGCTAGACCAGCCTCCCACAAAAGATACGAAAAAGCCGGATTCTGCAAAAGAGCCGAATAAATTGGATTATTCCGAAGAAGGAAATGTGATTCGGGTGGATTTCGGAGGAAAAAGAAACGAATGAACTATTTCTCAATCACACGAGGGGATATCGACGGATTTTTCGGACTGATGGTGGACAACCTCATCCAATTGCTTGTTTTAACGGGACTTTGTATCGGGCTTTGCGGCTTTCCTTTGGACTTTGTTACTTCGGTCGTTTTGCCCGGAGCTGCCATATCTTTATTGATAGGAAATCTATTCTATTCATGGCAAGCCTATCAATTGGGCAAAAAAACAAACCGAACGGACGTTACAGCACTCCCTTACGGAATCAACACAGTTTCCTTATTTGCATTTATATTTTTTGTAATGTTACCGGTTTACCAAGCGACCGGAGATTATAAATCCGCCTGGAAAGCAGGACTTCTTGTTTCCTTTTCTTCCGGACTCATCGAATTCTTCGGTTCGTTTTTTGCGGAAAAAATCAGAAAGTCCACTCCCCGCGCCGCTTTACTTTCCGCTCTGGCGGGAATCGCAATCACTTTTATCTCTATGGATTTTCTACTGAGAACATTTGAACATCCGTTAGTTGCATTTGCACCGTTGGGTGTCATACTTTTGCAGTACTTCGGAAAAGTGAAATTTCCTTTTGCGATTCCGGGAGGACTCGTTTCGATCGTCCTCGGGATCGTTCTCGCCTATGTTTCCGGGCTTTTGGGAGAACCTATTTTCCAGGAAGGGGCATTTGCACGAGGAAAAGAAACCATCGGGTTTTATCTTCCTCATTTGGCAGTGGGCGAACTTTGGGAAGTACTGAGTTTTGCCAATGTAAAAACATATTTTGCAATCATCCTGCCGATGGGTGTTTTCAACGTAATCGGTTCCTTGCAAAATATCGAATCCGCCGAGGCCTCGGGAGACAGTTTTGACACCAAATCCTCGTTACTTGTAAACGGTATCGGAACATTGGCCGGAACTTTTTTCGGTTCGCCTTTCCCTACTACGATCTACATAGGACACCCCGGCTGGAAGGGATTAGGTGCCAAACACGGTTATTCCGTATTAAACGGTATATTTATAACATTTGTTAGTGTCTTTGGGCTAATGGGGATTTTGCAGGCAATCATTCCGATCGAAGCAGGTATGGCGATCGTACTTTGGATCGGAATCATCATCGCTTCGCAAGCTTTTCAAGCAAGTCCTAAAAATCATTCCCCCGCAGTGGTAATCGGTTTACTTCCTGCATTTGCAGGATGGGCGGCACTCCTCATTCAAAATGTGTTTTTCTTTCTGGATGGTAGATTGCAGGCGATACTCTTGGAGCTAGGAACTCCCAAATCCTATCATTTCAATTTATCCGATCTTTCTCCTCATGTTCCTTTTTTACCTTACGCCCTGGGAGGAGTCCTTTCCTTGTCGCAAGGTTTCCTGCTTACTTCGATGGTTTGGGCGGCAATGGTGGTTTTTCTTTTGGAAAGGGATTTTTTGAAGTCCTCACTTTGGGCTTTGGTCGGTACCACTTTATCACTTTTCGGATTCATACATGCTTACGAATTGGCAGGGAACGCCATTTTAAATCAATTTGCGTTTTTCGTTTCTTGGCAATTTCCCGTAGCCTATCTGGCCTTAGCAGTTTTGTTTTTCCTGGCGTATTTGGCAAACCGATACTTCCCCGAACAGAAATCCTGATAAAAGGCTTGTATATTTTTGGAAATCAGGTGTTTTTGAAAGTCTAAATAACAGAAGCTCAAAGAAGCATTTAGCTATAAGGAGAGCAAACTTTCTATGACCTGGATCAAACGGATTGGTTTTTTCCTACTTACAAACATATTAATCATGACTACGATTTCCATCGTAACCAACGTGCTTGGTTACTTTGGATTCGGTATACAAGCATTCGGTGTAAACTTAACTCAATTGATCGTATTCTGCTTGATGTGGGGTATGGTAGGATCTTTCATTTCCCTCTTTCTCTCAAAGTACATGGCAAAATGGTCTATGGGTGTAAAAACCATCGATCCGAAAAATGCCTCTTCTCATGAGATGGAAGTGTACAGAAGAGTTCAATCTCTTGCACAAAGAGCACATCTTCCCATGCCGGAAGTGGGGATTTACGATTCACCTGAAGTGAACGCATTCGCCACCGGCCCAAGCAAGTCGAGTTCTCTAGTCGCTGTTTCCACAGGACTATTGAATCGAATGAGCGGTCAGGAATTGGAAGGAGTTTTAGCACACGAATTATCACACGTTGCCAACGGTGATATGGTGACTCTAACTCTCATCCAAGGTGTAGTGAACTCATTCGCTATGTTTATTTCCAGAATTATTGCAATGCTGATTGCGAATTCCGTGAAAGAAGAGATGGCACATATGGTGCGTTTTCTTGTCACCATCGCATTGGACATTGCATTCTCGATTCTCGGTTCCATTGCTGTGGCATACTTTTCCAGAATCAGGGAATTCCGTGCGGATGCGGGAGGAGCGAAACTTGCGGGGCGTGAGTCCATGATTTCCGCTTTGGAAGCTTTGCGTAAAGTGATAGATCAACCTGAGGATGAAAGAGGAGCGGCACTTGCCTCTCTCAAGATTTCATCTAAAAAAGGCGGATTTTTATCCTTGTTTGCAACTCACCCTCCTTTGGAAGAAAGGATTCTAGCACTCAGACAAATGAGATAACCGAAAGAGAAAAAAACTCTTAATTGGAAGAAGGCAGGGTTAAACTCCTGCCTTTTTTTATTGTCACAGCCGGACAAAAATAAGATTCATTTCTTATGTCTATTGTAAAGTCCAAGATACGAACCATTCCCGATTATCCGAAACCTGGAATTCTTTTCCGTGATATCACGTCCCTACTCATCGATCCGGAAGCATTCCGACTTACAATAGCAATGTTTGTAGAACGTTATCAAAACCAAGGGATCAAAAAGGTGGTGGCCATCGATGCACGCGGATTTATCGCAGGAGCTGCACTCGCCTTTCAATTGGGAGTGGGATTCGTTCCCGTTCGTAAAAAAGGAAAACTTCCTGGCAAAACGATTTCGGAAGCTTATGCTTTAGAATACGGAGTAGATCATGTAGAAATCCATATAGATGCGATTGAAGAAGGGGAAAAAGTAGTGATCATGGATGATTTGATCGCTACCGGAGGAACCTTGGAAGCGTCCATCAAACTAGTGCAAAACCTAAAAGGGATCATTCATGAATGTGCAACCATCATCGACTTACCAGATTTAGGCGGGACTGCGAGAATCAAAGAAAAATACGGAATCAATGTTTATTCCATCTGTGAATTCGAAGGACATTGAAACTTAATGGAAACTTTTCCAATTTTCGGATTTGGACTTGTCGATTCGGATACAGATTTCATTTCCCAAAAAATTCCATCTAACAATAAATAATTTTTTTAAGATATGAATCCCTCTTCCCGTGGAAACCATTTTCCGGTCGGTGTGAAGAGGGTTCGGAACCAAACGGGGGTTAAACCCTTTGCCTCTGTCGATTACATAAACATCTATATACCTTGCCGATTCGAATACATGGACAGTGATCTTGTCATCTCCTCTTTTCCCCCCATGTTCCAAAGCATTGTCCAAGGTTTCATCCACCAGGATTTGAAACCAGAAAGAGTCCATGATCGATTTCCAGTTTCTTTTTTCGTACAATGCCCATAGGTTTTGTTTGAGTTCCCTCGAACCTTCCAAACTGGCATCATCGTAATCTTCGAAAATTTTCTTTGAAGCTTCGAATAGATATGAAAACGGATGAGTCAGGTAATCCGCAGTAAATGAAAAATGAATCAGAAAAAAAACAAAACAGAGTAAAAAACATAAATCACAAAATACCAAAAAATGTAAGTAATAATGATTTAAATTGGGAATATAATCATCATTTGAAAAAAGATAAATCGAAAATAAGAAAGATAAAATTACAGAACCGTAAGCACTGTGCATAAATTTGGAAATCGCGGGAAAACTAAATTGCAACTTGATCGAAATCACAGAAGCAAATGCAAAAAAGGAAATCGTATAAAAAGAAGGATAAAATACATTTAAAATGATCTCGCTTGCAAGAGGATTCATTTCATTTGACAATCCCCAATCAACGAGAAGGAGCATAGCGCCTGCACCTAATATAAATGATACTAATAAAGACAAAGAAGGTCTGTTTCTGAAATAAGTGGGGAACTGGAGTCCGAAATTCAGAAGGGCAAAACAAAAAATAACAAGAAAACTGGGAGAAGTATGCGGATTTGCCAGATACTGAAATTGAAAAAAGCTAGAGTCTAATAGAACGCCGAGATTCCCTAGAGAAAACAAGCCTGTGAGAATGCTAAAACTAATTTTCATAGGTGTGCGGGGATTTTTACTAAATGATACAACCCCTGCGATTGCACTAAAAACAGTGGTAGATACCAAAATGCTTAATTCAAACAAACCCATGGCGTTACAATGGAGAAAGTTTCTTTCCTGTTTTACCCTTGTCAGCCTAATTTTTTCATCTTACAGTCTTTTTGCCGAAACATCCGTCTTAACCGAAACGGGGATGTCGATAGAAACAATCAAAAAGGCGGTAGTTCAGATCAAAGTGTACTCTCAATCCAATGATCCCTACTCCCCCTGGTTGTCGGGTAATGTGACAAGCGCTACAGGAACGGGATTCCTCATCGGCAAAAACAGAATACTAACAAACGCTCATGTAGTATCCAATGCAAAATTCATAGAAGCACAAAGAAACAAACAAACCGAATGGTATGAACTAAAAACCGTATATATTGCCCATGATTGCGATCTTGCCATCCTGGAAGCTAAGTCAGGATCCTTCTACGATGATAGTTACGAATTTTCCTTCGGAGATATTCCCGAGCTGGGAACTCCTATCGACATAGTGGGTTATCCGATCGGTGGTAGCAAAATATCCATTAGTCGGGGGATCGTATCACGCATCGAACAATCGACCTATGCACATTCTCAAGTTGACAGCCATTTGGTGATCCAAGTGGATGCAGCGATCAATCCGGGAAACTCCGGCGGACCTGCTTTGCAAAACGGTAAGGTGGTGGGAGTCGCTTTTCAGGCAGCAACTAAGGGAGAAAATATAGGATATATCATTCCGACCAATGTAATCAGCCATTTTTTAAAAGACAGTGAAGACGGGAAATACGACGGTTACGTGGAGCTAGGCGTACATGTTCAATCTTCCTATTCTCTTTCCCATAGGAAATTCAGAAAAATTCCGGACGATGCGGAAGGTGTATTTATAACAAATGTTCTGCGGGGAGGGGCCGGTGAAGGATTTCTGTTTCCGGGGGATCTATTGTTGTCCATCGACGGTATGCCAATCGGGAAAAATGGAACCGTTGCCTATAATTCCGAATCCAGAGTAGATTTTATCGAGATTGTAGATAATAAATTTGCAGGGGAAGAAATCAAATTCGAACTGATTCGCGACGGCAAACGTCTGAATGTATCCTTTCCCGCAAAGAGAATGGAAGATTTGGATTATATGCGTTCCAGTTACGATCGCCCCTACCCTTATTTTATTTTTGCAGGTTTGGTATTTCAACCTCTCAATCGGGATTTATTGGAAGCTTGGGCGAGAGTCGGCCAAACGCAAGGAGGAAGTCAGTTCCTGTATAGATTTCAGAATTTTCCAGAAATCAAGGAAAATCAAAAGGAAGATGTGGTTTTATATAGAAAACTTTCTCACCCTATCAATTCCGCTTTGGATTATTATATCAATATGACCGTTTCCGAAGTGAACGGTAAAAAAATTTCCAACTTGAATGAGATGATCCGACTCCTGCAAAATTCAAAATCGAAATATGTTCGAATTTCTTTTTTAGACCTTCCTCTTCCTTTGATATTGAATCTGGAAGAAACATTGAAGGCGGACGAAGAAATCAGACAAGCCTACAACCTAACAGAGATCAATAAATGAAAAATATTCTAACGTCTGTTTTACTTTCTTTTTTCTTTTTATCCGTAGAAATTCATTCCAAATCCCAACCGGTAGGAAAAGACGACAACTTTATCGTTCAGGTGAAATCAACAGTTCAGTACCCCAATTTCATCCAACCTTGGCGTTTTAAAAATCCTGAGACCCGTCATTCTTACGGGGTTGTGGTCGGAGAAAATCTGATTCTGACTACCGCTCAAACTGTTTATTACCAAACCAATACGGAAGTTCAAAAATTCGGTTCATTGAAAAATTATACCGCAAAACTGGTAAAGATAGACCATGATTTGGGACTCGCTCTTTTAAGAGTGGAAGAGAAGGAATTCGGAACAGGACTTACACCCATTCAATTCGGTTCCGAAATCTTTCTTGCTTCCACAGGAACCGTTCTGGAGTACAAGGAATTCAGAAACTTATCTGAAAAAAAGATCAGAACCATCAAGCTGGATGTAGATACTTATGCCAACGGATATATCGAACTTCCTTATGTGGAGGTTCAATCCGATGATAAACTGGAAGGAATCGGAGAACTGATTGTGGACGAAGTATCAAAGATACCACAAGGTCTTTTGATTTACTTTAAGGATTCGCAAAACACCGGTAAAATGGTTCCTAATTTCACCATCAACCAGTTTCTAAATTGCAATATCACAAAAAAATGTTTTTCATACAAAGGCTTTCGTTTCCGTCCTTTGACGGATGCATCTTCCCGAAGTTTTTACGGAGTTAGGAAAGAAAATTCGGGAGTGCTCATCGCTGAAATCTATCCGGAATCATCCGCCTCTTCCTTATTAAAATTGGAAGATGTTCTTTTGGAAGTAGGCCCTTATAAAATCGATCCCAAAGGCTACTTCGAACATCCCAAATACGGGAAAATCCTGCTCTCTTATCTATTTCATTCGGGAGAAGATTTGGGTTTGGGTAAGGATAAAAAAATTCCTCTAAAAATTTTAAGAAACTCCAAAATCATGAATATCGATTTTGAAATGAAAGCTTTCCCAGAGACTGCAGTGAAAATTCCATTCGGGAATACAAGATACAGAAAGCCCGAATATCTAATGCTAGGTGGGATTGTGTTTCTGGAATTATCGGAACATTATCTTACGGAATTCGGAAATCAGTGGAGAACCAGAGTCAGTAAACAATTGCTGTATCTGAATGATTATCATAGAATCAACAACACCGGTGAAACAAAAAAGGTGATTCTGTTGTCCCAGGTTTTGCCTCTACCCGGAAATCAAGCATATCATTCTTTGCAACAAGTCGTATTGAAAAAAGTCAATGGTAAGGAACCGAAAGATATAAGAGATCTTTTTCAAATAGCAACGGAAAGTGAAGACCCTTTTTTAGTCATCGAATTGGATGACGGAACTCAGGTAGTTTTTGAAAAAGAAGAGATTACGAATCTAAACAAAGAAGCGATCAAGGTTTTTCATATACCGAAATCGCACAATCTGTCAGAGTGAAGTGCCGACCTGATATAACATGGGTTTTGTTATAAACAGAACCTTCAGAAGAAATAATCCCAGAATCAAAACCGTCAGAAGGATGTATTCCTTGTGACGGACTGTCTCGTCTTCGCCTATCAGAAGGATCAAAATGGGAATGGAAAGAGTAAACATTCTGGAAACATTTTCATATACGGACCAAAAATGATAAAACCCGCCAGTTCCTATCATAAACATTACAAACAAGATGGCAATTCTAAACTCCCAACCTTTTCTCAGTTTGCCTGTAAAAGCAAGAAACGTTCCCAGAAAAAACAAAATTAGCAATGGGAAACGGGAGAGAATTCTTGCCGTTTCTTTAAAACCGGACCCGCTTTGTAAGCTGACGAAAATCGATTCGGAATAGCGAATCATTCCCTCGAAAGGCAATATAAAATCCGTTAGACGAGCTGCTCTCCAATTGGGAAATCTGTAGGAAAGATAGGAATGCCAAAGAACAGGTATGATCAAAGTAGCGGCAACTGCAAAGATTTGTTTTAGATTCTTATTCGATAATGCCTTCAACCCCAGAGGGAAGAGGAAAAAAATAGCAGGCTCCTTGGTAAGAATCGCAAGACTCGACAAAAGAATGAATAAGAGAAAATTTTCCTTTTTGAAGAAATAATAAGCAAGAATGACGAGAGACACCATAATCGAATCGCTTACCAGAACATAATAACTTCCCAATGAAAATGGATTCAGAAGATAAAAAATTGCCAAATAACCATACTTAGGGGAAAGAAGGGACCTGAGTGCAAAGAAGGATAAAACAAGAAGCAGTATATTCCAGAAGTACATCCCGAAAACAGAAAACTTCTGACCTGCAAATCCGAAGACGGAAATCAAAAACGGATATCCGATCCGAGGAGCTCGATAGGACTCATCAAACCCTTTGGGCCAGTCCAGAGAAAGATTGGATAACGATCTGGAAAAATAATAAAAAATCTGGCCGTCATAACCTGCTCCCAGATCACCCTTCTCTCCCAAAAATACGATCGCATTTTTAGGAGTCTCTTTCTCGTTCATCAATGCAAATTCTTTTCCGAAATTCACCATAGATGTCGGATTCCATTCGTATTTTTTCCAATAACCGAAAGTAACCGAACCCCATAACAGGATAAATACGGTAAATAAAACCGGAAGTCTGGAATCAAGTTTGCGGAGACTACTTGTCAGAAAGTTGTATACAAGATTCATGTGTTTTACCTGGTTTTCGAATTTGCTGAGATGATTGCATACAGATCCGACTGAAAATACGAAGCACCTTCATAAGTCAAATGGTGCGGGTCAAAGAACAAACGTTTGTCGGAGATATAATTAGTCCTGTCATACAGCTCATGGCCGTTTTTATCCAAGCCGTTTTTTAAATAATTTTTCAATCCGGCAAACCATTTACCTTTTGAATAAAGAGAAGCTTCTACCGGATTTTCCGGAGAGAATATGACAAGGAAAGGAATATTCTTCTCTTTGAAGTAAGTTGAAAGTTGAAGAACCCGATCCACTTCAAGCCAAGGTTCAAAACCGAGATTGTTCACTTCCTGTTTCTTGGAATGAACCAAACGCAAACGATGCAATTCATTTCTATGTTCTGCATTTTCCAACATTCTTTGAAAATAATCTTTATCGTATTCGGCGGAAGACATTCTTTGAAAACGGGATTCATCAAAGTAGGATTTTCTAGAATAGGATCTATCGTTATATACCGGTGTTTTGCAAAAATAATGGGATAAACGTATTCCTACGGGATAATCCAGCCCGGTTCTATACAAATCAACTTCTTTCGCAGTATTCATCCCTTCCAGGATGCGAAATCTCAGATAAAAGTCGGAAGCTTTGACGCCTAACTCTTGCCAGTTGATCGTTGTCCAGCCCGACTTAGAAAACGAAATTTCCTTTTTGGAAACAAGAGAGGTCATCTGTGAATTACTAAAAACGGAAAATTCTATCTTTGTATTCGCCTTAGGGATAAAAACGGAATCATCTTGTTTGTTTCCCGTCTCACAAGCCATCGTCGCCTGCCCGAGAGTCCAACCTTTCGCCCAGATCCCTTCTTTCGGTAAAGAACCTTCATAGCGATGGAAACTTCTTCCGCTTCGAAAATGGTTCTCAATAAATGCATCGATCGGATCCCAAAAAAAAGAACGATACCGACTAACATAGAACAATGACTTGCCGGCCAGTTTTGACAGACGTTTTCTGTCCAAATCGGAAAAATATTCGAATAAATAGGAAGTCGGGTAAAATGTTTTGGCGGGATAACGATCCGCAAATTCAAGCAGCCATTTGGTTTTATCAAATTGCAATTTTCCATTCGGAAAATCGACGTATTCCCATTGGAAATCGGCAAAGTTCACAAGGTAAACAACCAACTTCGGTTTTAAGGACGAAAGATTTTCCTTATAATAATACAGATCACTAGGCGCCATTGCCACATGGGAATAAAAATCGGCATGGAAAGCGCCATTCGTCTTTTCGTTCATTTCTTCCGGTAATGCGGAATACAAAGCGACAGAACTACCTGCAATCAATACCTGATTGCCGTAATCTTCCGATTTGATATTTCTTCTTTTTTTTTCGAAATTATACCAAGGAGAAGTATCCCACTCCATCTCACTCGGAAAAAGAAAATATAATTTTTCAAATACGAGATAATCCAGAAAGAATGTCGCGCCACTTAACAAGATAAATATGGCAAATGCTTTGAATTTCAAAGATGCAAAAAGAGATTTCACAGCAATCAAACGCTAAATCCGAATTTCCGTAGCAAAAGTTTTTTGGCAAATTGAATGGCAAGTTTTAATACTTTGGAATTGAAAGAACTGTTTGAAAATACGTAACTGATCGGTATTTCTTTGATTGTTCCACCTTGCAAAGATACAATGGAAAGCGCTTCCATATGAAAATCGAATGCAACCGATTCCAATTTATGATCGGCAATCTTTTGAAATGCCCATTTGGAATATCTTCGATAACCGGAAGTACAATCCTTAATCCCCGGTCCCAGCAGATTGAATATGCCTTTGGAAAGACAATAGTTCATCGCTCTTGCAGCGAGAAAAGAAACCACCTTACGATAGAACGGAACATTCAGAGTATCCTTCCTACTTCCAATTAACAGATCACAGTTGGGGAAGCCGATGAAATCCTTAAGTTTTCCCGCATCATGGGAAAGCCCGGCATCCATTGTAATCACCCAATCGTATTTTTTCTCAACAGCGAGCTTCATCCCGTCTTGAATACCACCGGGTATATGAGTGTTTTTTTCATGCCGAATCACATAAAGCCGTCCCGGGAATTCTTTCTGAAGTTTTTTCAGAATTTCCGGAGTTTTGTCTTTGGAAGCGTCATCCGTTACGGAAACATCCGCATGAATGATCGCTCCTCGTACAACTTCTTCTATCGTTGATTCTTCGTTATATGCAGGGATGACAATAAGAGTTTTGGAGCTCACTACGAATTTAGCCTGCGATATTAAAAACCGATTTTTCGGATTCGATCCATTTGAGAAGTCTTGTCACACCTTCTTTCGGTTTTATGGAAGGAGCAAATCCGAATTTTTTAGCCTCGGTAATATCACATACAAAGTATCTCATATCTCCCGGTCTTTCCACTTCGAATAGGATCTCTTGCTTTTTACCCAAAATCTCACCGATCAATTGGATGCATTCCAATAACGAAATCTTATGAGCACTCGCTCCGCCTATATTATAAACACCAGGAATCGGGTTTTTAAAAAATGCCAGATAAGATTGTGCTCCATCCGCCGCATGAATGATATCTCTGGTTTGTTTTCCTGTTCCGAAGATACGAAGAGGAAGTCCGAAAACGGAACGAATTGCAAAATTCGCCACCCAACCGTGATCTTCTCCACCAAACTGGCGTTCACCGTAAATCCCCGTAAAACGGAAACTCGCGGCTTTGATTCCGTACATATCCGAATAAGCACGCACATAATGTTCTGCGCTCATTTTGGATGCGTGAAGAGGAGAAATCTGGCCGATCATCGTGCCTTGCGTCTCTGGTATTTCAACCGGAGTTCTTTCGTAAGAAGTTGCCCCTTCTTTCAAACTCGCATTGATGGAGTTACCGTAAACATGGATGGAAGAAGTATTTACCACAGGAATATTTCTTTTGCGAGCCACTTCCAAAACATTGAAAGTACCGAGTACGTTTGTGGAATAATCCAATTCGGGATCTTCCCAAGAAATGGTCATCGCAGGTTGCGCCGCAGTATGAACGATAAAATCACATCCTTCCGTTCGGTCCAAAAGATGTTCCTGGTTTCGGATATCACCCTTTACCATGGTAACACCGAGTGATTTCAGAAAGTTCCAATTATAATCGCGAGTTGCATCCGTTCCATAACCGGTTCGTTTCAATTCGTACTTTGTCATGCTGTCGAAACTGACAACATCCCAACCTTCTTTTCTAAATAACTCGCAAACATGAGATCCGAGAAAACCACACCCGCCAGTAACTAATACTTTCTTAGTCATTATTCTTCCCCTAAGGATAATTTCTTTCTAATGATAATTCCGAATATTCCCCAAGCATCCTTAATCATATCCCGCAAACGATAGGTTCCTACGTTCACTGGTTTAAAATAAGAAACGGGAATTTCAATACAACGCATATGGGAACGAACGATTTCAATCATCAGTTCCACTACGAATTTTTTGTCGTGCACATCTAACTGCGGTTTGATTTGAGAATAAGATTCCTTCCAGATCGCAAAAAAATGACAGTCAGCATCCGTGAATCTCGGTTCTTGCCCCCACCAGAACAGCTCCACCATTTTTCCCATAAGCAAATTGACTAGTCGGTAAAGGGGACTAAGGTTACTACCTTGTTCGATCATCTGCCTTGTGGTTCTCGTTCCGATCACCATATCCGAATCCTTCATATATTCCATGAGTTTTGGAAAATCTTTGGAACGAAACGATCCGTCGGGAGAAACAACAACAATGATATCACCTGACGCCTGTTCAATCCCTCTTCGGACTTGTTCTCCCAACCGGTTAGAATCGCCTTCTCCATGGAAGGTAAGAACTTTTACTTTTTCTTTTTTACTGAGGTTTACGGTATCATCGGTAGATTCATTGTCGATGACTATGACTTCATGAAACTTATCTTTGAAATCCACAATCACATCGGTGATGGATCTTTCGTTATTGAAGGTCGGGATGACTAGTGAGGTTTTGAATTTGGGAAACAAATCGTTTCTAACTTCATAGACCGCATGATGATAGTCTTGCATGGAATTGATATTGAAGTATTCGCAAGACAATTTGGTGGCATAAACTCCTCCGGGAGATTCCTTCGCCATTTTATCGATAACATCTGTTATTTCAATTACGCCCGATTTTTGGGAAGGAGGAGTCTTTCCGAAATATTCGAAAAACATAGGGGTAAAAAGATAAGATCCAAGTCCTAAAAGTTCGTTCGGAGGATCTTCCGGTTTTTCCACCAGATTCAAGATCCGGTCTCCTCCTAGTTCCACAGAATAATTTTTTCGGATTCTGGAAAGTAATGAGGTCTTTACGATTCCGATCGAAGCTGCAAGTTTGGGATAGAGTTTGATCGTTTTTAAGAAATTTTCATGATCCGTTTTATAATAAAACTCATCCCCGAGGATAGTGAGAAACGGTTCTACAATTTCGTCGCTGAGACTCGCTACATCCGAGGCAAGACCCTTCTCGGTCCAATGTTTGGATTCAATACAAACTTTGGGAATGGCCAATCGGATATGTTCGATTTCGGCGAGCACTTGTTCTTTTAAGTGGCCGACCAAAATGTACACCTTTTCCACACCAAAGGTCTTGTAGAGCAACTCCACATTTCTGTGTAGAATTGTCTTTCCTTCGATATCAAACAGTGGTTTGGGGATGAAACTAGTTCGCGGGTATGCCCTCGTGCCTTTTCCTGCAGCGGCAATTACCCCGATTCTGATTTTTTTCAATGTAAAACGAAGGTCTTTCCATTTTGGTTCTGGGTCAATTAGAAAAGGTCCGTTTCCATCTGTAGATGGAAGGTTTGGATGGCTCCGATTCGTGAATCCAGCCATTCCAGGGCTTCCAAAGACCGGATTTCCGATCCCAGACCTGGATCGGGCTTTTGTTGCCTAGTCCGTTCAAATGGAATCCCCAAATTCCCTCTTCCTTTCCGTCGGGAAGAGGAAACGATATCCCTATCGGTTCGGAAGACATATTTGCTAAAAAAACGGGAAGACGGAGGTCTTTGAATGTTCCCGCCAAACTGGAATTCAATAAATTAGCGTCAGAATCGGTTTGCAGTGTAAATGAAAGATGTTCGCAGTCAAATCGGCGCAAAAGCCCCTTTTTCTTCTCAAATTCTCTGCTCGCTCGGATTTGGCAGGAACCGGGAACCAATACCCATTCGCCTAACTCATCCTTTGCGGTTCCGGAATACAGAATTTCTTCCCAGCCGATCAGGTTGTGGTATCTCAATTCTTGTGCTAAAAAAACAAATCCTTCTTTTTCTTTGCCGATCGCCACGCCGAGAAAAAGGAAACCGTTTTTCGTTTTCATCTCGTCAGATAAATAAAGGCCCGATTTTGGTTCGGAATAGATCCCGAACGGCAAAAAAAGAAATTGAACCAGACCGATCGCCAGAATAAAATTTCTCATAGAGTGGTTCCCTTGTTAAACAAATCCAAAATCAAATCAATCAGGAATTATTTTCTATTATCATTTATTACTTTGTGGCTCTCCTTTTGTAATATAAACACTCCGTTTTCAAGAAAAGAATCTTCCAATGACAATAATCTATTGCTTGGAGTGGTTTTGTACACTGCGCTTGCAAATAATGGAAATTGCGAAACCGGAGGAGATATTTGGGCAAGGAATATACAAACTCAAAACTCCTACTGCGTACCTGTGGAGTTAGTCGCTTCTTATGCCAAAGTCGATGTTTACAAACAACGCGGCCTCTCCGTAAATTATAATCTCCAAACCTTCGGAAAAGAATTCAATGATACCACCTATCCTAAGTTAATTTCCACTTTCGGTGAGCCTTCGGACGTGGACAAAAACGGGAAAATCAAAATTTTGGTTTTGGACATCCGGGACGGTGCTACGGCAAACTCATCTTATGTGGCTGGATTTTTCGATCCGGTCAATTATTTTGCGGACCAACCGGGAACGAATTTGCGATCCAATTATTCGGAGATACTTTATATGGATGGAAAGGAATTGATCGATGCTTTGGTAAGGGATCCTACCGCATTCTCTTCCACTGCCGCACATGAATTCCAACATCTGATCCGTTATCCGTATATGGTTGCAACAAGGGCTACAGACGATTCATGGATCAACGAAGGTACAAGCGAAGTAGCGAGTGATATAGCCGGTTACGGACCTCAAAAATACAGAATAGATTGTTTTCGAGGTGCGGATTCTACAAGATGCCCGAACGGAGTGAATGGAGTTAGTTTTTTAAACTGGTCCGCAGGCACTACCTCCTCCGTTATTCTCAAACAGTATGCATTCGCTTATGCATTTATGCGCTATCTTTATGATATTTCAGGCAATACGGAAGCCGAGAAAAACGAGTTTTTCAGAAAGTCGGTTCAAGGAAACAGCATCGGAATCCGTGCAGGTTCCGCAAGCCAGCTAATGTCTGTTTTTCGGGAATCCGCTAGGTTCAACACGACTCTTTTGGGAAGTCTAAACAGTGATACTTTTTTCCGCACATTCACTCTGTTTATGGGTCAATCTGCAGGGACTTTGAATTTTGCCGGTGTGGAACGATTTGATGCCAGCACAAATGTAGAAGCTCTGGATTTGAGTACCGCATATGCGGCCTATCCGTTCGAATCGACTTTGAATGATATAGTGGCGGGACCATTGGGTGTCAATACCGCAACGGGAACTCTTTCCTTTGCGCAAGGTTCCGGTTATGCGTTTACAGGTAATTACAATCTGGCAAGTTATAGTAGTACGAGATATCCCAACATGACAACCGTTAAGTCAGCCGGCAATACCAAATCCGTTTTGGCATGGGCCGCATATTCTACGAATGTGAATGCTTCGGTGAAAAACGGAATTACAACAACCAGCACGAAATCGGAAGAAGCGGAAAACCGTTACAAATCGGTCATCTTGGGAGATACCATTACGGAAGGACCTCTACCGGTTTGCGGAACTCAGTTTATAAACGATGAGCCTCATATCTACGAAAGTATTCCATTAGAACAGCCCTCATCAAAGAATGGTAACACTCCTTAGCGACGTGGCCTCCGTCAGCGAACGCATTACATGAATAAGACGGTTCATCTTTCAATTTCATGATTTTCTGATCGTATTTGGAGCTTAAAAGATCGATCCTCTCTTCCCAGGTTTTAACCAACTTTTCTTTATGAACCAATTTTTCAAAATTGGGCGAAGATGTAGGCCAAATGATGATGGATTTGATTTTTTCAGATTGCAGTCTGGATAAAATTTTCTCGTAAAAACCATATTGCATCTCGCTCGGATGATAAGAAGCGAACAACCAATCCAAAGTTCTATGACTTGTCAGTTCTAAGACGTTAGCATCCTTCTCCACATAATTGTCAATAGGCGAAAGACCGTGACCGTTGTTTTTCACTATAAAATCAAAAGTTGTCTGATTCATGGATAAAAACCCGGCTAGTTCCGGATTTCTGTAATTTTTCCACATCTGATCTATATAAGGTTTATAAGTACCTACAGCAAACAACTTCCTTCCCAGAAAAAAAGATACATTATCCTTTCCGAAAAGATCCATATTTTTCAATACGTAGAATAAATCGAAACTGTAGGTAAGATTGGAAATTTTAAATACGGAATTGTGATTGAATTGATTTGGGTCCGTTTCCATCAAAATCAAATCGGGAACCACGCCTGAGTCCAAAAGCCTGGTCAGTTGATAATCGTAATAAGCAGGGGTCGTGACAGCGGAAGATAAATTGTAAATCTCCCAGTCTGGATAAAACTCTTTCAGATCTTTTGCATCAAAATAAAGAAGTCTGGATGATCCGAGGATGATCATCAGTTTTTTATCTTTTTTCAGGTTTCCTTTTTCTATCAAAGAATCCAGAAGCGCTTTTTTAGCAGAATAATTAACTGCCGTTAAATCGAGTTTTGTTAAAAATTGGATGTATGGAATGCGGAAAAACGAATCTACGAAAAAAAGAAAAATTAATAAAAATAAAGGATAAAGAAGGTAAGGTTTCCCTTTCATAAGGTAAACCTAAATATATACGGGGATAAAAGTAAAGCCAATTGAGAGTGTATTCGGAAGAACCCCGGAGATAATCTCCGGAGCCAGTAAAGAACTCTCTATGCTACTTGAGTTCTCAGCATTTTACGACGTTTCTTGAGTCCAAGAAACCAATCGTCAGCGTTTTTAATATGTGATACAAGCTTTTTTACATATTCTCTATTTTCAGGATTCAAGATCTCTCTCGCTTCTTGAACGATTTCTTCAACCGTTTTTACATGAAATGTAAAGTAACTTGTGAAAAGTTCGTAATATTCACGTTCGGTGGTTTCCCACGCATGACTTTGCATGTCATCGTAGAATTCATCTAACATAGGAATATCAACATCTGGTGTCGCATCGAAATGATTGTTCATCATTGCAATACGATCTGTAATGTCCGTCAAATTCTGAAAATAGGATTCTAGTTCGGGAAATTCCAATGAAACCCTCCTTAATAACCTCTACTTTTACCAGGATTTTAGAAGGAGGCGAGAGATCAAGTTTTTTTAATAAATTTTGTGAAATCAGGTTTTCCCGCCAGGAATGTTATTAGTTTTTCTACCTGGCCGTCCCAACCTTCTTTTGCGCCATCTAACCAAACGTTAAACGCATTAGAACTGGGATATCCACCGTTAACAACCGTAAGTTTGGATTTGTTCTCGGAAACCGGCTCAAACAGAAGTTGTAAAAAAATATCGCCTGCAGGATGGTCTTTCCATTCCATCACCAATTCTTTGCCCGGTACGATTTTTTTATAGATTCCCTTTGTAGTGAAATCCCCTTCCAAACCCAACTTCCAAGTCCAGGAAAATTCTCCCCCTTCCTTGGGTCTGCCTCTCACTTCATCCGCAAGCCAGTGAATTAACACTTCATAAACGGTAATCGCAGACCATAGCCTTTCGATTGGTTCGTTAAATTCAAAAATGGATCGAGTTTCCCGCATATTGGGAAGATTGGGCAACCTTCCGAGGATTGGCAATCCGTTTTTCAAAAAGACAGATAGACAATAAAAGTTTCTTCCCCGATTATTGGTTATTCACTTTCGGAGAAAGGACTAACATGCCTTCCCATTTTTTATTTCAATTTATTTCTTCTACGATCGGTATCCTGACGCTTACGGCACAACTCTACCTTTCCATTTCGACCGCATATGACAACGGGACATCCCTCATTGCAGCGATTGTCCGTTTTTTCAGTTATATGACTATATGGACGAATATTCTGATCACCCTCTACTTTACGGTTTCACTCGTCCGACCAAAATCGAAGTTAAGCGGCTTCTTTGGGAAACCCGTCGTTCAAACCGGGCTTCTTGTTTATATCCTGATCGTTGCAATCGTTTATCATTTTCTACTTTCCAAAACATGGAATCCGAAAGGTTTGCAGTATATCGTAGATATCAGCCTTCATTCAACCGTACCTTTACTCTATTTGATTTACTGGGTGTTCTACTTAAAAAGAGGAACTCAAAAGTTCGGGAATGCACTAGTCTGGCTTCTCTATCCGATTCTATATGCGGTATATATTTTTTTCAGAGGAGAAATGATTCAAGAATATCCTTATCCGTTTATTAATGTCACCCGGCTAGGATATGAAAAAGTATTCGAAAATTTTCTATTATTAAGCAGCGCATATTACATTCTTGGAATATTTATCGTTGCAATGGATCGGCTACTTTTCAAGCTTAAGCCAGAACATGGAAGAAGCTAAAGAACATCTACTAACACTTGCACGTTATCATCAATGGGCGACAGGCCATTTGTTTTTACACATCCAAGGGATACCAGAGGAAGATTATAAAAGAGATTTCGGTTTGTTTTTCAAATCGGTTCACGGGACACTCAATCACCTGTTAGTTGCCGAGAGACTTTGGTACACCAGATTTGCCGACAATTTTTCTCCCGTGGTTTCATTAGACACGGAAGTGGAAAGCGACAGACTGAAATTAAGAGAATTGGCGATTCACGAATCGGGCAAATGGGAAAGTTTTATCCAATCTTTGAGTTCGATTCCGAAAAAGTTGGAATACAGTACCATGAGAGGATTCCAAGCCAACCTACCTTATATACTAACACTTGCTCATGTTTTCAATCACGGAACCCATCACAGAGGACAGATCATCGCCGCTATTACTGCAATGGGTTATTCTTCTCCCGAGATTGATCTTGTGTATATGTTACAAGCGGAAGAAAAGTTACAATCCGCTTCGCCTTAAATTCGATTTCCCCCGTTATATGTTCAGGTTGTTCGGCCTTACATAGACGGATTGGATTACACTGATATTTCTCATTTGAAATGCCGCAGCGCAATAACCCAGATAATATTTCCATTTGCGGATAAATCTTTCGCTATAACCTTGCTCTCTTACCTCTTTTAGATTCTCTTCAAAAGCTTTGGACCATAAGCGTAAAGTTCTGGCATAATTCAAACCCATATCTTCCAAATGAAATAAATTCAAGTCTCCGGTATGATTAATCGCTTCATTCATTCTTCCGATGGAAGGAAGAAGAGAACCGGGGAAAATATGTTTCTGTATAAAGTCGATTCCGTTTTTAAAGGATTGAAATCTGGAATCGGGGCAAGTAATTACCTGCAAAGCAAGAATACCGTCTCTCGTCAAAAGCTCATGGCATTTACCGAAAAAAGATTCGTAATAAGCATCTCCCACGGCTTCCAACATTTCTACGGAAACTATTTTGGAAAAAGAACCTCGGATGTCTCTATAATCCTGGATGCGAATCTCTATCAGATCGTTTAGGTTTTCTTTCTCAATCTTTTCTTTGGCAAATTTGAACTGTTCCTCGGACAAAGTAATCGTAGTCACCTTACAGCCGTAATTTTTTGCAGCATACACCGACAAAAATCCCCAGCCGCTTCCGATTTCCAATAAATGATCTTTGTCGGACAATTTCAGTTTTTTGCAGAGTAAATCCACTTTTTTTATCTGTGCTTCTTCCAAACTTTGATCCAAACTTTCAAAATAGCCCGAACTGTAAGTCATCGTGGGATCCAAAAACAATTTGTAAAAACTGTTTCCAAGATCATAATGTTCCACAATATTCTTCTTACTCCCTTTCAAAGTGTTTTTGCGGAGAAAATGCAGAAATTTATTTCCTAAATTAAAAAGATCCAGATGGAACGTTTTCCTTTTTGCGCCTGACAAAGCGGGAGAATCATCCACATTCAAAATAAACCAAGAGATCACATTTTCAATGGAATCCGTAGTCCATTCGTCCAAAAGATACGACTCTGAAAATCCTATATCCCCGTAGATTACAGCTCTTTTGAAAAATTTAGGGTCTTTGATATGGATCATCGCAGAATGAAACTCCGGAGAAACCTCCGAGTCCGGATCACCTAGCAGTCGATTGGTTCCATCGGGAAGAATCAATCTGAGTGAACCTTTTTGCATGCGACCCATTGCTTTGAAAAATATCTTTTCAAAAATCGGGTATCGTTTTAGTTTTTCTGCCTTCGATGATTCTGTGAAAAAAGTCTTCTCAGTCGGATTTTGTAAGAGAGACCGGTTCGCTGACTTGTCCAAGGGAAACTCCTGTTTGTTTGTTTGGATTCTCATCTTTCTTTATATATGGTATTTTTCTGATCCACAACTTGACTGCCTGCCAATGGATCAGAGCTATTATTTTGACTGTAATGAACGGGTATTGGCAAAAAAGAATGAATAAGTTTTCATCAGTAAATGAAATTTTTTTTCCAAGAAAAGATGTAGTGAGAATCCTTTCCCCTTCTTCCCAAGAATCCACACCTATCTTCAATTCTCCTTCGGGAAAATTAAGTCTGAATTCGAATTCTGAATCGAGAGAAATGAACGGTGATACGTAAAAATTCTTTTTTGTTCTTAAATGAATCTGAGGATCGGAAATAGTTCCTTTCGCACCCGAATTCACCAAACCGACATAAGGTTTTATTTCTCCGAATGTATTCCCCACTTCCGGAACGGAACAAATCAATGTTCCCGATTCGGAAAAACAAAAATAAAAACTGACCGGATTGAAAACATAACCTAAGATCCGGAGATTTGTGAGTAGATATATTTTTCCGACCGAATCCTTAATGCCCGATGCAGTCAAAAAACTTTTTACATTTTCATATGTGTCTTTTTTTCCGAACTGCAGATGATCTTTGTCATAAAAGGAAAAAAAGCCGAACCGGTTTCTGCGAAAAAAAAAGGAATTGCGATCCAAATCACCCAATTCCTGCAAATCGATAAGAAAAGTGAACACTTTGTACGTAAATTGATTTTTGACAGGTTTGGTTCTGGTATGCGAGACCGATGCTTTGTATATCACCGAATTCATATCCAAGGATCCCTCTTCAAAATGGATTCGGCAACACCAACCGCAGATAAAAATCCGTCCTCATGGAATCCATATCTGAAATAAGCACCCGCATAATAGATAGGACCTTCTTCATTCAAGGCAGGAAATTTTTTCTGAGCCTTTGCGTTTTCTACGGAAAACAAAGGATGTTCATACTCTATTTCACGAATGATATGTTCTCTTTTGATTCGCCCGGGGTCGTTGATGGTAACAAAATAGTTTTTGTTTTTAGAAACATTTTGCAAACGATTCATCCAATAGATTGTGAATGGCTTTTGATTCCCTGCCTCGTCCTTTAAAATTTTGTAATTCCAACTGGACCAACAAAGTTTTTTCTTCGGCATATCCGATTCGTCTGTATGAAGGGTCGCCGTATTTTTCTGATAGGCGAAGAGAGGGAGCAGTTCCTTTTCCAAAGAAGTCGGATTCCCCAGTAATTTTGCCGAAGTATGTCCGTGCGTCGCTAAAATCACCTTATCGAAAATCTCAGAAGAACCGTTTTCCAATACGATTCTCACCTTGTCTTCCTCACGTAATACTTGTTTAACGCTTGAATTAAGACGAACCCTATCGGAGAAATTTTCCGTAATCCGCTTTACGTATTCTCTTGATCCGCCGTCCACAGTCCACCATTGATGTTGGCTATTCAGCCCTAAAAAACCGTGGTTATAAAAAAAACGAACCAACGATTGAACGGGAAAAGACAACATCAGACCGGGAGGTGTCGTCCAAACTGCAGAACTCATGGGAATCAGATAATAATTGAGAATATCCTCTCCATATCCGTTTTCTTTCATATAATCTCCCAAGTCCCAGTCTTCGTATTTGGGATTGTCCAGTATATGGGGGGCCGTCTCATTGAAACGATTGATTTCAAGAAGCATTCGAAGGTATCTTAGGTTGAAAAAATTCTTTCTCTGTGCAAACAAACCGTTCAAACCGGAGCCACAAAACTCTAGTTTTGTGGGATCATGCTGAACGCTGAAAGACATATCCGATTTTTTAGTGGGAACCTTTAACCGGTTGAATAAGCGAAGCAAATTCGGATAAGTTACGTGATTAAAAACGATAAACCCCGTATCGATGGGAATTTCTTTTCCGTTTTCCGAAACATCAATTGTGTTTGTATGTCCGCCTATATAATTTTCCTTTTCAAACAGGGTTAAATCATATTCCTTGGACAAAAAATAAGCAGCTCCTAATCCGGATATGCCTGTCCCTACGATCGCCAACTTTTTTTTCACATTTGCCTCTGGTCTATGTTTAGACAAAACGGCAACGAAATCGGAGGAAATTTTTTGCCAAGATCTCTTTAATGAAAGAGATGATTCATCTGAGTTTGAATCTCCAAGGCTTTTTCCTTTGCCAACCGGGAAAATCCATCTTCTCTGGAAAGTAGTGTCACTCCTCTAGAGGAATTGATTATGGAGTTTTTACCGCTCGCCCAATAAATTTCTTCCAGACTTGCTCCCTGTGCTCCGTATCCCGGAATTAGAAAAAACAAATCCGGGTGGCGGTTTCTGATTTTTTTGAGTTCCGCAGGATGAGTTCCCCCGACAACGATACCCACTTGACCCGAGTATTCTTCACCGAGCCTTGCGGCAAAGTCGGACATCTCTTCATATACAAATCCGTTATCTTTTTTCAAAACTAACTTTTGTAAGTCGCTAGAGGAAGGATTGGAAGTAAGACAAAGTATGAATATGTATCCTCCTGCATCCAAATAAGGAAGAAGAGTATCCTTACCCATATAAGCATTTACGGTTAGTGCATCCACTCCTAGGGTTTCGAAATAATATTTTGCATATTCTTTTGAAGTATTGGCCAAATCCCCTCTCTTCGCATCCGCAATGATGGGAACATCAGGACATAGAGTCTTACAAAGTTCAACATAGAGTTCGAATTCCTTAAATCCTTTGGAACCGAATCTTTCGAAAAAGGCTACATTGGGTTTCCAGGAAGTGGCAAAAGAATGAGTCGCCTCCACAATTTCCTTACTAAAATGAAATAGAGGGGTTTCCGACTTCAAACTGGAAAAAGGAAGTTTTTCCCATTCCGGATCGAGACCTATGCACAATAGAGAAGAAAGTTCTTCCCTTCGTTTGATGAATTTTTCTTGAAATTTTGAGACGTTGGACACTTATTTTACTCTTTTATTTCTTTCTTCCAATTGAAGAGGAATACTTCTTTTTTTCCATCTACCGTAAATATGACCCGGCAATACGGTAACCGCCGTTATGGGGCTAGGGACTAAATCTCCGATCGCTCCACCTATATAAGTCGAGTAAGCCGGAAATAACAATTCATGCGACTCTTCCAATTGTTTGGTGTCCTCATTTTCCGCAAAATAATTAATCGCATCATCACTTGCACGGGCCTCATGGTAAAGAGAACCTACGACGGGAACTGCATAAGCCATAGAATACCAAGTTCTGTTTTCCCTTTGTGCGAAATCTTTGGCATGTCCTCCTTCATGGATGACAACTGCCGGAAGATCGGAATAGACGTTGATCGTATTCGTGTAAGGATTATAATGATCTCCTCCTACAAATCCCGCAAGCAGTCTATCCGGCAAAAAAGTATAGGATAATAACGAAATGGATCCTATGATATATTTTACAAAAGGATTGATATTTTCATTCTTAGCGAGTCTTTTCCATTCGGACAAAGGTGCGTATTGATTGAACCTTACTTTAACATCACGTAGGTTATTCTGTTTGATATATTTTATCAGATACTGCTTTGTTTCTTCCGAAAAATGATGGTTGGTCATTTTCCTGTTCCACAAAATCAATTTTGTTGGAAGGGAAAAAAAATAATTTCCGATCGTATCTACAATCCAAACAGGTTCCCCTTCTTCAAACTGAGGATCATCTTCCTCAAAATAGGGAGAAGGATGGTAGGGATTTCCGTAATTGTATTTTTTTTCTATCGAATAACAATTATTACATACAATCAGAACGGTAAAGAGAAGGATAAAAGTGATGTTTCGGTTCATAACTCTTCCAGAATCTCCTTAAGTTTAGGATCCGGAACATTAGGCAATGAGTTCAGATTCGGTTCTTTCTTTCCAGGATGAAAGTCCGATTCATTTTCTAAAAATTGGAAAAAAGCTTCGATTGCATTTCTACCCAATTGGTTCAATTGATCCTGGCGATTGCCCCGAAACCCCATATAAGGAACATACCAAATCAGTGGAACAATCGTAAGACTGCTTCCCAACAAATAACAATTCGTTACATGGGAAACTATTTTATCTTCGTATTCGAAATTAGAAGCCTTACCTCTTCCGACTTGCGCCAAGGCGGACATCTTTACATGAACTTCGTTGGAATAACATCTATCAAGGGATTCCAATTGAAATTTCGTAATCTCAATCTTGCCGCCTTGAAAAAGGCCGGGGTATCTGGATTTGCGGATGCTGATTTCTTTTTGAATGAGATAATTCAAACTTCCGTATTCATTTGGCAAATCATCCGCACTTACGAAATAACCGTCGTACATCGCAAATCTTTGCAGGTTTTCATTAGGCGTAACTATAGTTAGTTTTTTTTCGGGAACAACCAACTCGAAAGGCGCCTCTTCCGGAAAAGGTCGGTACACACGGATGGCGACTCCGCATTGCAAAAAGAAAAAAAACAAAACCGATAGAAGCGGAAAAAATCTAAAACGCATAACTGTATCCGATGAATATATTAGAAACCCCGAAGTATCTTCCGATCCTCTTTCCGTTTCCGTCCGCTTCGTAAACTCCCGAAGACTTGTACCAATCCATTACCGCTGTTCCGTATGTTTCCGGACTCAAAGCGTAAAAATTCGGCATCTTGGATTCATTCGCCCTCCAGGAATAACTGGTAGATTGAAGCCCAAGACTTAATCTATGTTGTTTGAATAATAAAACCGAATATACAAAATTCAAATCTATCCCGGCAACGGTCATCTCCAAAGGTTTGTTAGACTGAATGGAATACCGGTCCAAAGAATTTCCCGGAGTTCCGAAACCGCCTTCTTTCGTTACCGATCTCTGATAATCCAAACTGCCAAGAGGAGTTACAAAAAAATCCGCACCTACTTCCAATCTCATAATCTCTTCAAAAGCATGATAAAAACGAAAACCCGCGCTGGGAGCCAAATACCTGGACTGCTCACGCAAATCTCCCGCTTGCCCCAATGTAGCGGATAAATAAGAAGAATCTGTTTTCCAACTTCCTCCACGAAGTCCGAAATCCCAACTGAACCAGCTATCTTTCGTTAACTCTTCGTAAATTTTTATGACAAACCTGTGATCTTGCATTCTATATCTGGTCTCGTAATTGGCAAATTGAAACGGACCTACAAGTCCCCAGGCATAATGGGTGAAAGAAGATTGAAACGGCAAAGAAGTATATTCAAATCCCCACTTTTTACTATCGTGCCGGTAGGAGAAGGAATAAGAAGGAAGTTTGGATGACAAAAACTTCGGCTCTTCAACGACGGGGAGTACCGAGCCGTTTTGATAAGGAATATTGCTTCGCGGAAAAAAAAGATCTCCTGCTTGAAAGGCGAGTTTTCCGTCTTTATGAAGCCAATCGGTGCCGCCTCCGAAACTTGCAATGGAATTGTTTCCTCTGATTCCGAATTCCCAAGTTCCACCAAGAAACAGCTGTTTGCCTGAGTCAAACGGATGGGAAATATCTTTGGGATCTCTCGAATAAGAATATCTTTTTTCCCTGTAGAAATTGTTTTTTCTGATTTGGATCGCACGAAGACGTTTCGTTTCCGCCGCCGGCAAATCGCCCGCTTTTTCCAGATTTTCAGCTTCTAACTCAAGTTTGATTGCTTCCGATTCCTGAGAGTAAAGAACGGGCGGAGAAAAAAGAAATAAATAAAATAGGACAACCCCTCCGAAACCTATGGAGAAGATATTTTGGAAAGGGTGTCTTTTCAAGATGGATTTACCGTTTTCTTTTGATATACGCCTTTGCAAATTCTGGCAATACAAAAGCTGCTTTGTGAATCTCCGGACTGTAATATTTTAATCCTTTCGGCAAACGGGAAATATCGGGTGTTACAGAATACGGATCGATCGCATTGGAAAGAAATGTGAATCCGATGATTCCGGACGGGTAAGTCGGAATCGTAGTGTAATAGTATCCGTATTCCGGAAAAATCTTAGGAATGAATTCGAATAGGGATGAAATCACATCTCCGTGATACCAATAGGATTCCGCTTGCGTTGCAATGATTCCCGTAGGTTTCAAGGCGCTCGCCATATCTCTGTAAAACGGTTCTTTGAATAATACTTCCGCAGGACCGACAGGATCACTGGAATCCACCAAAATCACATCGAAACGGCCTTTGTTGTCACGGGCGAATTTAGCTCCGTCATCATAATGATGAATTACTTTTTTATCTTTCATGGCATCCGCACATTCCGGAAAGTACTGATAACTGATATCCACTACCGCTTTATCAATCTCACATAATACGACTTCTTTTACGGAGGGATGTTTCAAAACTTCCCGAACGGTTCCACCATCTCCGCCTCCGATGACCAAAACGGATTCAGGGTTGGGGTGACTCATCATAGGAATATGGGCGATCATCTCATGATAGGAATGTTCATCTTTATTTGTAACCATAGTCACACCATCCAGTGTGAACATACGTCCGAAAGATTGGGTCTCGAATACGTCGATTTTTTGAAATGGAGACTGGATGCTATCCAGGGTCTTAGTCACTCTGTAACTAACTGCC
Source organism: Leptospira kobayashii (assembly GCF_003114835.2). NCBI lineage: Bacteria > Pseudomonadati > Spirochaetota > Leptospiria > Leptospirales > Leptospiraceae > Leptospira > Leptospira kobayashii. Next base: position 176,840 of record NZ_AP025029.1, on the reverse strand, counting down.
CTCCCTTTTTCCAATTCCAATTTTTCAGTGTACCAAATCTCCATTCTATTCTCCTAGTGACGATTTCCGTGTAATTTCTGCCAGACTGAGGTTCCGGCGCGGGAAGTGTAGTTTTTTTTCCTTAAAAAGTTCTTTCCAATTTCTTGTACAGGTATAGAAACTTGGAGTTTCAAGAAATTAGTTCGAAAAGGGAGAAAAGAATGTTAGGAAATTTTACGGAAAGTTTGAAAGGAACCGTAGGGGGAGTCGTTCTACTGATAGCGTCCTTTCCCATTCTGTTTCAAAATGAAGGCTGTGCGGTCGATATTGCCAAAGGATTGGAAGAAGGTGCGGCACTCGTGCAAAGTATTGATGCCAAACAAAACATCGGAAATTACAACGGCAAACTCATCCATGCCAGCGGAGAGGCCAAAGCCGGGGCAAAAATTTCAGACTCAACTTTCGGGATAGAAATAGCTGCTCTTGCACTTTCCAGAGACGTGGAAATGTACCAATGGGAAGAAAAAGTCGTGGAAAAGGAAGACAAGACCAAAACATACAGCTATGATGCGGATTGGTCTTCGGCCAGAGTCGATTCAAGCAAATTCAACCAAAAAAAAGATCATATCAATCCTGCATTCCCTTACGAAAGTAATACGACTCATGCTTCTTCCGTATCTTTGGGAAATCTTAGTTTTTCCCAAGCATTGATCGAATCCATTTCACCTAACTCCGATTTGGAATACGACTCTGCGACTACTGCGCGTTTAAAAGCAAAACTGGGTGCAAAAGCGCAAATCCATGACGGTAGGATCTACATTGGGAAAAATCCTCTCAGTCCGGAAATAGGAGATGTTAGGGTAAATCACCAAGTGGCACCGGAAGGAGCTGTTTCCATTATCGGTCTGTTAAACGGAGACATCGTAAATCCCTACCAAACAAAAAGGGATACTACGATTTTGGTTTTTGATTACGGAACCAAAGACGCAGCAACTATGTTCCAGGAGGAACAAGACGCAAATGTATTCCGTACTTGGGCGGTAAGAATCGCAGGCTTTTTCGCAATGTTCCTCGGTTTTCGTCTGTTATTCGGACCAATCGCAGCTGCAGGCGGATGGATCCCAATCCTCGGAGGAATCCTTGAGATGGGAGTGAGCATCGTTGCAGGAATCCTGGCATTCTCATTTTCCTTTGTCACCATCGCCATCGCTTGGATCTTTTTCCGACCTCTTCTCGGAATCGGATTACTTATATTAGGTGGTGGAGCTTTCGCGTATCTGCTCTACCAAAAAGGCAAGTTCGGAAACAAACCCGGGGCTGCAAAAGCCTAATTAAAACTCCATATAGAACCTCCGCAGATTCTTTCTCATTCTTAATGCGGAGGTCGGGAAAAAGTTCGACTTTCTCCCTTTTTCCACTATACATAGGTTACGTATAAAAATACACTTGCCCAAATGGGAATCTTAAATTCTAAAAATACAAGAACCGCGGCAGTCGGTTTCATCTTTACTACCATCCTGATCGATTCTATCGGATTTGGGATCGTTATCCCGGTTCTTCCTAAACTGATCATCGAACTGACGGGAGACTCCATCGGACAGGCATCTTCCCACGGCGGCTGGCTGATGTTTGCGTATTCCATCGTTCAGTTTTTATGCGCGCCTTTTGTAGGTGCTTTGAGTGACAGATTCGGAAGAAGGCCCGTTTTGTTAGCCTCCTTATTCGGATTCACCCTGGATTATATTTTGCTGACACTGGCACCAACACTTGTTTGGTTGTTTGTGGGTAGGATCATTGCAGGGATTATGGGTGCCAGTTTCACTACTGCAAATGCCTATATTGCGGATGTTACCGAGCCGGAAAAAAGAGCCCAAAGTTTCGGAATGATCGGTGTTGCTTTTGGGGTCGGATTTATCATAGGACCCGTGATCGGGGGACTACTCGGTCATTTCGGGCCGAGGATTCCTTTCCTAGCCGCAGCCATCCTAACATTCATTAACTTTTTATTCGGTTATTTCATACTTCCCGAGTCTTTGGGGGAAGCAAACAGAAGAGCTTTCTCTTGGAAAAATGCAAATCCCGTAGGGGCACTTGTAAGATTGAAGCGTTATCCGTTGCTTACCGGACTTATCGGAGTCTTTTTTCTAATGAATCTCGGTTCCCACTCCGTCCAATCCAATTGGTCTTTTTACGTAATCGAAAGATTCAAATGGGATGAAAGATTGATCGGTATCTCTCTCGGAGTTGTAGGTGTTGTAATTGCTTTCGTACAAGGCGGACTTGTGGGCCAGGCGATGAAACGGTTCGGTGCAAAAAAAACAGTTTATATCGGGTTCATTTTCTTTATCATCGGATATGTGTTATATGCATCCGCAACACAAACATGGATGATGTTTGCCATCACTGTTCCTTATTGTTTGGGAGGGATTGCAGGACCTGCATTGCAAGGGATCATTTCTTCCCATATTCCTGCCAATGAACAGGGAGAGCTGCAAGGTGCGTTGACCAGTCTGATGAGTGTCACAATGATTGTGGGTCCCGTGATGATGGCCGAGACATTCGCCTACTTCACAACGAAGAGCACTGTTTATCTACCGGGCGCTCCAATGTGGCTCGGTGCTTTTCTTACTTTGATCGCACTCGTACTTGCCTACAGGTCCTTGCAACACGAAGAACAATTAGGTTGATTGGGGCTTACAAGTCTCTCCCGGATTTTCGAATTCTAAGGTAACGTGAGCTACTCCCATTTCGTTCAGTCTGGACTTGATGGAGTTTTTCATCCGATACCTTAGAGTTTGCAATTCCGACTTGATCACTATATGACCGGAATAAACATGAGACTCACCATCTAACGACCAGAGGCGGGAATCATGCACATCCACAATCGAACGGTCCAAGGTTTTAATCTGGTTCTCCACATCCGTCACACTTAGATTCTCGGGAACATATTGCAAAAATATCTTTCCTATCTGAATCAGATTGGGAATGGATCTGGACAATATAAACAAGTTCAAACCGAGAGAAAGAAGAGGATCCAACCAAAACCAATCCACTATTTTTAAAATCACTCCCATGATCAAAACCAATGCCCAACCCAGAACATCTTCCAAAAGATGGAGTCTGACAGATTTTTCGTTCCATCCTCCGCTAGCATTTAACTTTAAAAAGCCGAATCCATTCACCAAAAGTCCCAAAACGGCAAGTCCTAAAACTCCGCTCACTTCCATCGGTTCCGGATTCCATAATTTAACAAATGAAAAATAGCTAAGCATAATGGCACTTGAAGTTAGGATAAGTGAAGTCACAAATGCGGAAAGAATGGAAAATCTCTTATATCCGTAAGTTAGATTTTTCGTCTTTCGTTTGCTCGACTTTTTTTCCATGGCATAAGCAAGCCCTAAGGCGAGAGAGTCTCCTAAGTCATGAAATCCGTCGGATAAAACTGCCATACTATTTGTAAGTAACCCGCCGACAATTTCAAGAATGGTAAAGCCGGCGTTGATTACAAATGCCAAAGCAATATTTTTCGCACCCTCTCCCTTTCCATGATCGTGATGATTGTGAGAGTGCCCTGAATGAGAATGGTGATGATGAGAGCCCATATAATCCTTCCTAATGAATGGTTCGAAAATAATTATCAATCGAAGCCATAAATTCTTTTAAGTCTGTTTTTAATTCGGGGCTTTTGGTTTGGGCGAGGATAGAATGGGAAAAATGATCTTCAATCAGAAGTTTCGCCACTTTCGAGAGTGCGGCTTGAACTGCTGCGATTTGATGGATCACATCATTGCAAGGTTTACCCTCTTCCACCATTCTTTTTACGGACTTCAAATGTCCTTCCAACCTGGAAAGCCGGTCTTGGATTTTTTTAGAAGATTCTAATTTTTTGTCCATATCTATATCCCTATCCCCCCCTAGGGGATAGGCAAGCAAAAAAGAAACCTTAGGGCATAAAAAAACCCCGAAAGTTTTTGCTTTCGGGGTCCTTTGGTCAAACCTTAGTTTACGACTCTTTCTTAGAAACGGTTACACACGTTGATGCGCATTCCTTTTCCTTCGAAAAACTTGCGAGTGAACTCGGCAGCTACTTTCGGATCGTATCCTTTGCAGGAAAAGATATCGATATAAGCTACGTTTGTATCATTTGCAAAGTGAGCGGAGATACAAGATGTTTCAATCAATTGAAACATGGAGTAACCGGCCACTCTTTCGTCTTCTCCGAAATGAACTACGTGAGTTTCCCCAAATCGTTTCATATCAATGAGCTCACAAAGTTCCACCACGTATCTTTTGATGGCATCTGCATCACGGATCAAAGCACCGCTGCAATCAGTTACATCAAGAGAAGTAAGTAGTCCCCAAGCACCTTCTTGGAACATAGGGAAAACTCTGAGATTGGAGTCTTCGTCAATTTGACGTTGGATGAAGTTCGCAAAATTTCCATTGTATCTTTTACGAATGGATTCTGCAAAATCATCAGCTTGCTTCAATACGGCACCATTTAACATATAGGAGTCGTATGTGACTTCCTCACCGGCTTGGATGTCCCGAAGAGCAATCAATTCGATTTGCCCTTGGAATCCGCAGTTTGGTTCGGAACTATGACGGATGAGATGCACTGCATCCGGACCGTCATCATGAATTGGATTTACGAGAAATAAATTCTCGGAAATGGGAAGTGCGAATACTTCTTGGCCTAGACTAGAAAGTGCAGAGCTTGGTACAACTTTTCCACCAAATACAGCGACTGTTTCGCCTTTTTTGATAGAAGCATTTGTTTGGACAACAGCCTTGCCTGCCTCATCTTCGAATACTTCCAGATCTTTGTGAAGATAGGAAAACCGATTCACAACTTGGTTTCTTGATTTAAGTTTCACTGTGTGAAACCTCCAGTAGCAAATTTGTTAAATTTGAATTCACGCATCCGACGAGGTCGTAGGAAAAAACCCCTAGGTTGGAGGAAGCAGTGAAATCTTGCGCGTTGAAACGCAAATTAGCCCCAGAGAGACCGAGTGAATTGGCCTCCACGAAGGTGTCTGAACTCTTAGATGTTACGAAAGTAACGTCTGCAGAAGTTCCAGAGACGATCTGGTTAGTTTTTTGAGGAAGGGAGCAGAAGAACTCTTTTCCGTAGGCGGATCGCCCTGGAGGTTCCTCTTCGACATTTACCTGGTCTTGCATTACGCTCCGACTGGCTTTACTCGGATTTGTTCAACGGGTAAGTTGAGCAGTCCGCGCTTCATCTCGACCACCGAAATAGATTTCGATGCAAACTTCTCTTTCATGTACAAAAGAGCCTTGTTGTTGTCGATCAGATCACCGCAGGTAAAAACATCGATAGCAGCATATCCGTATTCGGGCCATGTATGTATGGTGAAATGTGATTCACTAATCACAACGCACCCACTAACGCCGTACGGGTTAAATTGGTGGAAAGTGGAGTTCACAACTGTTGCTCCTGAAACTTCTGCTGCTTCTAGCATAATAGTTTCAACGAGTTCGTGGTTGTTGATCATTTCCGGATCGCACTCATAAAGTTCTGCTATTACGTGTTGTCCCAATGCTTTCATCTTTTCTTCGTCTAAAACCTCCTGTGGTATAAATTACGAATGACCTTGACCATAAATTCAGCTTGGCGCAAGGGTAAAGAAAATTTTTTTGTTCTGCACAAAAAATAAATTAATTTTCCCTATCATTATGACTATTCTCTCGGATAATCCCCAACAAAGTTGAAAAAAAATGAAACAATACTCTAAAATTTTTTATCTTGTAGGCTTTCTCTGTATGCCTCTCTTCATCTTACTACTTGTTTACGGTTATGTAAAATTAAACCAAATGACAAGTGAGGAGATCTACTGGGGGCATAATCGTTCTTTTGCGTTCGCGCAAGCCTCCCGGGAAGGAAAAACAATCCTACTTTCCGTTACAAAACACCGCTGCGACGCTCTAAGAGGATTGGAATGCGGAGAAGGAAAATTGGATTTGGCCGGATATGTACTTCTCAACATCAATCCTTCCCATTCCGAATTTCAGAATCTGATCTCGGACGACAGATTTGCAGAATTGAAATCAGGAGAGCTTCCCAGATATTATATTCTCAATACAAACGGAGAAATTCGATTTTCGTCCAAGGAATTGCCCAGTTTGGAAGATATAAGGAAGCTTCGGAAAGAATAAGATTTCAAAATTCTTTCTTTGGATTACACTGAAAAAGGAGGTTTTATATGAAAACTTCATCTAAACTCTTTTTCCTTCTTTTGGTGTTTTGTTTTGTTTCCCTATCCTATTGCAAAACCTCTGCTCTCCGTCTCCCCGACCCCGGATCGGAAGCAGAGGTACAAACTCAGACTGTTTACGGTTTTGCGATCTTCAAAGTCAGAAAAAACCTTATCTCAGAGCACCCTTTTCCGCTTCACGGCAAAGATCTGGTTTTTTCATCCCCCACTAACTTAGTAGATACGAATTTCGCTTTTCCATCCACTGCATTGGATTCCTATCATGTGCTTCTTGGTAAATCGAAACAAAGTTACATACTTTCCGAAATCGGATGGACCGAGGTTTGCGGAAATAACTGTGTTCTTAAGTTTCATGCCAATTTGAACCCAAATGAATCACAATCCGCTTTGCCATTGGAAGGAAAACCGGGAGAGATCCGGTTTTTAGGAGTTTATTACCTCCACCTTTCTCCCCAAGGAAAATTAAAAAACGAATTTCAAGGGAAATTGGAAGAAGGATACTCTCAATTTGCGGATGATTCTCTGGAGAGCTTCAAAGAACATTTGTTTGAAAATCCGCAGGACATCAGTCCCAAATCGGCGGAAATCAAGTTTCTAAAATCATTTATCCGATTGCAAAAAGAAGGTTATTGGAAAGACAAAGCTGAGGAGAAATTGAATTCAATCACGAAGTAGAAGAAGATTGCCTGATCATTTCCATGATGGCGCAAAATAATATGATTCCTCCTGCAAGCCAGATTCTTTCGGGAGGGACTTCTCCCAAAACCAGCCAAGCCGCAAAACTGCCGTACAACGGACTCATGGTTGAAAAAATCCCGGCAGTAGTAACAGGAAGACTTGCAAAGCTACGAATCCACATAGTGTGTGCGAACGCCGTAAAAACACCTGCAAGCAAAACCTGATAGAGTAGATATTTCGGCTCTGAAACCATCTCCCAAAGCCCCGTTGCAAAAGGAAGAAGCAAAAGAGAAGTCGCAACCAATTGTACAAGCAGTAACTGGGAACTGGGGTAATGAGTGTGCATTTGTTTGGTCAGAATGTTTCGAAGAGAATACAAAACGGCGGACACCAAACCCCAAACCACTCCCTGAAAATGATTATCCGCCCAATTGAATTCGGGAACGATAATCGCCAGACCGCAGAACGAAAATAAGGCGAGAAACAAGGAGAATTTATCTATTTTATAACCGAAAAACAAAGGTTCTAAAATCGAAGTGAATACCGGATAAGTAAATAAGGATAACATTCCGACTGCAACCGTAGACACCTGTATGGAATGGAAATAGGTCACCCAGTGAAGACCGAAAAGAATTCCGATTCCAAACACTTTTGCAAAATCGGAAAAACTGGAAAATACAAACCGCTTGCCCCGGATCAAAAGAAAAAGCGCCAAAATCAAAACGGAAAAAGAGGCCCTACCTGTGATAATGGTAGAAGCCGGAAAAGGAAGTAATTTCGCGAAAAGCGTCACGTTTCCCATAATGAAAACGGACAAATTCAATTCGAGGATGTTAGACAGGCGGGAGGAAGAATTCACTACCTCCTTAAGTTTCAACCCCTAAAAATTTGGCTATGGATTTTCGGTCTTTTTCCAAACTATGTTTGTGAATTTCTTCGATCGCCTTCTCTACGATAGGTGAAACAAAGAGCAAACTGGAAAGAACTTCCACATCGTAGCTTCTTTCAGAACCCTCTCCAGCCGTTTGGTAGATACTCTTACCTTTGATGATAAACACGTTGTCTTTGCCGGGAGGGGAAATCTTGAATTCGTGAGTGTTAGTGACGATATCGAAAGTCGACTCCTCCAATAAAGATAAGTCCGTAAGAGCCGCAGAAAGTACCGCAGGCATGGATCCTTCCAAACTCACCTTTCTCTTTTGAGTGATGATGTTCCCTTCTTTTTTTTCTTCGAGTAAAGTTACATTTTTTAAATCCGGAAATTGATCCAAATGTTTGTAACGTTCTTCTCTGGCATGGAGTAATTTTGCGAGTGGTACTGAAAAACTATGAGTAACTTTATATTTCACTATTTCTTTTTTCCTTTCTTTTTAGCGGGTTTGGATTTTTTAGAAGCTGCTTTTTTAACAGGTTTCTTAGCCGATTTTTTAACAGCCTGTTTCACTGACTTTTTAGCCTTGGCCTTAGGAGATGCCTTTTTCGGTTTTGGAGCAGCTTTTTTTGCCTTAGGTGCTTCCGCTTTTTTCTTAAGGCCAGGAGACGGTGATTTGGCAACGGAAGAAGATTTCGGCTTGGCAGTGGGTTTATTTACTTCCGCAAGCAATGCTTCGTCTTCCCAAAAGAATACTTGTTCGCTCGGAGTGGATTGTTCCATTGCACGCGCTTGCGCTTCCAATAGAGAAGTATTGGTTTCGCTGAAATTGGAAAGTTTTTGGAATAACAGATTGATTTTCGGATCTTGAAATTTATTACGAAGAGTTGAATAAAAATTCATCGCATCATCGCCTTCCCTAATGGCAAGTTCGAGGGCCTTTTTCTCATCGTGATTCACTTCCGCAGTTTTGTTCCGATCCAACTTGTCCATTAACTTTTGTATGGTGGAAGAATGAAATTTTTCTATTTCGGAAAGTTGTTTTAAATTCGGCAATTCCTTACCTTCCGCATTTTTATAAACTTCGCGGATGAATTTGATATGTTCATCCCCGTCTAACGCAAGTTGGCTGAAAAGTTCCCGCACGGCACCGTCCGGTAAACTCTCCGAAGTCTTAAGATAGAATTGAAAACACTTAACTTCGTGATCGATTGCAGCGGCTACCGCTTCGATAAATGTAGTTTTTTTTAAAGATTTCATTTGTAAAAATTCCTTAGAGAAAGCGCTTATAGTCTAGCTTAGAGCGATTCAGATTCAAGTACTTTTCGAATCTTTTAAGATCAACTCTTCTACCTTGGCTGATTCATAAAGTAGCGCTTGTGCCAAATAATATGTAATCATGATCAGTATGGAAGCAAGAGTTCTGTCCATAGCTGGATTCAAAAACATGGAATAGGCAATGATGGAATCGGAAACTATAAATGAGATCGCTCCCAAGAGTCCGACTCTGAATGCATGAGTCACTGATTTACGGGCAAGCGCTCTCCAACCCATAAGACAGATCGCGAGTACATACACCGCGACAGGAACGGCGAGTGGTCCCAAATGCGGAAACAAAAGGGAATAAAAGGTAACCCCGTAAGCAAGAAAAGGTAAAAATAGAATCAGCTTCAAAGGAGAACCGAGAGAAAATGCTCCCGAATAAATCAACTGTGCTACAAGAAAAGATCCAAGTCCCGGAACAAAGTATTTGGGATCGGGAAGAGCAAGAAAGGAATCTCCGAAAGAAGAGAACACAAGTGCGACCGCTACCAATTTTCCTCGTAGTTCCAATTCCTTCCAATAACGAAGGAGGGCTACAATCAAAATCAAGATAGGAATGATTTTGGAAGGAAGAAAAAAATAATTCTCTTTTGGGATTGTCAAAATCGCAAGGAGGTGGATGAGGGAATACAAACCAAATAAAACAATTTCTTTTGCCATAATTCTTACTTTACACAGGGACTCGTTTCGTTTTTTATCATAGGAGAACCCGAGTGTTTTATTATATGAAGCAAAATCGTCCTTTGTCCATCCTTTTCTTAATTTCCTTACTTCTATCTTTTTCATCACTCTCCGCGCGTGAAGTTCCAAGCGGAGGAGAAATGCTTTTGGATATTGCTCTCGCAAGACCTTTGGGACTCGCAGGAACTTGTCTTGGGGTTGGTGCCTTCATCATATCATTCCCTTTCTCAGCTTTGTCCGGAACCATCAAACAATCCAGTAAACGACTTGTTCTCTATCCGGCAAAATTCACTTTCACTAGGGGACTAGGCGACTTCCCCGGCTATATGGAACCTTACGAAATCGTAGAGGAATAATTTGGAAGATTTATTATTTTCGGAATTTCCCGGAACGGGAAGTCAAACATGGAAGGACCTGATTTTAAAAGATCTGAAAGGTGCTTCCTATGACAAAGTACAGTGGGAAACAGAAGAAGGCTTTTCCATCGAACCTTATTACAGAGCGGAAGATTTAGAAGCTCTCGACTTACCTACACTCCAACGTAAAGAAAAAGGTTGGCTCATCACAGATCCGATTTACCAAAATCAGTCCATCACTCTTGCCAATGAAGAAGCAAAGTCCTTAGAAAAGAAAGGGGCTGATGCCTTATTATTTTATTCTCATGAAGAAGCGGGGAACCGATTCGGAATTCCACTTCCCGGCCCGGACGATTTGCAAAGATTGTTCTCCGGATTGGATCTGAAAAAGACTCCCGTTATTCTGTCTTTGGCTAATCGTACCCCCGACTTTGCAAAAGAGATCCGTAGTTTTGCAAAAGAAGCCAAACAAATTCTTACAGACTATGATCCGTTAGGTTCTGCACTTCTTTGCGGAGAAATGGGCGGTTCCGAAGAAAAGATAAAATCCAATTTAGCAACTCTTGTTTCTTCCGGTTCGGAAAGATTCATCTGCATTCATTCTTATTACTTGAGAGAATCCGGCAGTACGATCACCCAGGAATTAGCTTATTCCCTGGCTTGGGCCGTCGAATATTTGAATATTCTAATTGAATCAGGGGCAAAACCTTCCGTTGCAGCCGGGTCCGTTTGGTTTTGGACCGGGATTGGATCCGATTATTTTACTGAAATTGCGAAATTTCGATCTTTGCGGGTTCTTTGGGCGAAAATCCTGGATGCATTTGAGCCGGGACTAGGAGAAAAATCTCCTGCACAAATACATGCCAGTACGACTGAGTGGAATTTCACAGCCTATGATCCTTATGTAAATATGTTAAGAGGAACAACTGCAGCGATGTCCGCCGTAATCGGTGGAGCGGATTCGGTTACAGTACATCCATTCGATAAAGTTTACAACGATTCCAACGAGTTCGGAGTAAGGATTGCCCGCAATTCCCAATTGCTTCTCAGACATGAATCCCATCTGGACAAAGTGGATGATCCTTCTTCGGGATCCTATTATTTGGAATCTCTCACTCATAAATTATGCGAAGTTTCCTGGACAGAATTTCAGTCCGTTGAAAAGGATGGAGGATTCTACAAATCTTTGTTAGATGGCAAGATCCAATCGAAGATAGAGTCCTCGGAAAAGAAAAAAAGGGAAGCCGTTTCCAGTCGCAAACAAACTCTATTAGGAACAAACCAGTATCCATTGGCTTCCGAACGCCATTCGGATTTGCAAGATTCCATCGGCAAAAGTAACGACCGCATAAATGCTCCCGTTCAAACAAAGTTCAAACGATTGAATTACTTAAGATTATCTTGGGATTTCGACAGACTCCGATTTGCAACGGATGTTCATTTTGAAAAAACAAAATCGGTTCCGAAAGTATTCCTACTTACGATCGGAAACTTAGGGATGAGAAAAGCACGTGCGGCATTCAGCTCTAATTATATAGGATGTTTGGGTTATACAATCCAGGACAATTTGGGATTTGATTCCATAGAAGAAGGGATTCAAGCCGCCAAAAATTTCAAAGCGGATATGGTCGTACTTTGTTCTTCCGACGAAGAATATATCGAACTTATCCCTGCATTTTGCGAAGGAATGAAAAAAAACCTACCGAATGTTTGGCGGGTTTTGGCGGGTTTTCCGAAAGATCTGATTTCAAAATCGGAGTCGGAAGGTATTGAAGATTTCATTCATCTCAAAAGAAACGTGATAGAGTTTATGGAAAAAGCGCAAAAAAAATTAGGGGTTCTGTAGATCGTTCTACTTTTCCCTTAAGTGTAAATCCATAGGAAGATAAATCCGGAATTCGGTTCTGCCCGGCTCCGAATCTATTTTAATTTCTCCTTTGTGTCTCGCAATCACCCGTTTGACTATATCTAGCCCAAGGCCGCTTCCTTCTCCCGGAGCCTTGGTTGTAAAGAACGGCTCGAAGATTTTTTCCCGATGTTCTTCCGGAATCCCCGGACCGGTATCCATAATCGAAACCACAAGATGATTGTCCGTACAGAAAGTACGGATGACCAAGCTTCCTTTGAAGTTCATCGCCTGAAGTGCGTTAAATATAATATTGGTCCAAACATGAAGTAGGTCATCCGGATAACAATATATGGAAGGAGAGGATTCGAAATTCCGAATCACTTCCACTCCCCTTCTGATTTTATCCTGATAAATCGTTAGTACAGTGTTGATTCCTTCCGTAATATTGCCCGGGATGGGAACTCCTTCCTGATCAAAATGGGAATAATTTTTCAAAGCATAAATGATCTTGGAAGCACGATCCACAGCTACCTGTATCGTCTTACTCATATTAAGCGACTGAATCTGCCTGAATATGATCTCCAAAATCTCCGGGGAATGAGGATGTTGCAGTAATTTAATGTATTTCAAAATCACTTCATGGATTCCCAGATCGATGGCTGAATCCGCGATGGATTCGGCATCTTCTATCGATTTTTCCTTCAAAGCCTGGATTAAAATTTTCTTTTTGTTCCTGGCCTCCAGACCTGAGATAAAATCGGAAGTGTTGTAACTGTCGGAAAGAAGATTCATCATATCGTCTAATGTATCATAGTCGATGACGGAATAAATTTCCTTGAGAGAACGAATCCTTTCCGGAAAACCCATTTGAGCAGTACGAAGGTTTTCATTGCTTGCCTGGATTGCACCGATCGGATTATTGATTTCATGAGCGATACCCGCGATCAAATGTCCCAATGCCGCCATTTTTTCCGATTGAACCAACTGTGCTTGCGCCAGTTGCAATTTCTGCATTGCATCCACCAAGTCCTGTTTTTGTTTTTCAATTAGGTCGTTCTTTCTTAAAATTTCTCCGTTATAAGTTCTAAGTTCATCAATCACTTTATGAAAAGTTAGATCCTGCATGCTGACCGCTGTCCGAACGACTCCTTTATCATAGATGGCGCGGGTCTTTACGCTCACAGGAAACAGGGTTCCGGCTTTTTCACAGGCAAACAAATTAACACTTGTATTCTCCGTAAAACCTTCCTTTAAAATCAAATCCCAGGATTCGCGGGCAAATAAACCGGATATATCAATGGAATCTAGCTCATCTTCCGCATAACCGAACCGACTAAAAAAAGCAGGATTGGCATCCACGATCCTGGAAAAATTAGAATCGGAAATCCAAATGGCTTCGGTCGTGATTTGATAAAATGCCTGAAACCTGGATTCGCTTTCTTTCAGTTCTCTTTCAAAATTCATTCGGGAAGTGATATCGCGGACAACTCCGATCATCCTTCTGGATTGTTTTTCGGATTCGGAGACTTTGACATAACCTTCCATCCAGTGGATTTTTTGCGCCTTATCAACAAAACGATACTGAAGATAAATGGCTCTGTCATTTTCGCTTAATGCCTGCTCAATGATTTCATTAAAGATATTTTTATCTTCGGTATAAACCAAATTCCTGAAACTTTCAAAATTCGGAAGTCTGTCTTTGGGAACAAAGTACAATTCGTAAAGTCTCTCGCTTCCGAGAAAATAATCGTTGGAAATATCCCATTCCCAAATTCCGATTTTTGCGACATCGACTGCAAGCCTAAGTCTTGCTTCCGATTCTTTCAGTTTTTTTTCCTGCAACAGTTTGGATGAAATATCGGAGATAAAAAACACTACCATCTCTATCTCACCGCTTTCTTTTAAAATGGGTGCCCCTGTAACGGAAATGGTTTTTTCACTCCCCCCTTCCCAGCTGATAATTTGAATTATATTTTCAACAGGTTGTTTTGTTTTACAAACAACTGCAAACGGTTGGTTATCTTCCGGGAAAGGATTTCCATCCAGTGTTTTATAACCGAACTTAGGCGAATTGTATCTAGTTACATCTCCTTCCTTTCTTTCCAATCCAAGAATTTTTTCAGAACTTCTATTTGCATAAATAATCCGACCCGTAGGATTGAGTATTGCAATTCCGTCTACGGAGATTGCCATCACCTTATTTAAAAAATCCCTTTCTTCCCTCAACCGACGATCAAATGTAATACGGTCTAATCCGTTCCCGAACAAATCACAATACAAACGAAGAGGGGTAGTGAATTGGCTGGGAGAAAAATTAAACCTATCCGAGTAAAAACATAAAACCTGATTCGAATTTTTAACGGGAACGAAGATCCAATGGATTGCCTGATCGGGAAGTCCAACCTCAATGATCTTGTCCTTTCCCACCAAAACAACTTTATTGTCTGTTATGCGACTGAATATTTCCCGAACAAGAAAACTTTCCAATTGGAATTCCTGCGAATTTTGGTACATCCAATCGGTATAAAAGGAATAATCCGTTTTTTCCATTTCCTCCCAACTGATCGCTGGCAGAGATAAATTTAATATGGAAGCAAATCTCGCTCCCATTCGATTTGCCATTTCCGCAAGACTTGCTTTTAGAGTTTTGGGAACATCTTCATAGGAAGCGAAATTCAATTTTCTGGAAAACGAATTCAGATAGGTTTCAAAAATACTTTGGGTCTCGAAAGCTTCCTTAGCTAATATTTCCTCGGTAATGTCAGTTCCTGCGCCAAGTATGTATTCCAGTTTTCCTTCTTTATCAACCAGATATGCATTGTTCCAAAGGATCATGATCTGATCTTTCGACTTTGTCTGCCAAACATTTTGGAATTGAGGAGGGCCTCCTCCTTTTTCTATGACTTTTTTGAATTCGGACCGGATGAAGGTACGTTCCGATTCCAAGATCAATATGTCCCAGAAAGATTGATTTTCCACTTCTTCAAAGGAATATCCTGTTTTTTCCTGACAGCGCCGGTTAAAGACCTTAATTCGGCCTTCCGTGTCCAGAACCAGTATAAGAGAAGCGACTGTATTTAGGATCGTTTGAGCAAAGCCGGGTTCATTCAGCATGTGAGGTTGGGAGGGAGAAAGAAAACTATAAGTCCGTTCCATTCAGGTTTCAATCGAAAAACTGCTTTCTCTATGGTTTTCTCTCTGTAGGGTTGTTCCATAGAAGATTCTATGCGACCTGATTTTACAAAAATACCCTTTTCCGCTCCCCCCAAGTACTCCTTTCAAAAATCGACTTCCCTATGGCAGACCCCGGAAGGAATCCCGATCCAATCCCGTTATACCAAATCGGATCTGGAGGGCTTGGAACATCTCAATTATGTGGCAGGGCTTCCTCCTTATTTAAGAGGGCCCTATTCCACCATGTATGTGAACAAACCCTGGACGGTTCGCCAGTATGCAGGGTTTTCCACTGCGGAAGAATCCAATGCATTCTACAGAAGAAACTTAGCCGCAGGTCAAAAAGGACTTTCCGTTGCCTTCGACTTGGCGACTCACAGAGGTTACGACTCGGATCACGAACGTGTTGTAGGTGATGTAGGAAAAGCGGGTGTGGCAATCGATTCGGTTCTGGATATGAAAATCCTATTCGATCAGATTCCTTTGGATCAGATGTCCGTTTCCATGACAATGAACGGGGCAGTCATTCCCATTCTCGCCTTCTATATATTAGCCGCCGAAGAACAGGGCGTCACCAAAGACAAGTTATCCGGGACAATTCAGAATGACATCTTGAAAGAATTTATGGTGCGTAATACTTACATTTACCCGCCCAAACATTCCATGAAGATCATTGCAGATATTTTCGGTTATACGTCCCAACATATGCCGAAATTCAATTCGATCTCCATTTCAGGATACCATATGCAGGAAGCAGGTGCAACCGCCGATCTGGAGTTAGCTTATACTTTGGCGGACGGCTGGGAATACATTCGCACAGGAATTGCTTCCGG
Source organism: Leptospira kobayashii (assembly GCF_003114835.2). Classification (NCBI taxonomy): domain Bacteria; kingdom Pseudomonadati; phylum Spirochaetota; class Leptospiria; order Leptospirales; family Leptospiraceae; genus Leptospira; species Leptospira kobayashii. The sequence continues at coordinate 160,860 of NZ_AP025029.1, read as the reverse complement.
CTTGACTGTAGATGAATTTGCTCCCAGATTGTCTTTCTTTTGGGCCATAGGAATGAACCACTTTATGGAAATCGCAAAGATGCGGGCAGGCAGACTTCTTTGGGCGAAAATAGTAAATCAATTCAATCCCAAAAACGCAAAATCCATGGCGCTCCGAACTCATTGCCAAACTTCCGGTTGGTCCCTTACGGAACAAGATCCGTTCAATAATGTGGGGCGCACCTGTATCGAGGCGATGGCAGCCGCGCTCGGTCATACACAGTCTCTCCATACAAACGCATTGGATGAAGCGATAGCACTTCCTACCGATTTTTCCGCTCGAATTGCACGTAACACTCAGATCTATCTTCAGGAAGAAACGAATATCAATCGGGTGATCGATCCTTGGGGCGGTTCCTATTATGTGGAAAAACTCACTCATGATCTGGTTCACAAAGCATGGTTTCTGATTGAAGAAGTACAAAAGTTAGGTGGTATGGCGGAAGCGATTGAAACCGGAATTCCTAAAATGAGAATCGAAGAAGCTGCAGCAAGAAAACAAGCACGGATCGATTCCGGAAAAGACGTGATCGTAGGTGTAAACCGGTACCGTTTGGATAAGGAAGCGCCGATTGATATTTTAGATATTGATAATACTGCGGTAAGAGAAGCTCAAATCAATCGTTTGAATCAAATGAAACGGGATAGGGATTCCAGTGCCGTGGAAGCGGCATTGAATGCAATCACCGCATCCGCAGAATCCGGGAAAGGAAATCTACTCGAACTGGCAGTCGACGCTGCCAGAAAACGTGCATCTCTGGGAGAAATTTCTTATGCTATGGAAAAAGTATTCGGAAGGTACAAAGCTGTGATTCGATCCATTTCCGGTGTTTATTCTTCCGAAATTTCGGAAGACAAAGGATTTATAGAAGCTAGGAATTTGGCGGATGAATTTGCCAAATTGGAAGGAAGAAGACCGAGGATCATGGTCGCCAAAATGGGCCAGGACGGTCATGACCGGGGAGCAAAAGTCATCTCTACCAGTTTTGCAGATATGGGGTTTGACGTTGATATAGGGCCTTTATTTCAAACACCTGCCGAGGTCGCCAAACAAGTGGTAGAGAACGACGCCCATATACTCGGTGTTTCTTCTCTTGCCGCCGGGCACAAAACGCTCGTTCCTCAAGTGATCGAAGAGTTGAAAAAGTTAGGTGCAGAAGATGTGCTAGTAGTTGTAGGCGGAGTGATCCCGGCACAAGATTATGATTTCCTGTACAAATCGGGAGCAACTGCGATCTTCGGACCCGGCACAGTGATTTCGGATGCCGCAAAACAAATCTTAACGATTATGCTCAATGAACGGAGAACAGCCTAATCCCCACCCTACAAAAGGAGAGAACCCTTCGGACACCGCGCTGCATGTAATGCCCGGTGTGGAGGGTGCCCCTTCGGTAAATCCTTACATTCTCAAACAAAGAGAACTCACAAAAAAATCGAAATTTTCTCCGGAAGAAATCGCAAAGGGAGTGCTTGCAGGCAATCGCACCCTTCTATCCAAAGCGATCACCCTGGTCGAAAGCAACAGGGAAGATCATAGCGAACTTGCACAATTGGTTTTGGAAAAAATTCTTCCAAGGACGGGAAATTCCATTCGCATAGGAATCACAGGAGTTCCCGGAGTCGGCAAATCTACTTTTATAGAATCCTTCGGCCTCTATCTTTTAGAGCAAGGAAAACGGGTAGCGGTACTTGCCATCGACCCTACTTCTCAAAAAACACATGGAAGCATACTCGGAGATAAGACCAGAATGGAAAATCTTTCCCGGGCAGAAGGTTGTTTTATCAGACCATCCCCTAGCAGTGGTTCGCTGGGAGGAGTTGCAAGAAAAACAAGAGAATCCATGTATCTTTGCGAAGCGGCCGGCTTCGACGTGATTATCATTGAAACTGTGGGAGTCGGACAATCCGAAACACAAGTCCATTCGATGGTTGATTTTTTTCTACTTTTGATGCTTGCGGGTGCGGGAGATGAATTGCAAGGAATCAAACGGGGCATTATGGAAATGGCGGATTTAATTGCTATCAATAAGGCTGACGGGAAAAATGAACCCTATGCCATTCGGGCAAAAGCCGAGTATGAATCCGCATTACATTTATTCCCGCCACCCAAATCAAAATGGTTTCCCAGAGCCATCACCTGTAGTGGATTAGGCGGCAAAGGTACGGATGAAATTTGGAAGTTGGTTTTGGATTATTCCGCAACGACAAAAACAAACGGTTATTTTGAACAAAATAGAAAAGATCAATCCAGGCTTTGGTTTCAGGAAACACTGAAGGAAGCCGTACTCGACAAGTTTTACGGCACACAGGGAATGGAAGAAACCATTCTAATGGCGGAAGAAAGCGTGGTATCCGGCAAATCTTCCCTCTTGAAAGAAATCAAAAAACTGGTGGCAGGCTAAACTAAGAACTGAATAGCCCGCCAAACCCAAGTTAGGAAAGATCTCTCTGACAAAAATTACGGGAATGCTTTGAATATAGATTCCGTTTCATTCTGAGAACCGTTACCAGGATTGAGACAAGTAAATTGCGCGTAAGATGTCTGAAATCCATTGCCATAATAAACCCTTGTGGTAATCCCGTTTGCGGAAGGATATGTACATTTTCCGGTTTTATTTGCAGCGTCCGCACCATTGATCACATCACAGCTTCCCGCAACATTTGCATTTCCGAATCCCAGTGAATCATAACATAGATAAGTTGACCCTACTCCGGCTGTTCCATTGACGCTATTACTGGTTGAGGTAGGAACTACTCCGTCATTACTAGCAATATTCATTTTGAAATTGGAATCGGAGCCGGATATGAATTTCACTTGTAAGTAATATGTTCCCGGCGTAAGATTAAACCTTTTGAACTCCGTATCAATCGCCGTTCCTGTGGCGATCGTTGTCGCACTCGAAGTAGGAGAAGTGTAATAGAAAAAATCCAAATTGGCTGCGGATCCGTACGAATTGAACAGGTGAAGCCCGGACGTTGTTATCGTAAAAGTGAAAAATACGCTTTTATCGTTGGATGCGATTTTCCGATTGAAACTGTTCGGTTGGTTGAGAGCAATCACAGGAGCCGGACGATAACGAATGGTCTTGCTTACTAAACTTACACCAGATTTCTTAACGGACAAAGCAACCGTCGCATTATCAGTAATACCCGCCAATTCAGGCATGGTAAATTCCAACGAAGTGGCACTAAGAATATTGATGTCTGTCGCGTTGGCGGAACCTACGGTCACTGTATAATCGGAAGCAGTACCGATAAAACCTTCTCCCGTAACCGTAGTTTTAGTTCCGGGGAAACCCAATTCTGGGTTTATATCTGCGGAAGGGCCGCTGCCATTTATCACCGTCGACAGAGTTTGGAACAGAAAATAATCGGAAATCGGATCCGAATCATCTTTTCCACTTTTGCAAGAGAACGCCGATACGATCAAAATAAAGAAAAAAAACGAATGAGTAACTTTAAGATTCATTGCCAAACCTCTTTTTGTATTTAGTAATCATCCTAAATATTATAATAAAAAGAAGGTTTGTTATACACGTAGTTGTACGTGATTTAATGGTTGGAACCCGCACCTCCCCGCAGAAAGAACCTTGTAGATCGTATTTGTTTAGGCACGATTCTATTTTTAATATTAGAATATTCGCAATAAATACATTTAAACTTTACCTCTTCTTCCCCTTCCTTGTCATAAGTAGACGAATGTATTGTCTTTGTTTTTTCATAAACGGAACGGATTTTACAATTCGGGCAAGAGGAATATTCTTCATACCGATAATCCGGTTTACGTTGCTTTTCAATCGCATAACATAACTTACATTTAAATATAATGAATCGATAGGAATGGAGACTTTCTTCTTTGCTATCGTTTTGGTCCAAATATTCTTCTCTATCAGTCTCGTCAAAAACAGGATAAAGTTTGGATCCGCATTTTTTACATGGGATCGGCAAATACTGCAACGAATCCTCCCAGAATTTCTTGAACCAATTGAATGTAAAAAAGAAGAGAACTAAACCGAAAAAGCCGGGGACTGCGATAAACTGAGGTAAAAAATCACCGCCCCATTTCGCATAACAGAAACTAGTAATAGAAATGATGATACAAACAAAGGAAAAACCCAGAAAAAGAGAAGCCCAAATTCTAAATCTTGTTTCCCAATAATGGCTTTCCTTATAATGTTTAAGCCAAGGATCTCTTCTTTCCCATAAAAAGAAATAACCGATCATAGCGATCAATATTCCCATATATAAAAAAATGGGGTATCTTTGTTCCCAAATCTCCCTTGATTCGGAACTAGGATCGAGATAAGCCTCAAGTCCTTCCGGAATTTCATCCAATGCAGCTTCCGTCGGCTTCGGAAATTTTTCCGAAGATTCTCCTAAAACTTTTAAGAAAGGAGCGTGATCTGATTTCAATACTCCTGTTATGGAATCAAACAAGCTTTCATAACCTACGGAAAAAGCACCTAACTCAAAATAAGGAATAGCTCTTTCTTCCAAGATGTTTTTACAAATGATGTCGGTTAATTTTTCTTCCAACCCGTAACCGATTTCCATTTCGATTCTTCTTTGATCCAAAACGTGAAGAATTAAAATCCCATTGCCCTTCCTTTTCTTGCCTACGCCCCAAATTCGAAAAAGTTCGATCGCAACTTGTTTAGGAACCAAAGGATCAACGGATGGCAAAATAACGACTGTCATCTCAACGGAAGTTTCCTTTTCCAAATGAGTGATCACTTCGTTTAATTTATGTTTGGTTCCAGAACTTTCAAGAATGCCTGTTTGGTCTAAAATCCGGGAATTTTCATCCGATATAGGGTTGGGCAAGGAATCCGCAAACTCGGGCAAAGATTGGGCTAGCAGGGAAAATGCGGACAAACAGAAAACGAAACCAAACTTTTTGATCATAGACTTCCTAGATGACGGATGATGATGTAAAATCGCCGGCAAAAAGGCGAACAAATCGGAAAAAAATTTATAAATTTCGACAAATCTCTGGATACGAGCGGAGATCTATGATATAGAAAAGGCGGGCAAACCCACGAACCACTCCCCTCCACCCAAATCTAGGGCGGGGGCACCCTTGCACCACCTAACAAAGACTAACCGAACTCTTCTTATCCCCCGAGTCTCGTAATATGTTCCAAAATCAATTTCTTATCATTTTCAAACAGCTGATTGAATTCCAAACCTACTTCATAGAATTCCCCTTCGTTGAATTCCTCCAATCTCACCACTTTTGCCCTGGGATAGAGCACGTAACGGACATCCGGAAATCTAAGTTCCAATTCCAACCTTGCCCCGATAGGCATGGGCTCTTTTGTGCTGAATAGAAGGCCGCCTTCCGAAATATCCTGTGTTTCCCCTTCCCCTCGATCTTTGGGAAGGAACATTTTGTCCGAACCCGATTGGATGACTCGATAAGTGATATGTACCTTTTCGGAAATACGTTTATAAATACGCCTTTCTTGAGACATGGCTCCACCTGACCTCTTTTTTCGAAAGAGGGCAAGCGGAAAAAAACCATTTCTAATCTAAGTCTTTAGCGTTGATCTTATAATCAGGGCGGAATTTGGATTCAAGCCATTCCCGGAACCTGTCAATATAACCGAAGACGGCAGGTACCACAACCAATGTGATCACAGTGGAAAGAATCAGTCCTCCTATGATAGCGATCCCCATGGCGGTTCTGGATTTGGAAGCCTCACCGATTCCCAATGCAATCGGCATGGTTCCCGCAATCATAGCAAGAGAAGTCATAAGAATCGGGCGAAGTCTTTTGACACCCGCATCATAAATGGCATCATTACGAGTCATCCCTTCTTCCCTCATCGCCTGCATGGCATGATCCACAAGCAAGATCGAGTTTTTAGCTACCAGACCCATAAGTAGAATCAAACCGATCATGCTGAATAAATTCAACATCTCACCAGTAAGCGCAAGTGCAAAGAAAGCACCTGATATGGCGGGAGGGATAGCGAACAAAATAGTAATCGGTGTGACAAACGACTCGTATAACGAAGACAATACGAGATAGATGAAAATCAAAGCCATACCAAAGGCAAGTATAATGTTTTGAATCAGCTCTTTGAAATCTTCCGATTGTCCCACGAAAGCAAAACTGATTCCGGGAGGGGGAGGCAATTTGTCTTTTAAAATCTTTGCCGCCGCATCCGAAGCGGAAGCAATCGCGCCACCGGGAGCCAAGTTCGCATTGATCGGAATTACCCTGGACCTGTCTTCCCGTATAATACGCGCAGGCGAAGAACTTTCCTTTGCATTGGCAATGGCTGATAAAGGAATCAAACGGTTTTGGATATTGGGAACCCTTGTTTCCGAAAAATACTTACGCAAATTTCTTTGATCTTCCCGTAATCTGAGTCTTACATCATATTCGATACCATTTTGTAAAAACTTGGCAACTTCACCGCCTTCGATATGATATCTGAGCTCGGCACCCATCACACCTGCGACCACACCCACAGTCTGCATTTTTGCCCGATCGGGGACCACTTGAAATTCGGGTTTTCCCGTTCGATAAGTAGTATCTATGTCCGTCAGATCGGAAATTTTTCCCAATTCTTTCATTACTTTTGCAGAGTAAGTTTCCAGATCATGTAGATTTTCACCCTTTATATTCAAATTAAACGGATACTGCACACCACCGCCTATCGCAGAATAGTCGTTTACCTTGGGGCGAGCGTATTCGTAAGATTTTAAAAATTCACGAATCTGATCTTTTACCTGTGCTGTAGTTCTTTTTCTATATTCGGATGATAACAAAGAAACACCTATCGTCGCGATGTTGGACTCTCCGTCGGTATTTCCCACAACAGTTGCCATCAAATCGATTTCAGGAACCTTTGCCTTCATCTCGGTCTGGATTTGTTCGACTACCTCATAAGTCCCGTTCAGGGATGTACCCGGAGCCATTTCCACATTCACCATAAATTCCCCCTGGTCGTTAGGAGGAAGGAAGGTTTTTTTTACAAACTTCAAAGAGAAAATACTCAAAAACAAAGTAAAAACGGTAAGTAGAATCACTGCCCAAGGACGTTTTAATGCGAACCGCATAACAAATGCATAACCTCGATCCAAAAAGTCTTGGAATTTATCGAACCCCCGCAGAACGAAATTTTTCTTAAGATGATGTGTTTGTTTTCCCGCGAAATAAGCGGATAACATGGGTGCTACGGTCAAACCGTCGAAAAGGGAAATAATCATGGCAAATACCACTGTCAATCCGAACTGTTTGAAAAACTGACCTACGATCCCCGATAGAAATCCGATCGGCAAAAATACGGCAATCACCGTCAAAGAAGTTCCGATCACGGCAAGAGTCACCTCTTCGGTACCTTTTCTTGCCGCGACAATGACACTTTCCCCTTCTTCCAATTTACGAAAGATGTTTTCCCTGACTACGATCGCATCATCTACGAGTAGTCCCACCGCCAAGGAAAGTGCCAAAAGAGTCATTACGTTCATCGTAAATCCCATCACATACATGATGATAAACGCACCTAGCATGGAATTCGGTAACGCCATACCGGTAATGATTGTGGAACGGACATTCCCGAGGAAGAGATACACCACAAGCACTGCAAGTAGAATCCCTAGAACAATCGCTATGGTTACGTCCTCAATATTGGCACGGATCCATCTGGAACCGTCTCGGATCAGAATGACTTGAGGATTTCCTTTTTGACCTTTTAATCTTTCGTTGATGGTTGCTACTTTGGCAACGATTCCATCGGCAACTGCTACCGTGTTAGCTCCCGATTGTTTATAAACATCCAGAAACAGGGCTTTTTTCTGAACCCTTTCTTTTTCAGGAGGATCGTATTTGAATAATAATTTTCCAATGATACTCGGTTCTTCATGCTCTTTCACACCGACTGGAGCGTAGAGAAACCCAAGAGTCTGTTTGTCCTCCAATGTGTCTGTCACTCTACCCAGATCTTTTACAAGTACTCCGCGGCCGAACTCTCCTCCGAAGGAAACAACTGTGTTTTCAATTTGGCTGAGAGACTCGTATTTGCCTACGGTTCTATATGAAGTTTCCGTTGCACCGGATTCGAATTTTCCGGCAGGAATATTAATCCCTGAGTTTTGGATTTGGTTCCCGATGGCAACTGCCGGGATTTGATAGGAATTCAATTTGTTTCGGTCAAGTTCGATATGAATTTCTCTTCTCGCACCACCGATGATTCTTACCGCACCGATATTATTTACCTGTTCCAATTTGGTTTTGATTTGTTCTTTCGCCAAATCATACAACTCACCTTCCGGGAGGTCGGCAAACAAAGATATACGCATGATGGGTTGATCCGCAGGATCGAACCTTTGCACCAAAGGTTCTTTCGATGCATCCGGAAAATTGGGTCTTGCCCTGGCAGTTTTATCCCGAACCTGTTGTTCCGCATATTTGATGTCAGTTGTTAGGCTGAACTCGGCGAATACCATGGATACACCTTCCTGGTTGCGGGAAGTGATTCTTTTCAAACCGGAAATAGAACTTAATTCTTCTTCCAAGGGTTTTGAGATGGAGGTTTCAATTTCTTCCGGACCGGCGCCGGGATAAACTGTTGATACGACTACGAAGGGAATATTGATATCGGGAAACAAATCCACGCCGATTCGTTTTAACGCAATATAACCTGTAAAAACCATAAGGATTACAAGGGATGAAATAAAGATGGGTCTTTTTATGGAAAAGGCAGCTATGCTCATACGTTTACTTTGTCACTTCCGGTTTGAGGATACGAAACTCCTGTAAGCAGGCGATTCCACTCCCCTCTCTGTATGTTTTTATTAATGTGGATTCAGCGATCAAGATTTTAGATCTTGATTCAAACTTTTCTTCTACGAAAGCATCAGGACAAGTATCACTTAATAAAAGAACGGAATCGAATTTTGACCAGTCCTTCCACTTTCTAGGATGATCATTTCTCACTGCACCTTTTTCATAAGTTTTGAGCTTCATAGCCAAATCAAAGTCCGAAGCAAGAACCCTTCCCTTTGTTTCATATTTTTCTTTGTCATGAAATGCATTGATCAAAATGTATTTTTTGACCGGATCCAATTGGTTAGCGATTTCTCGGGCAGGCTGAAAATCGGCAACATTAGTTCCACGGTAACAAAACGGTTTGGTTTGAAAGAACCGGTCGGAAAGTAGTCCTTGATTATAAAACAAATTCCAACCCACAAGCCCCAGAACAACTGCTATGCTAAGATATCCTGCCGCCAGATAAGGTTTTGATTCCGTGGATTGCACAAAACGCAAAGACCAAGCGGTGGTAAAAAATCCGATCGCAGGAATGAATTGTAGAACATGGCGCGGTTGTTTGTTTCCCGTGGTAAGTTCTAAAATCAAAAGCTCCAAAAAGATCGCTACAGTTGCACCAAACAAAGGATCTTTGATCTTATCTTTCCAATTCTTGGATTTGTTTGCGAAAAAATAAAGAATGGAAACAGAAGAAACCAAAAACAAAATCCGAAATCCCCAAACAAAATCGAAAATCCCTGGCACTCTCGGATCAATGCCTGGCTCCGTCCAAAGAGTCAGAAAAAAACTACGGGTATAATGGTTTATGATCATTTGCGCATCTATCAATGCGCTGACCCTGTCCGGATTGCAAAAAAGCCATAAGAATGCCGGGAAAATAGCGTATGTCCACAAAACGACAGTTGTGCGAGGAAAAACAGTAACGGCTTTGTTTCGGTTGCGAAACAGAAAAAGGGATAAGTCTACGAATAAAACAAGACTTATATAGTACATAAACATCTTAAACGGTCTTTGATTCAAATTGATATCACTTACTACCCGAAGTACAGGCAGAGATAAAATCATAAGAACCACAAAAACCAAATACGCCAAACGAAAGCCCTTCGCATAATCCTTGTAGAGATATACAATCACATCTTTGTATTTGGATGGATTGCGCAAAAATTCATATGCGAAACATGCCATAAAAAACAAGATTCCGTAAGGATACTTTGTAAAATAAAAACCAAACAGAGAGAATGCGATCAGATATTTGGTAGAAGTTCTGATTTCCCCTTTGTTATCTTCCTCATAGAGCCTATAGAGAGCATAGGCAGACCAAAGCAGAAAAAACATGGATTGGGTTTCCAACATGGAAGTGAGGGAATAAGCAGGCACTTCTTGCGTTTGCAAAGTCAGTACAAAACTAAAAAAAGACAAAACACTCCCCCAAAACCAGGACCGTGTTACCTGAGTCAAAATATAGAATAACGTTGGATAAACGAGTATGAGAAAGAAAAGTCCGTTGAAGGAATCCCTATAAGTAACAGGCCAGTCCGTAGGAAAATAAAGAGAAGCAAATGTGACTATGGAACGGAGAGGAGGCCAGGTAGGAGATTCCAAAAAAGGAAAAAATCCCTTAAACCAAGAACCGTCCCTAAAATCCACATACTGATCTAGAACTGTGGCAAGCCTGATGTTTTCATCCCAAGACAAAAAATCATGATTCGGGCAAACAACCAAAAACATCTGCCAAGCACGCACGGAATAATAATAAACCAGTATGATTCCAAGAATTAAGAAAGGTATCCCAAGAATTCGTTTCATTTTCCTCTCACATTTTCAAAAAGCCGAGTTAAAGCGGCCCAGTGTATGGGTCAGAGTGCTTATTTCGCTCAGGAAAAACAGTTTTTTCCGATACTGAACAATAATAGAATTCGATCACTTTTATCAGAATTTTTCACTTTAATTGCTACCGAATCTCAAAATCCTGTCAGAAAGAAGAGGGATACATGCAGGATTTCGTAGATATCGGTGAAAAATTTATCTTTGTGGTGATGTTATTCGCAAGCATCCTGGCCGTTGCCGTATTTGTAGAACGATTGATCATTTTTCGCAAAAACCTTACCAAAGAAGCAGTCTCGTTTTTAGAACATCTAATCCCACTTTTGCGCCACAAAGACCACAAAGGCACGGAAAAACTTCTTCATGATCAAAAAGAGGAAACCGCGTACACACGTTTCACTCAATTTTCTCTGGAAAGAGAAAAGGAAAATCCAAAAGGTTTATTCGAACTGATGGATGCCAAAATCTTAAAAGAAAGACTTCATCTGGAAGAGAGACTTCCGATCTTAAACACTCTTGGAAACAATACCCCTTTCATTGGACTACTGGGAACAGTACTCGGAGTCATCAAAGCATTCTACGGACTGGGAACTCTCGGAAACTCGGGAGCGGAAGTGGTAATGCGCAGTATTTCCACCGCCCTACTTGCTACTGCGGCGGGACTTGCAGTTGCCATTCCTGTCGTTATGGCAAATAATTATTTTTCCAGAAAGATCAAAGTGATCACTGGAAATTTGGAAATCCTTTCCAAAGAATTTCATGCCAATCTAGTCACAGGCAAATCAAGTCATTCTTCACATACTCACCATTAGGAGATAGTTTATGGCAGGCAATTCCGGCGGAAACGACGAAGAAATAGGATCGATTAACATCACACCGATGGTGGATGTGATCCTCGTACTCCTTGTGATTTTCATGGTGACAGCCAACTTTCTGAAAAAAGAGTCGATTAACATCAATTTACCGAAAGTAGCTGCTGCAGATCCCAATGTTGCCGAATCCACTCAAGTCGCTCTGACCAAAGACGGCAAAATTCTTTTGGAAGGCAAAGACACTACCATCCCTTCCTTAGTGAAACATTTGGAGAGAGAGGCGAAAATCAGACCCAATATGAGGCTCACTCTTTCCGCGGACGAAAGGCTTCCTTACGGGAAAATCACAGAAACTATGGGGTTGATTCGTAAAGCAGGTGTTACGCGAATCGCACTCTCCGTAAAAAAATAAAATGAAAGATAGATGGAAACAATTTAAATCCTGGGTTCATGAATTCGGACTCTTTAAATTTTCCATCCTATTCTCATTGGTTTTACATGGTTCCGTTTATTTGATTTATTTTATCGCTACTTTGCCAAGCGACTCGGACTACGAAGAAGTCAGCAAACTAGACGAAGTCGATGTGGATTGGGAAGAAATTCCTCCCGAACTACTGGGAGGGGAATCAAGCCCAGCCCCTGTAGAAAAAACCGACTGGGTCGAAGGGTCCAATAAAGACCAAAACGCAGAAGCACCGGATGATACTGATATCAATCCCAACCAACTTTCCGGGGACGGAACGGACAAAGACGGATTTTTATTTTCTTATAACGGGGATCGTCCGCCTACTCCTATCATAGATTTTGATCTAAAAAGTTTCTTTCCAGAAGCGGCGAAAGCCGCAAATATAAACACAAAGACAGTGGTTGTTATGGTCCAAGTAGATGAAACCGGCCAGTTGCAAGGGGCCAAAATCGCCTCCGGAAGAGCAGGATACGGGTTTGACGAAGCCGCCCTCAAAATAATTCGAATGGCTCGTTTTGTTCCGGGTTACAATAATGGCAAACCGACTAAAATGTCTCATAGATTGCCAATACTCTTTGATTTGGAAGAAGATTGATCATGGAAAAAAGAAGGATCGCTCTCCTCAGTATTTTCGGGCTGGTCGCACTCTCCGCAGCCGGCTTTTATTCCCGCCCTGTTACGGGCAATAGTGAAACAAAATCCCTTCGTTTTCCCTCAGGACTGATTCCGGATCCTTACGAATTGTACGAAAGTCTTCCCAGCTATCGGGCATTAGATGAAGATAAAATTCCGAAAGAAACGAATCTTTCCGATTCCTTTCCTCCTCCCGGTGATCAGGGAAATCAAAAAAGCAGTGTAGGATTTGCAGTCGGTTTCGGACTCATTTCTTACTTTGAAGCGGAAAAAAACAAGAGAGGAAACATATCTTCTATAAATCCTATCTCCAAAGAAGGCCAGTCGGTATTCTATTCTCCGGCATATATTTACAACCAATTGAACGGTGGAAAAGATTCGGGAGCATCCTTACTGGAAGGATTGATACTCGCCCAGAGCAGAGGCTCCGTTCCGTTAAAAGAGATGAATTACACTCCTTCCCAGTTTCGATCCAAACCGGGCGCCAATCAGATTGAGCTTGGGAGAGAAACGAGATTTGCCCGCATTTTCAAAATCGATTCCAACGAATTATTCCATTTAAAACATTCCATTTCCAAACGAAACCCGGTCGTGATCAGTTTTCTTACTTATGAGAACTTTTTGGAGGCCCACGGCTCAGCCGTTTATCAAACTACTTCGGGGGAACTACTCGGAGCACAGTCCTTGGTTTTGATAGGATATGATGATGATAAAAAAGCATTTCGGGCTTGGAACTCTTGGGGAAGAGAATGGGGAGATTCCGGATACCTTTGGGTTTCCTATTCCCTCATCCAAAGGTTGACTCGGGCTGCTTATACGGCAACTCCCGCAACAGACTCCAAATTATATTCGGAAAAACAAGTATTGGCAATCCTGGATGAAATTCCTTCCACAGGAAGAGACCTTCGTCCACCAAACGAAATTTATGTGACCAGAGGAGAATTCAAGGACAAAATCCGGGTCACCTGGTCAAAAGATCCCAAAGCGATCGGTTATGAAATATACAGAAAGAGAAAAGGCGAATCTAGATTTCAAAATGTAGGTTTGTCCAGACAAACTCAGTTTGATGATTTCGGAGCACAGACAAATCTTGCATACACATATCGGGTAGCAAGTCTTGACGAACATAGAATTTCTCTTCCGTCTCACGACTCAAATGAAGGTTACTCGACTTCCGACCCCAAAACGAACGAAATCGTTCCTATCACGAATCTCACTGCAAGTATCGGAAAATATTACGACCGGATCACTTTGGAGTGGGATAGCCATCTAACAGCAGATCAATACTCTATCTATAAATGGAACCCTTCCACTAAAATTTTCCGTTTTTTGGGAAAATCGGATAAACCTAGTTATGTGGATTACAAAGCGTCCAAAAACGGAGACGCGGAATTGTACCGAGTGTTCCCTCATAGAAAAAATCTAATCGGGGAAGGAAGCAAATACGTTTCCGGATTTTTAGATCCTGGTAAAAACATAAAACTGATTCCAAGTCAAGTATCCGCTTCCAAAGGATTGTATTCCAATAAAGTTGTTATTGAATGGGACGGTTCCACCAATGCAACCGAGTATGTGGTATTTAGAAGAAAGAATGTGGATGATGAATGGTCCAAAATCGGTAGAACCGCTAAAACCAATTTCACAGACGAAAATCCCCCCCTCACTGAAAATGATTACGCCGTCTCCGCAGTTTTCGATAATCATTACTTAAGCGCCCCATCGGACTATGACACAGGTTATGCGACTTCACTTTCGAAACGCGCTGAGATTTCACCGACTCCTCAAATTATCAATATTTCGGAGACTCCTGCAAAATCTTCCGTCTCCATCTCTTGGAAAAAACAATCCAATGTAGAAAAGTATTCCGTTCTAGTTCGTAAAAAAGAAGAAAAAGATTGGAATTTGGTATCGAATCCGGAAGGCAATGCGGACCAAACCGTCATTTCTAATTTGGAAAAAAACGAATTCTACTTTGTAAGCATTCGTGCGAAAGAATCGGATAAAGAAGAAAGCCTTGCTTCCACTCCCGTTGTGATCGTTCTCAGCGAAGTGGTAAAGGATATAAAGAAAGTACGAACCTTCGGAGAATCCACCATTACCAAGTTTGTCGGCCCTTGGACCGCTATGTATTGGGACGGAAAGTCAAATGTTAAACCTGTAAAATTGGAAATCATATCGGATGATTCCCTGGAAGAGTATACTCTTAAGTGGAACGATAAAGAATTTTACCGGGGAAAGTTTGCAATCGATTCCCATATTCTGGAAGAAAAAGGGAAATGGAAAATCAATCTTTCCCCTTCTGCCGATTCTCTATCGGCAGAATTCAAAGAGAAAAGTTTACTTCCGGAAAAAGGCCACCTATCTTTCGTTAGAGAATAGATCAGGAATATTTTTCAACAAACCGGTCGGGAAGTTTCCAAGGCCTGTTTGTATTGAAATTGAAAAAGATAGTATGAAATACGGCCTGACAGACAACTTCCCCGTCTGAAACCCTTCTCATGGTTTGAAATACTTTTCCTCTCGTTTTGGAAACATCACCGAAAGTAGTTTCAATCCTGATCTTATCCGGATGAGTGAGAGGTTTATTATAGCTGAGTTCGGCCTTGTACATTACAGGCCCTACTTTTTCTTCTCTCATTTTAGAAAGGGAAAATCCTTCCTCTTCCAAGGCCTGCATCCTGGCTTCATCAAAGTAAAACTGATACACACCGTTATTCACATGTCCGTTAGAATCCATATCGCTCCAGAGCACCGGGAGCTCCGAAACAAAGGGGGAATTTAAAGTTTGGCTCATAATTTGACTCTTTGACAGACCAGTCTGTCTGTCAATAAAAAAGCAGACAGATTTGTCTGTTCCACTTGACTTTTCAAAAGAAATAGTAGATTTATAATTATGATTGTTCAGGAAAGGAGTGAAATACGCAAAATTCCTCCCAAACAAAGGATTCTAAAAACTGCGATCCAACTCTTCTATCATCAGGGTTATGCAAACACAGGGATCAACCAAATCATCAAAGAATCAGGCACTGCCAAAGCCAGTTTTTATGATCATTTTCCCTCCAAAGAGGATTTAGGAAAAAGAGTGATCCACCACTACTCCGTAGAAGTGCAGGTCTGGTTGAAAAACATTCTGACAAAAAGCAAAGACCCTCTTTCGTTTGTGGATGAACTTTCCAAAGCAGTTCAGATACAAATCAAATCCAAAGATGCGATCTACCAAGGTTGCCCTATCGCTTTGTTTTCCAGCCAATTCCCACTGGAACATTCCGGCTTTCAATACGAGTTTCAGTCTTCCGTAGAACGCTGGGAAAAAATGTTTTTTAATTTTTTTACGAAATTAAAAGAAGAAAACAAAATCCCTTCCGGTTTCCAATCTTTGGAAGTCACAAGGGATCTAATCAACCTTTATGAAGGAGGGCTTATGAGCTGGAGAATTTCGCAAAACAATGCTTATATTACCCGAATGGAGATTTCCATGAGAGAAAGAATCCTCTCCGAGCTTAAAAAATAGTTCCGCTGTCGCAATTCTTCCTGCATTTTTTTTCCAAACCGAGACAAGTCCCGACAAGAATACTCAGATCCTGATTGGAATACTGTCCTGAGTCCGCTCCAAATCTGTAAAAAAGATCATTTTGTAAAAAACAAGTTCCTTCTATCGTAGAACATTTGTTTCTTTCATAACAAGCGGATCTGGGAGAAAAAGGTGCCCCGCATTGAATCAGAGCAAAAGAAAACAGGAAAATGAGAAGATAACGCATCACAAAACGACCGTTTCATTTTCTAAACGGGATTTTTTCAATGAAGATAATTTTTGTTTTTTCCCGGAAAGATTTTCGATCCTTACTTTGCCTATGATTTCGACAAATTGATCGAATTCGACTTCACCCTTTACTGTCAATTCTTCGCAAAACATCATGGAAGGATAGACTTTGAACAAAGAATCGAAAGGACCTAATTTTTTATAATAAGCATCATCCAGGCTGACTAACACCTCTCCCAACCCTTTCTCTTTACGAAGAGGAGCCATAGTCAAAGAATAATCTTTGTTTAAAACATATGCATCCGAACGGCGAACCAGATAATCTTCCGTTTTTTTCACAGGAGCAAATCTGTCTCTTGGAATGATGATTCCTTTGAATTTCGGAAAATTACCAACGGCGGAACCCATTGCAGTTTCCAATTGGATCACATCTTTTCCTTCGACTTGTTTCGGATTTACAATGAGAGAGAGGGAAAAATCACCTTCGGAAAATCTTTTTTTGAGAGAACGCAAGTTGATCCAAAGATTGTTTGTGGAAAATGTTCTGAACTTCCCAAGACCGCCAAACTCATGTTCATTTTCTTTCGGAACCTGAGCCGTTTCCAAAAGTTCGTATTTTAAGAATTTTCCATTTACAACTTTTCTGTAAATGGCTCCTCCCTTTTTATCCGCCAGTGTTTTAGGAGTCATCTCCATGGCAAAATCAATGCCTTCTTTCAAAAGATAAGAGACAATATGAGGATCGACCGTTGCGCCCAGATTGTCTCCGTTGGATAAAAATGCGATCTCATAACCTTTGGAAAGTAGTTCATCCAAGATGCCAGTTTCCACTAAGGTAAAATAAATATCTCCGTGTCCGGGAGGACACCACTCTTCTATTTCATGGGAAAGGGAAACAGGGGTCAGATCTCCCGCGGCAAGTCTAGGTACTTTATGTTGCAAAAAAGAACTGGTCAGACTTTGTTTGAAGCCGATTTGTTTCAATTCCTTTTGGCTGTCCGTTTGGGTATTATAAGAATCCATCAAAAGAAGTGGAATTTCAATATTGCATAAACTTCTGATATATTCCACTTGTGCGGCGATTACCGCTAAAAAAGATTTACCGTCTTTGATCGGAATTAACGACTTCGCTTTCTCCAATCCCATGGATGTTCCGAGTCCACCGTTTAACTTGATCACTACGAGTTTGGACAAAGTGTTCGGATCGGATGGATATGATTTTTGAATCTCTAAAAAATCAATTTCATCCTTTTTCGGATCCAGATCGCCTACTTCATTCCAGGTAACGATTCCGTTTTCTCCTTTTCGGACCAAATCCACTTTCTGTAAAAAATCGGAAACAAAGGCTTCGCTCAAACCTTCCTTCAACATTTTTTCACGAATCAAAGTTTCGGATGTTTCTTTAGGAATCGGCATAATTTCTCCTGATTAATTTCCGTTCCATTCACCTAATTGCAATCGGTACGGTTCTTCCGAATGGTTCGGTTCCCAGAGAAATATCACTTGGACTTCTCTGCCCTCTTTTCTGGGAACGGGAACATTCTCCTGTCTATCATACTTTGGCATAAATACTGAAAAATTGTACATCCAAACTTTTCTTGCATCTTTGCGCTTTTCGGTTTGGATTCCTTTTTTTAAAGGATCTTGTTTTAAAATTTCCCGAAAAGGGAGGGGGTATAGTTTTTCCCAAGCGATAACTAATTCCTGGGAAGCGCGCGTGTAAGAAGGCGGAGAGGACTCTGCAAAAAGAGAACCCCCTCCCAATAAAAGAATGAAAACGAAGGGAAAAAATCTAGTTCCTGGAACTGACCATGATGTAAACAGAATGCGCACTATATTCAAAAGATTGAGAAAGCGAGCTGGGGTCAATTCGGGAATTTCCGGAACCGACTTCCCGGATGAAGGTAAGTGATATGGAGGATTTTGCATTGACCCAGGAAAAGCCCAAACTGAGTCCCCGGTTTCTGGAATATTCGTTCCTAGTATTGGTGCCGGATCTAGGGTATTTATAAACCAAACTGTTTTCTCCTGACGAAGCGGAGAGTTGGTTGTTGTAGAGATTTTGCAGATAAAGATCTACTGCGGATTCCGTCCAGGATATCGGTTTTGTATTCGGCTCGTTGGTAAAAACACCTGCAAGCACCGAAAAAGTATCCATCAAATAATACTCCATACCTGCAGCATAATTTATTGTGGAAACACGAGTTAGTTCTCTCACTTCCGTATCATTCAAAGTGTACGTAAATTTGTTTCCCGATCTGCTAATTTCATCTTGGGAACGATTGGTTCTGTATCCGGAAGTATAAATGACATCGAAGGAAGCAAGGAAGCGGGAAGTAGGGAAAAAAGCGGCCCCCCACCTAATCTCTGTTGTTTGAGGAATCGAGCTGACCAGTTTCGGTTTTTGGGTCACTACTCCGGCTTCAATGGAAGAAAATCCGGATTGGGTTCCTTCCAAAAAATCGACAGCGGAAGTCCCTGCGCTCCGGGTGGAATCGGTATAAACTTCATTGTAAAGACGATTTCCACCGGTCACAAATATTTTACGCATACTCATTCCCAAAGACACCTTTTGGTGAGGTTGGTATTGAATTCCCAAAATCGGCATAAGACCTGTAGTTTGCCGATTGTCAACGTAACTTCGCATAACATATGATAAATTTGAGTATTGTTGGAACTGAGTTCTTGAAATCTCCTTCGTATCATTCATGTAATAGAGAGTAGCTCCGATCGACAATCTGTCCGTGATCAGATAGGCGAAACTCGGACCCACAAGCAGTTGAGAATATTTTTCCTTCACATAATTTCTAGTTTGATTGATCGAAGGAGAAACCAAAGGGTAATTCACCTGGTCCGCTCTATCATAAGCGTAATTATAAGTATTTACAATGGAAAACCCGAACTTCCATTTATCAAAGTTTTTTAGAATACCGACAAAATTGGGATCGAATCCTTGGTGGGTTTGGTTGTACATCTGACCGGGCGTATCAATATTGATATAACTTCTTTTTACATTTTTAAAGTTACTTGCCGATAACGAAAAACCGTCGTTATGTGCAAAAGCCATCCCTGCGGGATTGTAGTAAGCACCTGAGGGATCATCGGAAAGAGCGGTAAACGCACCACCGAGGCCCGCAGCGCGCTCCCCGTAAAACCCTTGTATATTGTTAAACGGTTCCGAAGCGGACAAAGAAGCAAGACCAGCTAAAAGAGTAAAACCAAATGCATATAATATTTTTTTCATAAATTTCCTGTTAAGGTGCAACAGCTACCGTCATGTTCGGCAGTAGTTCATAATAATAATTGTAATCTTCGTCATAATAGACAACCCGCCAGACCTTCAGACCTTTCTGGACATCATCTGCGACTCCGAAATAATCAATTGCCATTTCATCCGGATCATCCCATGGATTGGTCGCGTTCGTATCCTCATCCCAATACAGTCCGTAACCCAGAATGGAATCTTCGTTATCATTGGGATCGTCCCCTGTAGGAACTAATGCAAATTCATCATATTCGGTATAAGTATTGTAGGTAGGATAAGGGGAAGTACCTTGACCGATACCGCCCGCCCAAGAAGTGCCCAAAGTAACACTCACAGCTCCGTCAAAGCTTGCTTCTTGTCCGTATCCGTACTTCGCAGCCAGATCATCGTCTAACTCTCCGTAGGAATCATAATCCGATGTGTTCAAATCATTGATTTCGAGATAAAGAATATTGCCTTGAGGATCATAAAGTTCGATAATCTTGTATTTTGAATTATCTGTTTTATCCACCCGTTCGGTGATGACAGACCCACCTTCATTGTCCGTTTTTCCGGTGATGGTGTTCGTAATTTTTTTACCTTTATTGTCTTCTTCCGAAGTGTATTTGAGTGAGATGCAATTGCCTGCATTTGATTCCGTATCTGTGGAACATTCTTCCATGATCAGTTTTGCAGTGCTTTTGGTTTTGCCTCCGTTTCCTAAAGAACTCACTTGCGTAGTTTTCAGTACGGTTTTATCCTTTTTACCTTCGGCGGAAGAATAAGAAATGGATGCGGACACTTCCAAAGTAAGGTTAAAAAATTTTACTGTCTTTTGGATGGAAGAGGATACCAACGATTTGTCCGCTTTCCAACGCATGGATTTTTGATAGATTTTGTTTTTAGGACAAGTTTGTGCAACTGTGATCGTGTCATTGAAAGAAAACGACATTTCCTTATCGAAATCAGGATCAGTGGAATCGCGATACACTACTGCAGGAGATGGTACGGACTGTCCGACGGAAGGAAGAACCCCAGTTTGTTGGAGGCGGGCAACTTCGCTTTTTGCATCATCTTCCGACATTCCCAATCGGGTCATACCCAATACAAACTCATCCTCCGCCGCCTGCGTTACGGAAATGGAAGCGGTACCTCCCGGTAAACAAACACCCGGGTTCGCTTTTGCTTTCTCATACACACCGGATAAAAGAAACAAATCACGTTTTGATTCTTGTAGAATTTGACCTATGGTTGCTGTTCCTTCCTGTAAGATGGCAAGTCCGGTTTCATTGTTATTGATAATGGAAGCTGCATCCACAGCACGAACAGAACCGGATGTGGTACTTGACTTGCGAATGGAACGGGGAACTGCCACCGCGAGATTGGAAGGTAGTTCGGAATTGATTACCGAAGAGAGCTGGTTTCGGATGAGCAACCTAGCAAGTAAGTTTTGAACGCTATTGCTGGTATCCTTAGCGGGCTTGCAGGAGAAAAAACTTGCAATGAGTACAATAGAAACACAGTAGTATGCTTTCATTTAAGCAAGCATGATTATTTATGAAATAAATTGTCAACCGGATTAGCAAAATGCAAAAAAGAGTTTTCAAACAAAACGAAATCACTTTGGATATGCGTTAATGCAACGGACTTATTTGATTTTATTTTTGCTGGTTTGTTCTTTCTTTAACAGTTTTGCCAAAGGAATCCTCTATGTGCAAAGTCCTAAAGCAAAATTACTGACTTCTCCCCAACTAACAGCTGATGGGTTACCACTTTCCATGGGAGAAAGTCTAACACAAACGAGTGAGCAAGGTTTGTTCGTACAAGTACGCAATAATGACAAAACCGGTTGGGTTTCAAAATTATTCGTTTCCCCTCTTCCCCCCAGCGAAAAAATCAAATTGGGAGCTGCTTCCAATTCTTCGGAATCCGTTCTCGCCAGACAAAGAGCTTCCGATTTTACAAAGACCGCAGCAGCAAGAGGACTTTCCGAAACGGAAAAACTCAGAGTGAGAGGCGGAGCTGAACTTTATGATTTTGAATCTTTACGTTGGCTGGAATCCCTTCGCCTGGAAACCAACGTTGTTACAAAACGCACGGATACTTCTTTTTCCCGATCCGTTTCCTCAGATACCGAACAAGAAGTTAAAGTGGGAAGAGCGCTTGCAGCAAGATTGATTCAAAAATACAATCTGGTCAAAGAAGAAGAACTTACGAAATATATAAACCGGGTTGGAACAAGGATTGCAAATAACTCTTCCAGAGGAGATTTAAACTTTCGCTTCGGGATTTTGGATTCCAATGAAATCAACGCATTTGCCTGTCCCGGTGGATTTATTTTTCTTACCAAAGGAAGTCTTCATCAAATTGCATCCGAAGCCGAACTTGCAGGAGTTTTATCGCACGAGATAGGACATGTAGTGTTATTTCATAACGGAAGTTTTGAAAAGATGAATGTATTTTTAGAAATCGTCACAGGTATGTTAGGACCCTCGGGAGGAGAAGTCATCAGTGCAGCTACTTCGGCAACATTGGATGAACTGGAAAAACAATTTTTCGAAACGGGAAGAGATATTTCCTTCGAATGGGAAGCGGACGAAGCGGGAGTGATACTTGCGGCGCAATCAGGATATCCTGCCAACGGTTTGGGGGACTATCTCGGCCGGCTTACCAAAGCTCCGAACGCAAAACAACTAACGCATACTCACCCCGATACGGCAACCAGAGTTACCAAACTTGCAAAAATAGAATCTACCGCATCCAATAAAGATGCGCCTGCCGTAAAAGAGGAATGGAGCCAATACAAAAAACTGATTCCATGAAAAATCAAAAATTCTTTTTGCCATTTCTTTTAAGTGTAATCGTACCTATATTTGTTTTACTGATTTTCGCATTCTTGGGTGTCAGTGAAGTTTGGAACAGAAAGATCTCCGATAGCTTTTTTCTTTTGCTTCCTTCGCATAATTCCTTCTCCAAAGATGTTGTAATCGTCGATATCGACGAGCAGAGTCTCGCGCAATATGCGGACAATCCCGACTTGGGTCGTTGGCCTTGGAAAAGAACGGTTTATCCCATTTTATTTTCCTATATCCAAATGGGTGCCCCCAAACTCATATTAGTCGACATATTATTTACGGAAAGCTCGGAAGATGATTCCAGCCTTGCCGAAGCAAACAGATCCTTCTCCAATATATCCCATGCGGTGAATTTCAGAACGGATATAGGCGCACAAGTAGACGAGAAAAAGGAAAAAAACCGAAAGTTCGAAATCCCTCTTCCAAAAGATTCCCCCTTCCCTACATTCAATACAGTTTCTTTCCCAAACGGAGAAATAGGAGAGACAACTCCCTTCGTCCATGCAGTCAATATCATCCCTGATAGCGACGGAACTCTCAGAAGATTCGCTCCTTTCTTAAAATGGGGAGATTCCCACTACCCTACAATCGCCTATCAAGGATTTGTCGGTTCAGGAACAGCCAAACCCTACTTGGAAAAGAATTTTTTGACTCTTTCCAAAAACGACAAAACCTTTCGTTTCCCTTTGGGAAAATCGGGATTGATTCGGTCTTATTTTTATTCGGAAAAACAAATCAGGGAAATTCCAAGGTATTCTGCAGGAGGAGTCTTACAATCACAAACGATGATCCAAACGGGTCAGGCCGAATCGGAAGCGGATCTGATTGTTCCACCCGGTTTTTTTACGGATAAAATAGTACTCATTGGAACGTCTGCGGCGGCAACCCATGATGATGTAGTGACTCCTTTCGGATTATTTCCCGGTGTGATCGCACAAGCAGTGTTCATTTCCAATATGATAGAAAATCACACACTGTATGAGATCCCGGAAATTTGGGGAGGACTTTTTGCAGTTGTACTTCTAACGATAGGAACTTATGTATTATTTTTTGCGACCCATCATTGGTTACGAATTGCCTTTCCCGTTTTTGCTACCGCAGTATTCCTAGTTTCATTTTACGTTTGTTATAGATTCAACATGGTTCTCCCTCCTTCCCATTTCGTTACCTCCTTTCCGGTTTCTTATTTGTTAGGTTATGCATATCTGACTTATATAGAAGGGAAAGACAAAAGAAAGTACAATAGTATCTTACGGAACTTAGTCGACCCAAGTGTTGTCTCACACGCTTTGGAAGATCTTGAATCTCTTAAAAAAGGGGGGGAATGGGAAATCACCGCTTTCTTTTCAGATGTCGCAGGATTCTCATCCATCAGCGAAGAACTTTCCCCGAGCGAACTTGCACGTTTACTCAACGAATATCTTTCCGCGATGACTGAGATTTTAAAATCGAATTCCGGAACTTTGGATAAATATATAGGTGATGCAATCGTCGGAATTTTCGGAGCCCCTTTGAAAAATGCACTCCACCCCGAACTTGCCTGCAAAGCATCCCTTACTATGATTCAAAAATTAGCAGAGCTAAAAGCCTCCTGGGTGGAAAAGAATGATTACACCGAATCGGCAAGAAAAATGAAAATACGAATCGGTTTGAACTGCGGACCAGCTAAGGTCGGTTTTATGGGAACCGAAAGTTTAGCATCCTATACCATGATGGGAGATACGGTAAACCTTGCTTCCCGATTGGAAGCGGCCGCAAAAGATTACGGGGCGGATATATTGGTTTCGGAAACCATCGAAGCCGCATGCAGAGACCATTTCCAATTCCGGTTTTTGGATCGGATTCGAGTCAAAGGAAAAGATCAACCTGTTCAAATTTATTCCCTTCTTAATACAAAAGAAAAAGAAACCAAAGACGAAGCGAAGGGTGAAATCACATACCGAAGAGCCTTTGATTTTTATACCGGGCAAAAATGGAAGGAAGCGATTCAAGAATTCGAAAAAGCACAGGAATTTTTCGGAAAAAAGGATGCTGCCTGCCAATTGCTTATCAAGAGATGTGAAGTTCTTTTCCAAGAACCTCCGGGTGAAAATTGGGATGGGGTTTTTTCCAGAACTACTAAATAATATTCGATTTTCATAGACAAATCTCCCCCAAGGATAATTCTCATAGTATGTTTCAATTTCTGGACGCACTAGAAAAAATTTGGGCAAAAATTCTCTACTTCCTACCCGGCCATTCCCAACCAGAAGATTGCCAAGGGAAAGACATACTCATTATACCCGGTCATATGGCCGGAAAAGATTTCTATAGAAGACTCAAAGCCGATTTGGACAATCTGGGATTTCATGTGGCGATCCTCTCCACTTTGCGTAATCCCGTTTCCGTTGAAGAAGCTGTCCTTCACCTCTCCAAACAAATCCTAACTGCACCTAACGAAGCCACTGTGATCGCTCATAATACGGGAGGTTTGCTCTGTTTGGTATTACCGGATGAATCCAGAAGAAAAGTCAAAAGACTGATTACTTTAGGTACACCCTTCCACGGATCTCATTCCTTCAGTGACTCCCGTTTTTCCTATTGGGGATTCGAATCCGATTGGGTGAAAAAGAATTATAAAAACGCACTCTTTTTTCCTTTATTCCAACCTCTCTCTGCCATCGAAGACTTTAGTTTTTCTCCGCAAGAAAGTACTGAGTTTGGTCAAGGAAGGGATTTGTGGTTTGATATACCGGGTAACTACAATTTGGTGAGACGACATGAAAACCTAAGAACCATTCGTGAGTTTTTAGGAACTCCGAAAGACCCTCAGATGCAAGCGGTAGCAAAAGCAAGTCCTGTTCATGCAGTGCCTAAAAAGATAGAAGTGGATTTTTCAAAATTTGATCCTGCAAATCGCAAGAAGGCAAAAGCTGCAGCAAAGAAAAAAGAAAGTCCTAAGCCCAAAACAAAACCTGCTGCTAAAAAACCTAGCCCCAAAAAAGCTGCAAAGAAAAAGAAACGATAGAATTCAGCTCATGTCATTCCAAACGGAATGACATGATGTTTCGTTTATAACCTGTTTATACTTTTGCCATTTCTTTGGCACAAGCTACGCAGCTTTCATAACAATCCTTACAAACAGCATGGTGTTCCGCATGTTTTTTGCAATCTTTCGCACAAGCTTCGCAAATTTCCACACAGAGAGATGCCATCTTTTTAGTGAAAGGAGAGTTGTTGCTGGCAAGAGAAATAAATGCTTCACAGGCTGCGATTGTTTCTCTTGTAGATTTCGCGCAATCACCCAGACTTTTGTCACCTTTTGCAAGTTCGGTGATACAGTGCCCCAGACAAACCTCCGCGGCAAGTTTGCAATGGATTGCAGACATTAAAACCTTTGCATACTTGGATTTTCCCGTGGAAGCGGGCATAGTCATATCGTGTTTATGATCTTCCGCGAAAAGACTGTTCACTAAGCCTGCTGTCGCCAGCATAGCAGCTGAATTGGTTACAAATTGTTTACGGTTCATATATAATTCCTTTATTAAATTTTAAAACATAGAGAGGGTAAAAGAAAATGGAAATCCATTTTCTTTTTGGGATTTTAAATTAATAGTCGAACCGAATCTAAAAAATGGTTTGTAGAAGAAAGATATCGGATTTGCCGTTTGGAGAAATTGCCGGGAAGAAAGGAGAACAATAGGTGAAAAGGCCTATCGGTTTGATAGAAGGAGAAAAAGGTGTTGGACTCTTGGGTCTCCGACTTTTCCAAAGAAAAGGAAGCTTCCGCAGTGCGCAATTCCTGGAAAGCTAGAGGGCAATCACACGTTTCTTTGGAATCTTTTTTCTCACTATCGGAATTTGTTTGGTGGCATTTCGGCAGATGGGAAGTCGATTCCACCGTATTTTTATAAAATGCAAAATCCCCCGGACATAGATCAAGCACCGCCGATTTGCATCCCAAAAACAAAAGGAATGCAAAACATAAAACAAAGGCAAGCGGCTTGGAACGATCTTTTCTCATCCGGATATTAGACCGATACAATCGGTCTCTTAACTCTAAAATAAACCTTTTAGTCCTTTCCAAGCAACAATAAAAGTTCCGACTGTGGAACCGATTTGAGGCAGAAAGAACACCAGAAAAATCCGAATCACACGGTTTCTCCAAAATCCGGAAAATGATTCGGAATCGGTTGTGATTTTTTCAAAATCTTCCACAAGCGGTTTTCTTAAATAAGACTCCGCCAATGCTGCGACCCAGCCTGCTTTGAAAATGGGTAAAAAGGTTCCGATGGGTGCTGTGATAAACGCAAGGAAGACGGAAATAGGATGAGCGAGTGCAATGATCGCACCAAGGGCTGCAAGCCCACCTTTTATAATTACCAATTTGGAAACCAGATCCACACCGGCACCGGCTCCTTGAGACCATGTGGTATAAGCGATCAATACACCGAAAAACACGGGATATGCGATGAGACTCGCAATATCCTGCCATTTTCTTTTGGGAATTTCTTCCAAAGGGACAAGATCATTTATTTTACGAATATGATTTAAAATTCCCTGCAAATGCCCTGCTCCGACAACAGCCACAACTTTCTTTACGCCGGATTCGGTTGCCGCTCTTCTGATTTTTTCGGCAAGATACATATCCCTTTCATCGATGATTACGTGTTTGACCGACTCATATCTTTTGGGAATCTGAGAAAAAAGATCCTTTAGAATATCGTCCCCTTTCATCTCTTCTATTTTTTCCGTCGTTACTTCCTCACGAACGAAAAGAGAAGTGATGAGAGCACTGAACAAATACATCTTTGAAAAAAAAGAAACATTCCCCCAAGACCGTTTTAAAGTCGTTTGAATGTCTCTATCCACCGGGACAATTGTAACATCCGTTCTGCGGCCTAACTCGATCGCCTTACGCATTTCGTCGCCCGGTTTCACATCCCCACCCATCTTCTTTTGAAAGGAGGACAAAATCAAACTGGACATGAGAAGCCACATTTTTCTCTCTTTGAATACTTTAAAGATATCCAATTTTTTCAAATAATCGGGATCTTCGACAGATTTCATTCTGGATTCGCATAACTCGATGCAGATGGAATCCGGCTTTACTTTTCCGATTAGGTTTTCAACCGTTTTGACACTGACTTCGGAAACATGGGCGGTTCCCAGAATATGGACTTCCGTCTTCCCGAAATATTCTAATTTGTAGGGTTCGGTTGTCTTAAAACTCGGTTTTCTTGTTGTTTTTGTCTTTGTAATTGATTTTTTGATTGAAGGCATTGTATAGGATTTCTATCCTTTAAACCTAAGTAGCGGTTCCATTCTCCAAAAACAAGAAGAATGTTGGTAAAATCTAAAATCATAAATGTAGGGATCGCCGATATCAAGGTCGGAAAAGGTACGGATATCCTTCGTACGACTCTCGGATCCTGTATCGGAATTGTTCTTTATGACCCGGAACAAAAAATCGGGGCCATATCCCATATCATGCTCGCCAAAGACCCTACTGGCAAAGATTCCCAAAAATCTCCCCATAAATACGGCGAAACAGCTTTACCTGAACTGATCAAGATGATGCAGGAGGCAGGCTCTTCCATAGGCCAATTCAATTGCCGGATGTTTGGCGGAGCATCTATGTTCAAAGGAATCAATTCCAATTTTTTACAAAACATAGGTGAGCAAAATATAGCAATTGTCAAAAAATTTATGGAAGAAAAGAAAATCCCAATTATAGTGGAAGACATTGCAGGAAACGAAGGTAGGACCATCAGCTTGTATACGGAAGATGGTAGAATTTTGTTAAAAAAAGCGGGTATGGAAAAGTACCTGTATAAGGTGCGATAATCAGACCATGTTAAAGGAAAAAGTAGACGAAGTACTAAAAGACGTAAACAAACTTCCTGCGATTTCATCCGTAGTATCGAAGGTTTTGGAAAAGTTGCAAAACCCTGATGTGAATATCAACGATCTTGCTTCTGAAATTTCCAAAGACCCGGCGATCACCGCTTCCGTAATTAAAATCTCAAATTCAGCATACTACAGGGCCTCCAAACCCATCCGCACAGTTTCCGAAGCACTTATGACTTTGGGAACAAAGACTGTCAAAGAAATTGTCCTGCTAACAGCGGCTAAAGGTATTCTTTCCCAGGATTTAAACAGTTATCAATTGGAAGCTGCCCAACTTTGGAGTGCTTCCCTTCTTGTTGCGGAAATGTCCAGCCGGATCGTACAAAGCAAAAAGCTACCGATCGACAAAGACTTGGCATTTACCTCCGGCCTATTGTGTAGCGTGGGTAAGATTGTACTTTCCCAATTCTTTCAACCGGTTCTATTTCAATTGAAAAATGAGCTGAAGGAAAACAAAGAACCTTTCCCTACTCTCGAGAAGAAATACTTCGGTTATACTCATATGGAAGTTTCGGAAAATCTACTGAAGAAGTGGAATTTCCCGCCGGAACTAGTCGATGTGGTTGCCAACTATCTCAATCCGGAAAATTCAAAAGTCAATCAGCTACTAACGAGCGTTGTTCATATCGCAAGTATCATCATTATAGTGTCCGGAATAGGAATCGATATCGGAGGCGAATCGGTTCCCATCTCTCCTTTGGCACTTAGTCTAACAGGGATTACAGATGCCGATATTGAAAACTATTTTTTGCATATCCCGGATCTACAGGCAGGCCTTGCCGATCTTCTGAACGTTTAAACGATGAATATTATTTTCATCGGCCCGAGAGGTGCCGGAAAATCCAAAGTTTCCCGTGCACTTTCCAAACGAATCGACTATCCGATAGTTTCAACAGATTCCATCATCGTATACGAAAACGGTGGAATGCCCATTCCCAAGTACATTGAAAACAATAGCTGGAAAAGTTTCAGAGATCTGGAATATTCCATTCTGAAAAAACTGGAAAGTGCGGATGGAATCATATTGGACTCCGGCGGGGGAATTCTTTTCGATTTGGATGCGGATGGCAATGAAATTTTAAGCGAAAGAAAACTATTCATTCTGAAAAAACTGGGAAGAATCATACTCTTAGAAAGGGATTTTAAAGAACTTTTGGAAAAGGTGGAAGGCGACAAAACAAGACCCGATCTAGCTAAAAACAAAGCCTATTCCGAAATTCTGAAAAAACGATTACCGGTTTATGAAAATGCGGCAAATTATAAATTGAATATGAGTAATCTTTCCAAAGAAGAAGCTGTGGACCGAATCACAGATTGGTTGGGGATCTAGATTTTAAATTTAAGACAAGTACTGCGACAATATCTG
This sequence comes from Leptospira kobayashii, assembly GCF_003114835.2. Lineage (NCBI taxonomy): Bacteria > Pseudomonadati > Spirochaetota > Leptospiria > Leptospirales > Leptospiraceae > Leptospira > Leptospira kobayashii. The sequence continues at coordinate 131,190 of NZ_AP025029.1, read as the reverse complement.
TTTCAGAGCGCTTCTATCTATCGGTTTGGTTAGAAAATCGTTCATACCCGAACTCAAACATTTTTCCTTTTCACCTTTTACAGCACCCGCAGTAAGAGCAATAATGGTCGCAGATAGATTCCTTTCTTTTTCAAATTCACGGATTTCCTTCGTCGCCGTATAACCGTCCATTTGCGGCATCTGAATGTCCATCAGGATGATTTTAGGCAAAGAACGTTTGTACTCCGCTACCGCTTCTGTTCCGTTTTTTGCCTCCAGAATTTTTGCATCGGGAATAAGTCTGGATACGAGAACTTTCGTCAGCTGCATATTCACGGAATTGTCTTCCACAATCATTAACAACGGTGGTTCCGTTGATGAGTTATCCTCGTTAGAAGTGGTTGCGGAAGTTTGTGTGGTTTCTTGTATTCCCCATCTGGCTTTCGATTGAGAAGCAAAAGGCAAAAACAAACTGAAACTGAAAGTACTTCCCAGACCGGGGGTACTTTCCAAATGAAGGGAAGCCCCCATTTGATTTAAGATCTTTTCCGAAATCACAAGTCCAAGCCCTGTGCCTCCGTACTTTTTGGTAGTGGAAGCATCTCCTTGACTGAATGCCTGGAATAATCTGGACTGATTCTCTCTTGAAATTCCTATCCCGGTATCTTTGATGGAAAATGCAAATTCATTGATAGGCGGATGATCTCCTTCAATGCGTTTCAAATTAAATTCAATTTCTCCGCGGCTTGTAAATTTAATGGCGTTGCTGAATAAATTGAGTAGTACTTGTTTCAAACGAATCGGATCGACTAATACAAAGATCGGTTCTTTCGGAAGATGAATGGTCATCTGAATTCCTTTCGCCTTCGCCTGTAAGGCGAGTATGGAAATGGAAGAAGTAATCAAATCGAGAAGATCGGTCTCCACTTCATACAACTCCAGTTTTCCCGCCTCGATTTTCGAAAAATCCAGAATGTCTGAGATCACATCCATAAGGGAACGCGCGGAAGTAGATACATTCTCCATATAGGATTTTTGAACTTCATTGAGAGGAGTTTGCATCATTAGATCCGCAAAACCGATCACTCCGTTTAAAGGAGTTCTAATTTCATGAGACATGTTTGCCAAAAATTCGGTTTTAGCGCTGCTTGCAAATTCCGCCTGTTCCTTTGCTTGTTTTAATTCAAGTTCCGCCTGCTTCCGTTCCGTAATATTTTCGGTATACATCACCATCCCACCGATACTACCATTAGGTGTAGTCCAAGGACGTACTTCCCATTTCAACCATTGAATGCTTCCGTCCAAACGATAAAAAGGGTCTTCATCGCGTCGATCCGTAATTCCTGCCAAACAACGTTTATGTATTTCCTTCCATTCGTCCGATATCTCCGGAAATATTTCATAATGGGAGAAGCCGATGATATCACGATCCACCAAACCGTAATCTACTTTCCATCGTTCGGAACATGCGATATAACGCATTTGGTTGTCCATCATCGCCACTGCCGCCGGTGCATATTGAACAAATGCGGTTAATTTTGCTTCCGATTCCTTTATGGCCTCTTCCGAATTCTTCCGATCGGTTATATCCAACATATATCCGCTCCAAATGACCGATTCATTGGATTTGGTGGTACTCGGTAAAGAAGACAGTTGAATCCATTTGAGTTTTCCTGATGGGGTGATCATCCGAAGTTCCACATCGAATTGAGTACTCTTTCTACCGATCCGAAAAACACCTGATCTTAGTTTGGCTCTGTCGTGAGGATGGACCATATTGAAAAACAATTTGAAATCGTTTTGCATTTGAGGAGCATCCATTTCGAAAAAATCGAAACATCTGGGACTTAGGTATAAAAACTCGCTTTTTCCGTTTTTATGCATAATATAATCGTACAAAACGAACGGTATGGTCTTAGCCATTCTTTCAAACCGTTCCGTACTTTGTTTATATGCTTCTTCCGCAAATTTTCTGATATTCTGAGAGCGTCTAGCTTCAATTAGTTGTCCAATCGTAAGTAACAACGGTTCTAAAAACTTTGCTATAGACTCTTCGTAACCGCCTTTTTTATTTGCGATACATACAAGAGCGGTGATTTTTCCCAAATGCCGGATAGGAAGGCCTAAAAAAGAATGAGGAGGAGAAAATCCGGGGATCGGTTTTGATTTTTCCGTGAATGTCTGATTAAAAAGAATCGGCTCTCCCGTAAATAGTGCGTGTTCGAATAGGGTTTCCAAATTTGAAAATTCGAAATTATTGATTTTATCGGAGTTTTCGATCGCGCCTTTTTCCGTTTGATTCCAGGAAATATCGGAGATGGATTGAGCTTTGAGATAAGGTTCGCCAGCAGCATTGAACAATACTTCTCCGATCAGACCGAATTCACTTTCCGTCAAAAGCAAAAGATCTTTCAATAATTGTTGAAATGCATCTTGGTGATCACTGGAGATAAAAGTAGACTGTGCCCGGGTTATGGCATCAAGTAGTGCTAAGTATCTTTTTTCGTAATCAGTTTGCATACAACTCCTTACTTACCAACTACCACTGGAACCACCGCCACCGAAACTTCCTCCACCTCCGCTGAACCCTCCTCCCGAAGAGCTACTACTTCCACCGGAACTCCAACTTCCGCCACCTTCACTGTAATGGACATTCCGGGATACCTTGTCGGAAAATCGTTTGATTATCGAGAATCGATTTCTTGTTAGACGGACAAAGGGGAACCCAATCAGATAAATGAAGTTGCAAACCGCCCACCCCCAAAATCCGTAGAACATGGTAGGCAGCCATTGAAAAAAAATCAAAAGAAAAAAGAACAATCCCACACCTTTAATGTCTTCATGAAAGGCACCGATAAAGGCAAAAGTAAAGATGACGCCCACAAATGGAATTCCAAAGATATATAAAAAGAATCCCCCTTCCTCACCGATACCTCGGAATTTTCTAAACTTATCCCATAATGTAGGCTCTGGCGGAACTTCCCCTGTTTCCAAGATCCGAATGATTTCGAATGAGCCTTTCTCCAAACCTTCTTCGTAATTTCCATCCTTGAAAAAAGGAATCATAGTATTTTTAATCACACGATTGCAATAAATATCCGTTAGGGTTCCTTCCAAACCGTATCCGACTTCAATCCTGACTTTTCTATCATCCAAAGAAAGGAGAATCAAAACTCCGTTGTCTTTTCCCTTTTCACCTAATTTCCATTCTTCGGCGACCTTGATGCTATATTCTTCCAAATTTTCGCCCTCTAATGAACGTATGGCGAGAATTGCAATCTGATTGGTAAACTGTCTTTCATGATCGGCAAGAATACTTTCCATTTTTTCCTGAAAAACTGAGGAAAAAATACCCGGTTCCACCGTAACCCTTCCCGCTAAATTAGGAATCTCTTTCGCCAAAACCGAAGAAAAGAAAAGGGCAAATAATAGGCTGAATCGAATTGGCATGGGAAATAGCATAGTTGACATTTTTCTAAGAATAAAGTTCTTTTTATCAATGGAAGTGAAGTTTTTACAGGATGTTATCATAATCAGTGATCAAGATACTTATCAATATATTTACTTAGCGGGAGCGGTATTTTGGATCGTTGCCTGTTTTTCCGGATTATTTGCATTTCGTTCTCTTGATAAAAAACCGAGTATCGCACTGACTCTATTTACTTTCGTTAGTTTCTTTCCCTTCAGTTATTTATGCTACGATTCGTACAAATCCCCAAACTCTATCTTTCATTATGCGGCAAAAATAGATGCGAAAGAGAACACTGTTTCCTTTGGAGATTCACGAGAAATAAAAGATGTAACGATTCCCTTTTCCGATTGGAAATCTTATACCGTAACTTCCGAAACTGTCTCAGATAAAAACTCGGTTCGTTACAAAGATACAATCAACCTAGAACATAAGAACGGATTTTATCTTCCTTTGACAACAGTCAGCGTAACGAAAAGTGAAGGTTTTTCCAGATACGCTGAATTGAACCGGGAGCTGAGGCGTTTTTCAAAAATCTTCCCTTTACCGATCCACACTGTGTATGGAAAAAAGCACCCCGGTGTTTTTTTAAAAATCAACGAGTCGAAAAACCCGGAATCTTCACTTCCTATGTATGTGCCGGAAAGAAAACCACATTTACCCGAAATACAATTGCCACTTCGTTGGAATTACATTGTGTCTCCTCTTGCTTGGGGGTTTTTCTTTTTGTTCTTAAGCTTTGGTCATCTGGGAGTTCTTACTACATACGTAAGTTATTATCATCAAAAATCCGTTTGGTTGGGGTTAAGTATTCTTTTCATCACTTACCCGATTGCATTTTGGATTGGGAATGCGAATATCTTTGGAAAAAAAGATATGATGATGGTGTTGGAAGAAACAGGATCATCATACAAACTGTATTCGATTCGCAAAGGACAACCTCCCGGTCTGGAATCGGAAGTGATCAAAGATTCCGGAGTGATTGCAAAACTTGATCTTCCTTCCAAAACGATGGGTTTTCTAAAATCAGAAATTTATCAAAAAGCTTTGGAGCTAGCGGAGAAAAAAGACAAAGGAGACCTAAGTGGCACCTTTTCCGATCTGGGAAAGATCATAGGCGAAGGTTGGAAACAACAGAATTGGTATCTAAGCGATCTGCCACTTGAGTACACAACTGCCTTATATTTTCGCTTTTTTGCCTCAAAATAAAAATTCAAAAAATGCGTACCACGTGATCATATTTTCTATTATATATGCATAATGATTAACATAGATACATTTCAAAGATTTTGAAATTGCGTAAAAGTCTCACAATATGCTACTTTTAAAAGGATTGGACGCTTAACCCTTTTTCAAAAACAAGGTACATTACTTGCTTTAGGATAGGATACTCATGCACACAGAAAGAAATCCATTTACACTCCCTCCTCTAGGACCACAAGCGCAAGGCATGTACGACCCCGCTCTGGACAAAGATTCCTGCGGCGTCGGCTTTATCGCCAACTACAAAGGAGTACGCTCACGAGATATCGTGGACAAGGGAATCCGTCTTATGTGCAACCTAGAGCACAGAGGCGCCGAGGGGGCCGATCCTAAAACGGGTGACGGTGCCGGGATCATGATCAACATCCCCGATGCCTTTTTTAGAAAGGTACTTCCTTTCAAATTACCTAAAGAAGGTGATTATGCAGTAGGAGTTTTATTTTTACCCCAGAATAAAGATGTGCGGGAAGCTCTCGAAAACGTAATCGAAAAGATCATCGTTGACGAAGGTGAGGAATTTTTAGGTTTTCGCGAAGTTCCGATTAACACAAATTACGCGGGGATAGTCGCATTAAAAACACTTCCCGTGTTCAAACAGGTTTTCTTTGCCAAAAAATCGAAAAAAATCAAAACAAGCGACGAGTTCGAGAGAAAAGTATTCTTAATCAGAAGACTCATCGACAGAAGGATTCGCGCAGAATACAAACTGGATCGTTCCCAATACTATGTTCCCAGCTTCTCTTCCAAAACAATCGTTTATAAAGGAATGTTACTCGGGGATCAGGTTAAAAAGTTCTACGACGATCTGAAAGATCCCGATCTGAAATCCGCTTTCTGTCTGACTCATACCCGTTTCTCGACTAACACATTCCCTACTTGGGACTTGGCACACCCTTACAGGCTGATTGCCCATAACGGAGAGATCAATACTCTTCGCGGCAACATGAACTGGATGGCAGCGAGACAAATGGTAATGGAATCCCCTATTTACGGGGAAGAATTGAAACGAATGCTTCCTATCGTTATGGAAGGTCAGTCCGATACCGCTACATTCGATACTGTACTCGAACTTCTTGTGATGGGAGGAAGAAGCCTTCCTCACGCAGTCATGATGATGATTCCGGAAGCCTGGTCCAAAAACAAAGCAATGGATGCCGACAAACGTGCGTTTTACGAATACCACGCTACGATTATGGAACCTTGGGACGGACCGGCTGCAATCGCATTTACGGACGGAAGAATCATAGGCGCCACTCTGGATAGAAACGGTTTGCGTCCCGCACGTTTTATCGTTACAAAAGACGATGAAGTCATCATGTCTTCCGAGGCGGGAGTATTGAACCTTCCTCCGGAACAAATTCTCAAACAAGATAGACTTCGCCCGGGAAGAATGCTCCTTATCGACATGGAGAAAGGTCAAATCCTGGACGATGAAGAAATCAAAAAACAAATCTCCACTCAAAAACCATATAAAAAATGGGTAGATGAGAATATGATTCGTCTGCATTCTCTTCCTGATCCGGAGAACGTAAAACAGCCGCAACACGAAACCATATTGGAACGCCAAAGAGCCTTCGGTTATACACATGAAGACGTATTTACCATAGTAAAACCGATGGGAGTAGCGGGTGAAGAACCTACGGGTTCCATGGGTGTGGACTCTGCACTTGCCGTTCTCAGTGAAAAATCACAACCTCTTTTCCGTTACTTCAAACAGAACTTTGCTCAAGTAACAAACCCTCCGATCGATCCGATCCGGGAAGAACTTGTGATGGAGCTCACTACCTACATCGGGCCGGAAGGAAACCTTCTGGACGAACAGCCGGAACATGCCCATAGACTTGAGCTTGAACATCCGATTCTTACCAATGAGGACTTTGAAAAGATCAAACAGATCAGCGAAGGTCATTTCAAATCCAAAACTTTCGAGATATTATTCGATCCTTCCAAAAAGCACGATATGAGAAACTCTCTCGATCGGGTTTGCAAGGATGCTGCGAAAGCAGTTCGTGAATCCGGTGTCAATCTGATCATCCTGACTGACCATGGGGTGAATGAGAAAAGAACCGCGATTCCTTCTCTTTTGGCAGTCGCAGGGCTTCATCACTTTTTAATCCGTGAAGGACTCAGAACCAAAGTAGGAATCGTTTTGGAATCCGGAGAGCCGAGAGAAGTTGCCCACTTCGCCTTGTTATGCGGCTTTGGTGCAAACGCAATCAACCCTTACTTGGCTTTCGAAACTCTGTCGGACTTAAACCAACAAGGGTTGTTGCCGGAAGTCTCCGATTACAAAACCGCCAAAAAGAATTATATCAAATCCATCGGGAAGGGACTTTTCAAAGTATTCTCCAAAATGGGAATCTCCACATTGCAGTCGTATTGCGGAGCGCAGATCTTTGAAGCGATCGGTCTTGATTCGGAGCTAGTGAACGGATATTTTGCGGGAACTCCAACCAGAATCGAAGGGCTTTCTTTGGAAATGTTGGAAGAAGAAACTGTCAGAAGACACAGACAAGCTTATGATTCCACTTACTTTCCAAACAACCTGGAGCCGGGTGGAGTTCATTATTTCCGCAAAAACGGAGATACTCATCTCTATACTCCTACTACGGTTCATAAATTGCAAAAAGCAACCAGAGACAATGATTACAAAACTTTCAAAGAGTTTTCAAGCCTTATCGACAACCAAAACGAAAAGGCGATCACTCTCAGAAGTTTGTTCAATCTGGATTTTGAAAATTCAAATGAAATTCCTCTGGAAGAAGTGGAATCCGTAAAATCCATTCTCAAAAGATTCCAAACGGGAGCCATGAGCCACGGATCCATTTCCTGGGAAGCGCATACTACTCTTGCCATTGCCATGAACCGAATCGGTGCAAAATCCAATACGGGTGAAGGCGGAGAAGATCCGATCCGATTCAAAACTCTCCCGAACGGAGACTCGATGCGGTCTGCGATCAAACAGGTCGCCTCAGCTCGGTTTGGTGTTACAATGGAATATCTTACTAACTCGGATGATATCCAAATCAAATTGGCACAGGGCGCAAAACCGGGTGAAGGCGGACAGCTACCCGGTCACAAGGTGGACAAATACATAGGCGGACTTCGTTATGCGACTCCGGGTGTAACTTTGATCTCTCCTCCTCCTCACCATGATATTTATTCCATCGAAGATTTGAAACAATTGATCTTTGATTTGAAAAACTCGAACCCGAGAGCCAGAGTTTCGGTAAAACTGGTATCGGAAACGGGAGTGGGTACTGTTGCTGCAGGAGTTGCAAAAGCGAAAGCGGATCATATCCTGATTGCAGGTCACGAAGGTGGAACGGGAGCTAGTCCTATTTCTTCCATTCATCATGCAGGAACTCCTTGGGAATTGGGACTTTCCGAAACCCACCAAACTCTCGTTGCGAACGGACTCAGAGATAGAGTGTATCTGGCAGTGGACGGCAAATTACTTACCGGAAAAGACGTCGTAGTTGGTGCGTTACTCGGTGCGGAAGAATTCGGATTTTCCACCTCGGCACTTGTGGCAGTGGGTTGTATCATGATGCGTAAATGCCATCTCAATACCTGCCCTGTGGGAGTCGCAACTCAAGATGAATTTTTAAGAAGTAAATTCACAGGCAAACCCGAGTATGTTGTGAATTTCATGAACTTTGTCGCGGAAGAAGTGAGAGAGATCATGGCAAAACTCGGATTCAGAACTTTTGAAGAAATGATCGGCCAAGTGGAAAAGATCAAATTCAAAAGACCTCAACACCATTGGAAGGCACGTGGTCTTGATTTTACGAAAGTTCTGCATAGACCTACTCCGATTTTCCCGACAGGTCTTTTCAGATCCAAAGAACAAAACCATCATTTGGATGAACAAATCGATAACGAATTGATTCGCCAGGCAAGAGCGGCGGTGGATCACAAACAACCTGTAGAAATCAAATCGGATATCGTAAACTTAAACAGATCGGTCGGAACCATGTTATCCCATGAAGTGACCAAAAAATACGGAGTGGACGGACTTCCCGAAGATACTATTAAAATCAATTTCACCGGAACCGCAGGACAAGCGTTTGCTGCCTTCGTTACGAAAGGAATCACTTTGAAATTGACCGGCGAAGGAAACGACTATGTAGGAAAAGGACTTTGCGGGGGGAAATTAATCTTCGAAACACCGAAGACAGCTCCTTACAAGGCGGAAGAAAACATAGTCATCGGTAACACATGTTTTTACGGAGCAACAAGTGGTGAAGCTTTCGTGAATGGAATTGCAGGAGAAAGATTTGCAGTTCGTAACTCGGGGGCGGTCGTCGTTGTAGAAGGAACCGGGGACCATGGCTGCGAATACATGACCGGCGGAAGAGTGATCGTTCTAGGAAGTATCGGCCGCAACTTTGCCGCAGGAATGTCGGGTGGAATCGCCTATCTTTGGAATCCCGACGGCAAGATAGAAGCTCAGATCAATAAAGAGATGGTAGACTTGGATCCTTTAACAGACGCTAAAGAGATCGAAGAAGTGAAAAACCTGATCCTAAAACATAAAAATTATACGGGTTCGGAAAGAGCTTCTTTGATACTTAGCAACTGGGACAAAGAAATATCACGTTTTGTAAAAATCATTCCAAGAGATTATAAGAAAGCTCTGGAAAAAATGGCTGAAGAAGCGAAAGCAGGTTCGGCGAACGGACAAAAAGAAGGGGTGGGCGCACGTGGGTAAACCGACTGGATTTTTAGAATATAAAAAAGATTATCTTCAAAAGATAGCTCCAAGCGAAAGAATCAAAAACTACAAAGAATTTGAGAAACCTTTCCCGGAAGAAAAGGTAAAAGAGCAAGGCGCAAGATGTATGGATTGCGGAATTCCTTTTTGCCATGGCGAAACAGGATGCCCTGTAGACAACCTCATCCCAGAGTTCAACGATTTCATTTACAGAGGTCGTTGGAAAGAGGCTTGGGAAAATCTTTCCAAGACAAACAATTTTCCGGAGTTTACGGGCAGACTTTGCCCGGCTCCTTGCGAATCTGCCTGCACATTGGGAATTATAGAACCTCCCGTATCCATCAAGTCGATCGAAAGAACGATTATCGATCGGGCATGGGAAGAAGGTTGGGTCATCCCGCAACCTTCCGTACACAAAACAGGTAAAAAAATAGCAGTGGTCGGATCAGGACCGGCAGGACTTGCCGCAGCACAGCAGTTAGCTAGAGCCGGACATTCCGTAACTTTATTCGAAAAGAACGATAGAATCGGCGGCCTACTCCGTTACGGAATCCCCGATTTCAAAATGGAAAAATGGCATATCGACAAACGAATGAAACAAATGGAAGCAGAGGGAGTTGTTTTCAAAACAAATGTAAATGTAGGTAAGGACATCACCACCAAAGAATTACAAGATGATTTTGATGCAATCGTCCTTGCTTGCGGTTCAGAAGTTCCCCGCGACTTACCTCTTCCCGGTAGAGAGCTCAAAGGAGTTCATTTCGCTATGGACTTCCTTGCTAAGAATAATAAAAAAGTTGCCGGAGACGATTTGGAAATCATTTCCGCTAAAGACAAAAATGTAATCGTAATCGGCGGTGGAGATACAGGTTCGGATTGCGTAGGAACTTCCAACAGACACGGTGCAAAATCAATCACACAAATAGAACTATTCCCCGAACCTCCGAAAGACAGAGATCCTTCCACTCCTTGGCCTTTGTATCCGAAAATGTTAAGAACATCGTCTTCTCACGAAGAAGGTGCGGTTCGTAAATGGGCGATTTCCACTTTGGGCTTCAAAGGAAATGAAAAAGGAGAAGTCACTTCTATCTACGGACAGGAAATCAAGGAAGAAGCCGGAAAATTCATTCCGATCCCCGGAACCGAATTCGAATGGCCCGCAGAATTAGTGTTACTTGCTATGGGATTTGTAAATCCTGTAAAAGAAGGTTTATTGCAAGATTTGCAAAACCAAGGTTTGGAGTTAGATGCCAGAGGAAATGTGAAAGCGGAATTCGGAACAAAACCCGGGTCTTTTGCTACGACCATTCCTAAAGTATTTGCTTGCGGGGATGTAAGAAGAGGCCAATCTTTGATTGTTTGGGCGATTTCCGAAGGCAGAAAATGTGCGGAACAAGTGAACCAATTTCTTAAACAAGAGGCAGAGGTTTAAATCTCTACCTTTTCCCATTCATCTGGGACCGCATTTAGAGCAAACTTTCTCGTAACATGGGTAGGAAGATTTTTGCAAGTTCGTGACAACTTGATCGTGACTTGTAAAAAACTTCTTGCCTTGCTCCCAAATAAGGTGAATGATTGGAAGAAATAGTTTAAGTAAGGCTAGTCCGACCAAGATAATAGTTACGTAATACTGAATCATACCGAGAGTCACTTGAAATCAATCCTCAACTATAAACAAACTTCCACAATCATTTTCCTAACGGCATTTACCGTTCTATCCCTCTCTGCGGAAAATATCCTTTTGAAAAAAGGGGGGGTCATCAAAGGGAAAGTGGTAGAACAAGATCAAAACAAGATCAAGGTCAAAAAAGAAGACGGAAGTATTGCCACCGTTTCCAAAGCAGATATTCTCAAAGTAGTTTATAAAGAACACCTGGCTGAAGGCGAAGAAGAAAAATTAAGAAAAGCCGAAGAAGCAAAAGCACTCGCCAACGCAGAAAAAGAACGCCTTAAAAAAGAAAAAGAAGAGGCGGAACGTCTCAAAAAAGAACTTGCTGACAAAGAAAAATCGGACAAGGACTTAGCGGCTCAAAACGCAAAAGAAGAAGCAGAACGCAAAAAGAAAGCGGAAGAACAAGCGAAGCTGGACGCGGCAAACCGCAAAGATCTGACTCGTGGAGGAGCTGTGTGGAGATCCGCACTACTTCCTGGCTGGGGTCAATGGAAACAAGGGAGAAAGATTCCTGCCATTCTTTATCCTTCTCTCATAGCAGTAGGTCTGTTTTTTACATACGATAGAAATCGGATTTTTCTCAACGCCAAAAACGATTACAACAACCTGGACAATCCTTATACGGAAGCAGGTTATCTTCGAGCAGCATTCGGTGGAAACACAGTCTCTACAACTCCTGCCGATCCTCTTTCGGCTTATACTGCAAACGAAGTCAGCCCCTTCAAAGGGCAAAGAGAGTCTGTGGAAAAACATTATAGAGAAGTACAATACATTGGTGGTGCAACCGCACTTCTTTATATTTGGAATATTTTTGATGCATTTATCTTTCACCCGAAACAGAACATAGCGGATGCAGACGGACTTCCGGAGAAAAAAGGCAACCAGCTTTTCTTGCGAACAACTATGGATCGTTTGGATGCAGTACCTTATTCTTCCGTATTGGAAAGAAGATACGAAACCAAAACCAATCTAGGTTACGAAATACAATTCTAAATAAGATTTATTCTTCTTGGCCGAGGTAGGCCAGGTAACCAGTATCCCATTCATCTACCAACATGCTTACATGATGTGGTAAATCGTTGGAGACCGGTAAATGTTCATTGAAGATGAGAGCATTTGTCAGTAAGAATAAAATCGAAACAGTACCTACTGCGGTTCGGATTTGTCTTTTTTCTTTTTTAAAACGATTTGTGACTTGGGTTGTGACTCTTTTTTCCAAAGAGCGATCGTTCGCCAATTCTTCCCAACGTTTTACTTTTTTACGCTCCATAAGGCACCTCCCCCATCAGGTTTTCCCGAATCCAAGTTTTTGCCCGAAACAAACGGGACTTAACCGTTCCCTGTTTGACTGACATTTCCTTTGCTATCTCTTCCATAGACATGCCTTCCAGATAAAGAGACAGCGCTTTTCTGTAAACAAGAGGAACACTATCCAACATAGAAGAAATGAAAGATGAAGTCTCGATCTTTTCCGTTTGTGCTTCGATTAATTCCATATAAAATTCGCTATTCAAGTATTTCTTCGCCTTCTCTTCTTCCCGAATACGTTTTGCATTCATTCGATTGGATTCATTTTTTGCGATCGTATAAATCCAGGTGGAGAGTTTGGCTTCTCCCTTAAATTGATTTTTTTTCAATGCTTTGAAAACGCGGAAATAAACTTCTTGCAGGACATCTTCCGTGCTTTCATCAAAACGATCGATGAGAGTCTCACCGATCGTTTTTAAAACTAGTAACTTTGTTTCTGTTACGATCGTTTCGAAACTTTGTTCCGAAAGATCGTTTGACTGAAAATTCAAGTTTTTACTCTTCGTCTGGTCTGTATTTCTTAGCGAATTCAGTGATCAGATCAGCAAGCTTCGCTCTTTGTTCCGGTTTTAAAACCGCATGAAATTCGATCAATTTGGTTTGAAAGAATTTTCTCATCTCCAAATGCTGTGCCTCACGATCCGTATGCAATTTATCCAAAACCTTTGTATCGATCTTTTCATTTCGGATCTGAGAAGTGATTTCAGCGATCCAAGTATCGTGTTTCGGTTTGTTGATTTTGTGTTTGGCAATCAATTCAGCTTTGATAGAATCCAATTTTGCTTTTTGAGTATCATCCAGATCCAATTTGGAAGTAAGTTTATTTGCAACCCACTCCACTCTTTTCTCAAAACTTTTGAATTTGCCACAGTTTGTCAAAAGACCCAAGCTAACACCTGCAATGAGAATTGCGATGAAAGGTTTTTTTAAATTTTTGATGGTTATCATTTGCGGATTTTTTCTCCTTCTTTGCGACATACGACCCGGGCCGGACGGTATCGGTTCCCTGATTCATTTTTTTTTCAGATTCGAATCGAAAATTCGGACATTTTTACCGGATTTTACGAATGACCACGATTCTTTTTCAGATACTTTTTATTAGACTATCCTATTTCTTTTTTAGACGATCCGTTTTACCAGGATACATTTCATTTGATCTTTCTTTACAACTGCCGAAACTAAAGAGAAGAATATGGAACTAAAAAAACCGGAGATTTCATGCCAATTTTTACGCAAAGACGGAGAATAGTTTTTTTTCTTATTTCGGTTCTATTACTTTCGAAAACGAATATTTATTCGGAAGATTTTTCCGGTCTGTTAAAAGACGATTTTAACAAACAACAAACATTACTCATCCGCAATGAAGTCAGAAAGAAGTTAGGTGATCGTTCCAATTCCCCCGAAATAAAGGCCCTTACTTCCAAAATTCTACCTTGGGCGGTGATGGAGAATTTAAGTCCTGCCGAGTTTGCAAATGCGTTGGTACGTATGGTGGGGAGCGAGGAAGCGGGCATCGCTTTCGAATCAAATGAAGATCTTCTCCCTTTGATTTCCGGTTTCAAATCGGATGAAGAGTTTCTTTATACTTCGAAATTTTTCAGGGAAGTCGAAGAGGCGGAGTTGCCTGCCGAGTTTCGGGACAGACTGGTATTCGAAAGTCAGAAAAAAAAATGGGACGGATTTACATTAGTTTTGGCGGGAAGACTTTTGATTTTATCCAGAAGAGAAAAGTTGGATACCGATGTTTATTTAAAAAATCTAAGCGCCAAAATTCCACCTAAGTCAAGTCAGTTGTCAGATGAAACACTAAATTCCTTGATCCTTAGTTTGAGTGAAAATTTTTCCTCGAAAGAAACTATATACCGCCTCCCCTCTTTGCAAAAAGATTTACTGAGTTTACGAAAATTGACAGGCAAAAAACTCACCAAACAGATGCAAGTATCCGCCAAAAACATAGATCCCGGACTTTTGTCACTAGGCCAATTGGAGATCAGAGAAAGACCCAAACTCAATTTGAATGCGGAAGATCTTGGAATTACAAACACTCCGGAAGAAAAAGATTGGCGTTATCTTTCCTCGGGTAATTTGGAAACAGTGGTATCCGATTGGATCGGTACGCGTTATCAATACGGCGGATCTTCCAAATCAGGAACGGATTGTTCCGGTTTTACAAGATCCGTGCTTACCGATGAACGGTTGGGAGTTCCGGGAAAACTACTTCCCAGATCGGCAAGCGACCAAGCACGAATCGGGGATTCGGTCAATCGTTCCGATTTGAAAGCAGGAGATTTGGTATTTTTCTCAGCATCACCTAACCAGAATAAAATCACTCATGTAGGACTATCTATGGGGAAGGGCGAATTTTCACATGCATCTTCCAGTCGTGGGGTGATTGTACAAAGTCTGAATGAAAAATGGTGGACGGATAGATACACCGGAGCAAGACGAATTTTTTTAAAGGTAAAATAAGATGTCGGATAAAAAAGCATTGATTCTTTCCGGTGGAGGAGCACGAGGCTCTTACCAAGCAGGAGTTTGGCGGTATTTGGAAGAAGTCGGTTGGAAGCCGGATATCATTTGCGGTACATCAGTGGGTGCAATCAACGCTTGCGCCATCGGCTCGGGAATGAATAGCAAACTACTAACGGACCTTTGGTTGAATTTGGATAAAGAAAAGGTGATGCGTTACTCTTGGAAAAATACTGCCAAAGAACTATTCAAGAAAAAATATGCCCCTCTCGCAGACACGGCGCCTTTGCGAAAATTGATAGAAGAAGAACTGGATCTTTCCGCGCTAAACGATTCAGAGATGAAAGTAGTAATCTCCGCAGTCAATATACTCACCTCCGAACTTAGATTTTTTGAAAATCCCGAAATCAAAATCGAACACATACTTGCTTCCAGCGCCATTCCGTTATTTTTCCCTTGGCAAATGGTAGACGGAGAACCGCATTGGGACGGAGGAATCATGGCAAATACTCCGATCTTGCCTGCAATCACACGAGGAGCCACTGAAATCATAGTCGTACTGCTCTCTCCTGTAGGCGGATCACAAACGATGGAAGCTCCGGGAACCAAAGACGAGGCATTGGAAAGACTGTACGAATTGTACTTACTCGGCTCTTACCGAAATATAGAACAAGGGATCGAGTATCAAAAAGAAGTTACCAAACAAATGTCTCCTATCGAAGCATTTTTACTGAGCTTCAGAAACCGTTTGGGTGATACCAAGATACGTGTGATCGCCCCCAAAGAATTATTGGGATTGGGAAGTTTTTTAAATTTTACCCGGGAACAAGCGGAATTGCTGACGGAGAAAGGGTATAAGGACGCAAAGGAACATTTTACAATTTAGATTTCACTTTATATTGTTTACGCACGGAATGTAACCGAATTATAATTCGTTCATTAAGGCGAAAACTCATGCAACAGGATACACAATTCATATTGATTCACGGCGCCGGACTCGGTGCCTGGATTTGGAGAGATGTGATTTCCAGATTGAAATACCCCACATTAGCATTGGAATTTCCGAATCGAAACAAACGAAACGATTCAAAACATGAAAGCACAGCAAAGCTTAAATTTGAAGATTATATTTCCTCTTTAAAAAAACAAATAGAGACCGGTTCCCACCCGAAATCCAAATTGGTGATCGTAGCGCATTCCATAGGAGGAGTCCTTGGATTAAAGCTTGCGGAAGAATTCAAAGACAGAATGAACGGATTTATCGGAATCAGTGCCTCCATTCCCAAAGAAGGAGGTTCTTTTGTCTCAGCTCTCCCCTATCCGAACAAAATCATCATCAGTATCGTTATGAAATTGTTCGGAACTCTTCCTCCCGAGATGTCAATTAAACATGGATTATGCGAAGACCTGACTCCGGAGCAAACCGAAGAAATTATAGAAAATTACTCTCCTGAATCCGAAGATCTTTATTTTTCCCGGACCAATGCAAAATTGCCGAATGTGTCCAGGCTTTACATAAGGCTGGAAAATGATAAGGAATTCGACATGCCCACCCAAAATCGGATGATTTCCCATCTTTCTCCCGACCATATCATAGATTTGGAATCAGGTCATTTGCCGATGCTCAGCCAACCGAAAACTTTGGCGGCTATTTTAAATTCTTTCGCATCAACCTTGATTTGAAATAGTTACCAAAGAGAATCGTGTTATATAGCTTTGAACTATTAGGTGTTGCCATAGCAGCGTTCAGCGGAGTGCTTGCCGCCCGGGGAAAACAAATCGACTTATTCGGTGTGATCGTACTTTCCGCCGTTACTGCGTTTGGTGGTGGAACGGTAAGGGACGTTATTCTCGGGTCTTATCCGATTTTTTGGGTGGAAGACGAAACATTCTTAGTAGTGAGTCTTTTAACGGCTTTGATCGCATTTTTTGTTTCCAGAAAGAGAAAACTCCTTCCGGATCCGATCTTTCTAATCGCGGATGCGGCAGCGCTTGCATTATTTGCGATTATCGGTGCCGAAAAAACATTCTTAATCACAAACAAACCTTTGATCACAGTTACAATGGGAGTCGTAACCGGCACCGTAGGTGGTTTGTTACGCGATGTATTCGTAGGCCAGATCCCAATGGTTTTCCGAAAGGAAATCCATCTCTACGCAACGGCAGCATTTTTAGGGGCAAGTTTCTATCTGGCGGCAAGTCTACTCGACTTCAATTCGATCTTAAGTTTCGGCGGAGGGGTTTTCATCACTTTCGTGGTTCGTTTGGCAGCCATCCGCTATCAAATCTCTTTGCCGGTTTTTGTGGAAAAAGGTAAGGATCAATAGGGGAAAAAATTAAAGAGACATAATTTTTGCTTCAGGATTTCTGAAATCCGGACGAATGAGAATGTAGATGGAAATTCAAAATCTACCTTCTCTCCAATCCCTATTCTCACGGATCCAAGAACTGGAGAAGATAACGGAAAATCCAAGTTCGGTTATTTCTTTCCCGGAACTCTTAGAAAGGGAATGGAAAGGAAAACAATCCGGTCTGGAAGGCAATTCGGGAATTCCCAAAGAAACCCCCTCTTCCGTAGAAGGAATCCATCTTCCCTTTCCCAAGGAAGACTCCATTTCGTTGCACCAAAAACACCATAGGCCCGGGCAAAGCGGCACTAACGATCTGATGTCTTTTTTGGAAAAAACAGCCATGGATCGGGGAGTAGATCCCAATCTGGTTAAGGCAGTAGTCAAAGCCGAATCCAATTTCAAAACCAACGCAGTCTCTCCTAAAGGTGCCATGGGACTCATGCAATTGATGCCAAAAACCGCCGATATGTTGGGTGTAGACGATCCTATGAACCCCTACGACAATCTAAGCGGAGGGATCAATTACTTAGGAGATATGTTGGAAAGATTCGGAAAAACGGAAGAAGCGATCGCTGCTTATAATGCGGGACCTGGGGCTGTCAAAAAACACAAAGGGATCCCACCTTATTCGGAAACACAGGATTATGTGAATAAGGTTAAAAAATATTATAAAAAATTTTCAAACTCAGTATGATCTCAGGTGGTCACCGAAGATTTTCAAATAATCTTCCTTTAACACCGGTTTAATGTAATATCCCGTCACCTCGGAAAACTCTTTCGCTTTCTGTTTGTCTATCTCACTATTCGAAGAAGAAACTATATAAATAGTGGATAATCCTTTGCCGTGAAATCCTCTTTCCGCAAATTCTTTCAGGAATTGCCACCCGTCCATATAAGGCATATTCAAATCCAAGAATATAATTTCAGGCCAGGCGGAACTATTTTCCACATTTTTCTGAAAATAGTCCAAAGCTTCCTCTCCATCATAAAACTGCATGATTTCGGAAACAAGCTCCGTCGAACGGATGATCTTACTGGCAAGTACTTGGTATACGATATCATCATCAATGATGCTGATGATATTGATTTTTTTATCTTCACCTACGGCTATCATATGAATGATACCGTGAAGGTGGAACCTTCCCCTACGGTACTTTGTACGTCTATAGAACCGCCGAAAGTCTCTATTTGATTTTTAGTCATAAACAAACCTACCCCATTACTTTCAAATCCTCTATGAAAGATTTTCTTATATTTAAAAATTTGATCGCCATAGAGTTTCAAATTAATACCAAGCCCGTTATCCTTTACGGAAAGGACCGTTTTGTCATTTTCCATATAAGTACTGATACTTATTTTCAGTTCCGTACCGGGATGTGAATATTTCAATGCATTGTCCAAAAGATTGTAAAATATACTCTCCAAATAAACTTTCGGATAAAATACGGAAGGTATCTGAAAATCATAAGAGATTTTAGCCCGTTTGTTACGGATATTTCCCGAGAGAATGGAAAGAACGGATTGAAGTGTTTTTTGAAAATTCAATTCTTCAAACTCCACCCCATGGTTGGCTCTTACTTCCAACACCTTCATCAATGTTTGAAGATTTTCAAGTACGGCCCGGCCGGAATCATCCAAAAGTCCGATAACTTCGACAGGATCGACATCTTGTCCACCTTCTTTAAGTAAGGCGACAAGCGAGACTACATTCCCTATCGAACCGCGCAAATTATGCGCTACAATACGGTTGAATTCTTCCAGTTGATCGATTTTCTTTTCCAAGTCGGAAGATGTAACTTCCAAAAGCCGGTTCTTTCTTTCCAAATCCAAAAACAATTCTTTGGTTTCAGTCATATTGATCAGCTGAGAAATGAAAAACTTGGGTTCTCCCGATGAAGAACGGACCAAAGAAACGGATAGTAATGCATGAACGATTTTTCCGTTTTTGTGAATGTATCTTTTTTCCAAATTATAAGAGGACATTTCCCCTCTTAAAGTTTGTCCGAGCAGCTCCAAATCACCATCCAAATCTTCCGGATGAGTGATATCCTGAAAAGTAAGTTCTCTCAGCTCCTCGCCCGAATAACCTAACATAACGCAAACGGCATCGTTCACATCCATCCAATTTCCGTTAGGTGAAACAAGCGCGATACCTATCGAGGAGTTATAAAACGTTTTCCTGAATTTTTCCTCACTCTCCTGGATTTGATCGCTGATACTTAAAGTTAGTTTGTCCCGAACATGGGAAAAAGCGGAGAGCGGGACTATTGTTGCAAAAAGAATCAGTTTATCGGAATCTTCGACCCGACAAAGATTCAACAGAAAAGAAGTTTCTTCATTCTGAGCCGTTCCGAAATAAAACCATTTTGTGGAATTTCCCTTTGTTTTTAGGTTTTTCAAATGATAAAAAAATTCATTTTTATAGGCATCTTCCCAATCCAGGTAGATCGGTTGACCGGAAGACGATTTGATTTGGTCAAAAAATTTCCCTTTGGGAAGGCTCTCATTTTCAAACCATATACCTTCTCCGTTCAATTCCAACGCGGAATCTATTTGCAAAGACAGTAGATCTGTTAAGCCGGGGGAGAGGTTCATTTCGTCTTTCTACTTACTTATATCAGACGAAAAAAGAAAAACATTAGCCTATTGGGCCTAAAAAAAGGACAGAAAACCAAATCGATTTTGCATACTTTTGAGATAAGAATCGTAAAGAGAAATCACCGGGAACGTTTCCCAATGGTCGTTCACTTTTTTTGAAAGAAAGTCCAAGCTTTTGGAAGATTTGATCTGATTGAGTAAGGATTTTTGGATGAGGATGGCATCGTCTCCCAAAGGAACTAATCCGGGAAGCCTACCTCCCCTTTTACCAAGAAGTGATTTCTGAATGAGTAGTACGTCTTGCGGCCAAATGCCTGTCACGTAAATAAAACTTTTAGGACTGATTTCTGCTGTCTTATAGAACTTTGTTTTGGTTTCCGTTGCGAAATAGAGAGCGTATGAAAATTCTTTTTGTAAATAAAGTGGATCCGATTTTAAAATCGCAGCTTGACCATATGCTTTTGTTAGGCTACCAATGCGAAGATCCCAAGGTTCTTTTTCGGTTTTTGTCAAGTCACGATAAATGAAAAATATGGAAACACCAATGAGTATGACCGTAATCACGGAAGCGGTATAAGTATTGAGCTCCTTTTCCGTTTTCAGAAGAATATGTCCTGCACTGATCAGAATTACCGGTAGAATGATTTGTTTGGTTTCCCCGATCCACTGGGAAAATAAATAAGAGATGGATTCCTTTCCGAAAAAATCGAAATAAGAAATTAAGAATAAACTGATGAATAAAAATCCAAGGTACGACCAGAGAAAAATGAAAGGAACGTTTCTTTTTTTATAAAACACGGATGTTCTTTGCGCTTGCTTTCTCGCTCCTCTGATTGTACTGAAGATTACAAAGAAGGAAAATCCCAAATAGAACATAGTGAAGCTGGAAAAGAAAGCAAGTAAGGTAAGTGTCGGGAAGACGACCAAATCGGAGATCTTTTCAAATCGAAAAGTCAAAAACACCAAAAGAATAAATACCAAACAAACCGTTTCCGGGAAATGCGATGTCGGGAACCCGTAAGAGTAAGGCAAAAATCCCGCTAAAAAAGTAAAGAGGTAATGATTGCGATTCCAAGCTTCCCTTCTGAGCAGAAGTAAAAACAAATGAAGGAATAAACTGTAAAATAGAGAAGCTAACGAGAGAAATGCGGGAATATAATTGAGCCCGGTGATTTTTTTCCAAAATACCAAAATCAGGAAAGGAAGAGGCTCCTGAGCGGAATAAAACCCACCCTCTTCCGTAAGCGCCCGTAAATTTGCCAAAAACTCCCATTCTGTCTCTTCCAACGGAAAAGGGCGAAACAGGGAGAAGACAGTGAATCCGATAGATAGAAGCAAAACACTCAAAAGGAAGGGAAGTAGTTGGAATGGTTTTGGTTCGCGCATTATCAGATGGACAAGAAAATAGCCTTGTCCTTTCATAAATTTTAGGTGAAAATATTCCAGAATATTTTGCTTTATACTTAGAATTTCAGTAAAAGAGGCACGAAATGTCCACGGAGAAAAAAGATTATCTCCTCCATGATGAAAAAGGTCAGGTTAATCCTGACAAACCATGGATTTTTAGAACCTACGCAGGTCACACCAATGCAAAAGCCTCCAATGAGCTTTACCGCAAAAACCTATCCAAAGGACAGACTGGACTCTCGATCGCTTTTGACCTACCTACTCAATGTGGTTATAGTTCGGATCATCCTGTTTCCAAACCAGAAATCGGTAAAGTAGGAGTTCCCATCAATTCACTTGAGGATTTTCGAATCCTTTTTGACCAGATCCCCATTGAAGAAATGAACACTTCCATGACGATCAACGGAACATCCATGTGGCTTCTGTCACTTTACGTTGCCTTGGCGGAAGAAAGAGGAGTTCCATTAGAGAAATTGAATGGAACCACTCAGAACGATTTGATCAAAGAATATCTGGCTCGAGGAACTTACATTTATCCTCCCGGATCTTCCATGAAGATCATTGTGGATATGTATGAGTATTGTCTTCATAATATTCCGAAATGGAATCCTTCGAATATTTGTTCTTATCATTTGCAGGAAGCAGGCGCGACACCCGTGCAAGAACTTTCCTTTGCATTAGCAACTGCGATTGCGGTATTGGATTCCATCAAAGAAAGAAACTGTTTCACAGATGAAGAATTCGAACAATGCGTAGGAAGAATTTCCTTCTTCGTAAACGCAGGGATTCGTTTTGTGGAAGAGATGTGCAAGATGCGTGCATTCTCCGAAATGTGGGAAGAGATCACAGTAGAACGTTATAAAGTTAAAAATAAAAAATATCGGGTTTTCCGATATGGAGTTCAGGTCAACTCACTCGGGTTAACCGAAGAACAACCGGAAAACAATGCATGGCGGATTCTCATCGAAGCAATCGGTGTTACTATTTCCAGAAAGGCGCGTTGCAGAGCTTTGCAACTTCCCGCTTGGAACGAAGCACTTTCACTTCCACGTCCTTGGGATCAACAATGGTCTCTTCGTTTGCAACAAATTCTTGCCTATGAAACGGATCTACTGGAATACCCAGACTTATTCGACGGATCCAAAGTAGTCGAAGCGAAAGTAAACGCTCTGAAAGAACAAGCCAGACTTGAAATTCAAAAGATTCTGGATATGGGAGGAGCGCTCGTTGCCATCGAAAACGGTTATATGAAATCCCAATTGGTAAAATCCCAAACGGAAAGGCTTTCTAAAATCAATTCCAATGAACTCATCATCGTAGGAAAGAACCGTTGGACCGAAGGAATCAAATCTCCTCTGATGACAGACGCGGACGGAGGTGTGTTTAAAGTCGATCCCAAGTCAGCCGAACAAACACTAGGTGTTCTTGCGGAAGCAAAAACAAGAAGAGATTCCGCACTCGCAAACAAAACATTGGAAGATCTGAAACAAGCCGCGAAAGACGGAAAAAATCTAATGCCTTATTCGGTAGCATGTGCGAAAGCTCTTGTAACCACAGGGGAATGGGCGGATGCACTTCGGGAAGTTTACGGAGAATACAACCCTCCTACCGGTGTGGAGGGTCAGAAATTGTTCTTATCGGAAGACAAGGTAGTGAACGTCCGTTCCAAAGTGGAAACTTTTACAAAAACGCGGGGACATAGACCGAAGATCGTAGTAGGCAAACCGGGACTTGACGGGCATTCCAATGGTGCGGAAATGATTGCAGTATCTGCAAAACATGCCGGCTTCGATGTAATTTATTCCGGAATACGGCTTTCCCCGGAAGACATCGTTCAATCTGCTGTGGAAGAAAACGCAGATGTAATCGGTATCTCGATTCTTTCCGGTTCCCACAAGGAAATCGTACAACAACTGTTTGACGAACTTGCCCACTATAAGGCGAAGATTCCTGTTGTGATCGGAGGAATTATTCCGGAATCCGATTTTGATGAACTAAAAACAATGGGGATCAAGGAGATCTTTACGCCTAAAGATTATGATCTAATGTCTATCATGAACAAAGTGATCGATATTATTTCTACCGAACCTGCTCTCGCTTAAAACATCGTGAACCACAACGAGTTTAAAATTCTTGTGGTTGAGGACAACCAACTCAACCGCAAGATGATTACTCATATTCTCAAAAAAAACAACTATCAGGTCGACGAAGCGGACAACGGCAAACTCGCTCTGGAAAAAATAGATTCCTGGAAACCTGACTTAATACTACTCGATATCATTATGCCGGAGATGGACGGTTTGGAAGTTTTACAAATCATCCGTTCCAAACTCACACAAGTAGAACTCCCCGTCATCCTTGTGACCGCCATGCAAGGTTCGGATGACATAGTAAGAGGATTTCAACTCGGTGCCAATGATTATCTACCGAAAAACTTTAATATAGAAGAACTATTCGCAAGAGTCAATACCGCACTCGAAATCAGAAGATACCATAATTTACTTAAACAACGCAACAAGACCATCGAAAGAGAATTGGACATCGCAAGGTTGATCCAAAAAAAGCTCCTTCCAACAAATGCACCGTCTATCCCGGGTTATCTGATTCACAGTACTTATGAGCCTTTGGATAAAGTAGGCGGGGATTATTACGACTTCAATGAGATGAAAGACTACTGCGACTTTTTTATGGCGGACGTGTCAGGGCATGGAGTGCCCGGAGCGTTTATAGCGTCCATTTTAAAGATGACGACCCAGTATACGAACCAATTCAATTACAACTTGTCCGAAATTCTAAGAATTATGGACCAAGCAGTCGCCGAACGGGGAGCAAACGGGATGTTCGCTACCGCAGTGATTCTAAGATTGTATCCTGAAAAAGCATTGATCCGATATGCAAGTGCAGGCCATCCTCCTATTTTAATCCACCGCCGTTCTACGGAGGAATTCATTGAACTAAGCACAAAAGGAGCTCCCCTCGGAATCAATTATGATTTCAAGAAAAAGCCTTTCGAAGAAGGTGAATTCTCTTTGGTCAAAGGGGATAGAATCATTTTATTCACCGATGGAATCACGGAAGCGGAGAATGAAGCAGGGATTCCTTACGAAAATACGGAATGGAAAAAATTTTTGATTCATAATAAAGAAAAACCCCTGGTATCTCTTTCTTTAAGATTGATTGAGAGTCTGAAAAAATTCTCAAATAAAGATCAGTTTGAAGACGATATCACTTGGGTTGTGATAGATTATACGGGAACGTAATGGAAAAAGAATTACTAGAACTGATAGACTCCGCATATTTAGGGGAAAAATACCCGATCGCACAAATCATTTCAAAAATCGAAACGAAGGAAAATCTGGAATTTAGAAAACAGTTATTTTCCGAGCTTACAAAAAGAAATCAGGGAAAAGAAGAAGGGCTTACTATCGGAATCACAGGAACTCCCGGTGCGGGAAAATCCTCTTTGCTTGGAGAGATTTGTAAAGATTTCATATCCATGGCGCCTAACAAAAAAATGGCGATTGTGGCCATCGACCCTTCTTCCAATATCAGCGGAGGTTCGATTCTGGGAGACAGAACGAGAGTGGTATTGCCTCGTAGGGAAAATAGAATCTATTTCAGATCACAGCCGTCGCAACTGGAATTGGGCGGGTTAAATCCGTATACTTATCATGTGATCCGTTTTTTAAGAAATATATTCGATTATGTTTTTGTCGAAACAGTGGGAATCGGACAGAATGAGATTGCCGTCTCCCTAATTTCGGACATATCCTTCCTTGTTATGCAACCATTAGGCGGTGATCAGGTACAATTTATGAAAAGCGGAATCATGGAAGTACCTGATGCGTTTATCATCAATAAATGCGATGAGGAGTCACTAGCCAACTCCAGCTATTATATGTTGCAAACTACCCTTGAGTTTATCAAAGATATACTCCCGGATCAAAACCTTCCTCCCATTTTCAAAACCTCTGTTGTCAAACGGACAGGAGTGAAGGAATTGCTTTCCTTTATCTTAAGTTATACGAAAAGAAAAGATAAAAATTATGAAATGAAAACTCAGTTGAAAAAATGGCTCACTGCCGAATTCGGGCATTGGGGACTTCGTATTTGGAATGAAGCCAACAAATCCCCCAACCAAACCGTTCGTCTGGGAAACATTCTAGAAAAAGCACAATCGAAGATTTTATATGAAGAGGAAGAAGATAAAATCTTACAACTAGTGCAAAATCATATTAAATAAATCTTTTTGAAAAACCGGAAGGTACTTCGGCAGGTTTTCTATGCTCATAATCGAAAAAAACAATCCCTGTTTTGGCCCGGGCAATTTCTTTCTCGTCCCCTACTCTTATGATCCGATAATAGATATCACAACCTTTTTTGGTAAATTCAGTCACGGACAAATCAAATCGTAAAATATCCCGAAAGAATGCTTCGTTTGAATAAGTAATCACCACATCCGCGACTACGATACCCTTTCCCTCCACATCCAATTCTCCCCAACCGTTATCATGGAAAAGAAGTGCTCTCGATTCATGAACAAGAGAAAGAATCGCATCATGAGCAAGATGTCCGGCAAAATTGATATCTCCGATCCGAATGTTAATGATCGTGGAAAAATGCCAAACTTCGGGTAGTTCTAATTTAACGCGTGCCACTTATCCTTTAGCCCAAATATATCTTTGATCCACCAGTTTTGTTTCTAACGTGATTTTCTTTTTATCCCAAGACAGTTGTTTGGCGATTCGGGCAAGTAATAATTGATTGTCTTTCGAGTTCAATGCTCCTACTGTACCTACACCGGATCTTCTGAAATAAAAATCCGTTGCTGATACGATATCATCATTTTCCAAAATATGGAATATCTCTTCTTCAAAAATCCACTCCCCATTGGCCAATTGGAAATTGACACCGGGTTTATTTTGTAAGATTTTATAAGCCAATGAACCGTAACGATTAGCGATCTGTTCGATTTTTAATCCGTCCGCTTTGGGAAATTTTTTTTCCAACTCGGAAGTGAGCGATTTCAAGTCATCGTAATGCCCCCCGAGCAACGGTTCCAAATGAGTGGAACATGGTCTGACGGGTTTCGGCAGATAATCCGCAATCTGATCGACTAAAGATTCGGCTACTGAGCGACTAGTAGTATACTTGCCACCTAACGCAGAAAAGAATCCAGGGAATCCTTCTCCTGCGTAATGCATGATTTCCGATTTTCTGGATGCGGAATAAGTTTCCGATTTCTCAGTAGGATCTTCCACAAGAGGTCGAAGTCCTCCGTAATAATAATCAACATCTTTCAAAGTCAACGTAGACAATCCGAAACTACGGTTTACTTCTTCCAACAAATCGAGAATTTCGGACTCTTTCACGGTGAACTGATTCGGATCATCGTCGTACTTCGTATCCGTAGTCCCTATAATGGTTTTATTTCTCCAAGGGATTACAAACAGATGTGAGCCGTCTTTCTTTTGTAAGATGATACATTCTTTACTACAGATATTTCGAACGACAGCATGGATCCCTTTGGATCGAACCAGGTTTTTTTCATGAGTAACACCAGCAATAGATTCTATCAAATCCGCCCAAGGTCCGGCACTATTGACTACCGTCTTACAAAGAATCGTTTTTTCCTTACCTGTCACTTTATCATGAACTCCGATAATATAACCCGCTTTGTTTTGTTTTCTGATGAATTTGACTTCCGCATAATTGAAAGCCTGGCCGCCGCGTTCTTTGGCGGAAGAAATAAACTCGGAAGTATGTCGTTCGGGATTTATATTTGCATAATCATAATATTGATAAGAACCTATCAGTCCTTCCCTATTCGCAGAGGGAGTTTTATAAATTGTTTCAGCAAGAGAATTCCAATGATAACGCGGGATAAAACGATCAGGACTGATGTCGAAGTTTCTATCATAAGAAAGTAAATTGTATAATTCCATACCCGCTTTCAAAATATAACGGGCTGTATGCGAATAAAGCGGGACAATAAATCCCAAAGTACGGACAGCATGTGGTGAAATTTTTGCAAGGATTCTTCTTTCTCTCAAAGATTCCCGAACCAAACCGAATTCTAAATTTTTTAAATAACGCAGTCCTCCGTGAATCAGCTTGGAAGTAGCTTGCGTAGTGCCGGAAGCATAATCGTTTTTTTCGAGTAATAAAACCTTGTATCCTCTTAAACTGGCATCCCAGAGAACATTGGCACCTGTAATACCGCCACCGATAACGACGATATCATATTCTTCATCCCCAAGGGCATCGAGTCTATTCTTCTTAGAGTTCACATTAACCAATGATTCCTTCCTAACATTTAACAGAGATAATGGACGGGATGATTTTGAAACTTGCCGGCAATTGACCCATATTTTCACCATCCACATCAATGAAAATATCCTCTTCCGAGCTAGCTTCCAGACTGAAAGCTGTTCTGGAAATGATCTTTGGCTGTCCTTCCGCCTGGCCTTTGTATAGTTTTCCAAATTTTGCCAAAGTTTCCAAACGACCTATGTCTTCGATGATAAGAAGATCAAAAAGACCGTCCTCTAGCTTTGCTTTAGGTGCAAACCACATCCCTCCACCAGCATATTCTCCGTTCGCGCAAACAATGATTCTGCTAGTGCAATCAATCGTTTCTTTGTTATTGATTTTCAAATGTACTTTTTTGTTCTTATACGTAAGGAGGCAAACTAGAGTGTATAGAAAAAAGACTCCTTTACCTCCGATAAAATTGGCCAGTTTGGAACGATTGACCCGATAAACAACTTCTCCTCCCATTCCGAAATCGGCTAGGTTGATACTCATATACTTTCCGGTTGATTTGTCTTCTTTGGTATACGTAGTTTCGATCACATCGATCTTTCTGATTTTACCGTTTAATATCTGTTTGAGGGCCTCTGACGGCTTTTTATTCACACGAAGAGTTTTGATAAAATCATTTCCTCTTCCCGCAGGGATCGGACTGAAAACGGCATCTTTGGAAATCAATTTGCCATTTTCAAAAAATCCGTTTACAATGTTGGAAAGGGTTCCGTCCCCCCCTATTCCCACGATCCAATTTTGGCCCGCTTTAATTGATTTGGATGCGATCTGGCCCGCCGTCAAAGAGGGAGTAGTTTCTTCAAAATCGTATTCAATCTTTTGTTTGTCCAACTCCGACTTAACTTTTTTCCAAACCTTACCTGATATACCGCCGCCGGAAACAGGATTCAAGATGATCTTCATTTTCATACGGATTCGCCTTTTGTATTTGAATTAGGAGAGAACAAACCGAAAAATAAAACATGTTCCAAAGTCTCTATATATGATTTTTCACTTTTGATTTCTTTTAAAAAATGACCGTCTAATAAAACCTCAACGGCACCCCGAATCATTCCCCATGCTACGGCTACGTTGGGGTAAGCGCCTTTGCTATTAATCAGATTTTCCGCCCTTGCCTGCTTATATATTTTTTCGAGTACTGTAAGCCGATTGCTACGTTCATGAAATAGTTTCTCTCTCATTTCTTCCGAAACATTATTCAAGTTCATACTATCACCGCATTGTTTTGCAACAAGATACATATTTTTATCACCTAAACAATGTTCTACGTAAGCACGAACGGCCCTCCGTGCCATTTCCAACCCGGTCGGTTCCTTTAACGCAACTTCCAATCTTTCCCGAAGACGAAGATAATCTTCGTATTGAATCCTAGCCATCAGATCATCTTTACTTTTAAAATGGAGATATATGGTCCCTCTCCCGATTTCAAGTTGTTTGGCTATATCATCCATCTTAACCGAAGACGGATGATTGATCTGAAAAAGTCCGATCGCGGTTGCGAGAATATTTAATTCTCTCCTCTCGAACTCCCTTTTTTTACGTTCGGATACTCCCATCTATTTTAAACCTAATGTACCACCCGGATTCATGATTCCTTTAGGATCCAATGACTTCTTAACAGCAGTCAAAGTTTGAATCGTGGATTCCCCTACTTCGGATTTCATCCAAGGCGCCAGCATTCTACCTATGCCATGATGATGCGAAAGAGAACCGCCGTTTTTATGAATGGTATCGATAATTCCTTTGTGGAAAGAAGTGAAAGAACCTATTTCATTTTTCACATCCATCGGACTTAGAAAAATAAAATACAGGTTAGCTCCATTTTCGTAAGCATGAGAGATGTGAACCATACAGGAAGTGTTCGGGAAACTTTTGATATATTTCCTGGTATTGTCCCAAAGACCATATAACTCAGACCAGGTGACAGCAGTCTCCAAAGTATCGATCCGAACTCCTTCATCCATAAGAGAGTCTCTCAAATAAGCACTGGAATATCTCTGATCCAGCCATTTTTGAACGGGAGAAGATCCTGTGGAGAACCCACCTCGTTTCTTTGCTATGTTTTTAATTTTTTTGAAAACGAATGCACTATAATCTGGGTCACCGTCAACAATGATATGCATCAAAGAACGACCGTTTGGTTTATAACCTAGAAAATTCAAAGCTTTGTCGGCGAAACTACCTTCGACTCCACTCATTTTAAAAGAGATATCCGTTTCTTCCGGATCTTGAATACGAAAGAAATGAGGTTTGCCGAATCCACCTTGCATAACTTCTCTCATTGTTTCCACGGCAGATTGAAAATCTTTGAATATAAATGAACCTTTGGTGGAATTTTTAGGATCAAATTTGCGAATCTTCAAAGTAGCCTTTGTGATGACACCGAAAACCCCCTCACTGCCTAAAAAGAATTTAAACACATCCGGACCGATAGACGCGGCTGGATAAGGTTTGCTTTCGATTTTTCCGCTTGGTGTAATTGCCGTTAGCGCAAGCAATATGTCTTCCATCTTGCCGTAACCTGTGGATGCTTGTCCGGCACCTTTCGCAGCAATCCAACCACCTACGGTTGAAAATTCAAAAGATTGGGGGAAATGTCCGCATGTGTAACCTTTCTCATTCAGAAAAGCTTCCAAAACGGGTCCTTTGATTCCTGCTTCGACAGTAACAGTACTGTCTACCGCATTGAATTCGATCACTTTATCCAATTTGGAAAGATCGATCGATATACCGCCATTAGGTGCTTGCAATGCCTTCGTTACACTGGAGCCCGCACCGAAGGGTATAATCGGAAGTTTCAACTCATTAGCAAGTGAAACCAATTTTTGCACTTCTTCTTCTGATTTGGGATAAGCAACTGCTTCCGCAACATCTTCAAACTTACCAAATCGCGCGTTATAAATTTCGGTATAAAACTTACCGATCGAATGTTTTGCCCGATCCAACGGATCAAGTTGAAAGGAGCCCGCTCCTAAGATTTTTTTAAACTTTGCAATCGCGCTTGTGGAAAGTTTTGATTTCCGCAAAGGTTTGATTTCCGAAACCCCTTTTGGAAAGGCAGCCTTAAAATCGGAACTTACATTGAATTGCGATTCGATAAAGGATCTGGTATGTGATGGTAAGGAATGCTCGACTTCAGCACTTCCCCATTTATAAATATTTCGCGTAATTGCCATCTAAGTATCTCGGTGTTTGAATTTTCACTAATTCTTGAACCACGTTCACTTTTTGACAAGGACTTTTTGCAAAAAGGCGAACATATTGAAAAAAAACAAATCTTTGAGTATACAAAACATCTGTTTTGTGGTAAAGAAGTTTTCACGAGGGATTAATCCCACGAACCTCACCCCCCACCCAAAAGGGTGGGGAATCTAAAGATTCACGCACCCAATTCCTTTTGATACTCTTCCCTTACTTTCTCTACAAAGTCCTTATTTAGGATATCTCCGTTGTCAAACAATCTGACCAGTATGTTTACAATCATCTGATCGTCATCATAACCGGTGATCATCCATTCCAGTAGTTCGAATACCACGTCTAACGCGGGCTTATTGATCCCGTCGGATGTTCCTTGCCCTATTTGCAGGATAAGTTGATTTAAAGATGCAAAATCTCTCTCATTGATATATTTTCGAATCTGTTCCGGATAACGGACCATAATGCTTTGTTTGATTGCATTCGGAGTAAAGTAAAAATCTTCAACGGAGAACTTGGTAACTAACGGATGTATAAGTTCTTTTTCTTCCCTACCCTTTTGGATCCAAACCTGCAGAAGCTTTTCACCAAACAGAGAATCAACGAACGGAAGAAAAGGAAACGGTTTTTTTTCGTTCATACGAACTGAAGGAGATTCACGACCCAGGCCTTGTGAAAAATCACGCCTGGGTGAAATGAACTATTTCTTTGGAGGAACGACTGCGTCTTTACAAGTTTTGGATAAATTGAACTTAACAACTGTTTTAGCAGGGATTTGAATTGCTTCACCGGTTGCAGGGTTTCTTCCCTTTCTTTTTGGACGATTACGTTTTACAAGTTTACCCAATCCTGGGATTACAAATACCCCGTTCTTCTTTGTTTCCTTGTATGCAAGTTCTACAAATGTATCAAGAAAAGCCGCGACGGCTTTTTTTGTTAATCCTGTTGACTCAGCAAGCTCGCTAAGCAATTCAGATTTTTTCAAGGGGGTAGGGGTTGCAGTTGCCATACTATAATTATCCTTATGCACCAATAAAAGGTTACACTATATTTCAATGATTGATTGGTTGGTACAAGCTATATTTTTTTTGGATACAACTTTTCTTCAATTTTCTTAGGAAATTGAAAGATTTTTTAAAAAAACCTTTATTTTCTTAAGGAAAATGCAATTTTCACCTAATCTTATGACATCCTCTCCGTATAAAAAGGTCATCGTTGTACAAAAACGTACAAAATACGAGTTAGACTTAGAAACATATGGGACTTTAACTAAGTATAAGGATGTCGCGAAAGACAACGAAGATGTCTTATCCCGTACATTGGAATCTCATGAAAGACAATTGAAATCACGTGAGTTTCTTAAACAAAAAGTATTCCCGAATGCCGACTTTGTTTTCCGGGAAGAATTTGATAATGGCCTGCATCTTGGAAATTACGATCTGATTGTTTCCCATGGAGGAGATAATCACTTCACTTATGTAGCTCATCAGACCGGAAAACTCCACTTAATCGGTTGCAATTCGGATCCACAGTCTTCCGTAGGAGCGCTTCTTGGATTTACGGCGGAAGATTTGGAAAAAGCGGTAAAAACCCGATTCAAAGATACCACCGTTGAAAAATGGTCACTCATCAAAACCACGATCCAGTATCCTGATGGAAAGACTGTGCAAACTGTTCCTGCTATTTGTGAACTTTCCATCCGAAACAACAGCCCTGACCTTACATCCCGATATTGGATTTCCTATGAAAACAGGAAAGAGGAACAAAAATGTTCAGGACTTTTGGTTTATACCGGAGCAGGTTCCACCGGTTGGGTTTCTTCTTGTTCCCCTAGAAAATTTTCCTCTTTCTCAAAACATGAGTCCTATTTTCATGTATATGCCAGAGAGATTCGTGCCAAGATTTCGGACAAAGAGTTTTCCTTGGCAGATTTCCGTGCCTTAAATGAAGTGGAAGTAATATCGGAAATGAACGGTGGAATTGCAGTGGATTCTCTTACCGAGAGACACTATCCTTTCCCTCCATATTCGAAAGCTATATTTAGATTATCCGATGAAACGCTCTCTGTAGTGGTTCCAGTAAATAGAGGACAAACTATGCAAGATTTACCATATGAAATAAATCACACTAAAATCAATGGTGCCGTTATTGTTCAAATCAAAGGAAGAATGGAATCAGGTCCTTTGGACAAGATTACCCAAACCATTTTAGATGAGATGAATCAAACTGACCGAAGATTTTTAATTTTAGATTTTTCCGAGCTTCGTTATATTTCAAGTTTGGGGATTCGAATGATCTTAGATGTAAAAATGAGTCTCCAAAAAAAATCAAAAGAGATGGCGCTTGTAGGCGTTACCAGCTCCATTTATCAAGTTTTTCATTTATTAGGATTAGCAAACGCATTTCAATTTTTCGCTGATCGAGAAGAGGTTCTCAAATTTTTAGAGGAAAACTCTAAGTAACAAATGGTTTCCCGTGTTCCAATCTGGATTGCGAATACGGTATTAACCTCTTTCCTGTTTTTCTGTATCATGTTCTTTGTAGTTTCCAATGAAAACCGGAAGCTTCACCTTGCCTACAATCAATTAAACGATCCCCATTATGCGAATTTTGCAACGGTCCAGGAAATTATCAGAGTAAAGAACAAGTTTCCTATTCTTTATCAATGCCATTATACTTTTTCTTTGGAAAACGGAACGTTGGTTGAATCTTCGGAGTCGATTCCTTACGAAATTTACAAAAAACTCAAGTTAGGTGATTCAATTCAGATTGCTAGTATTGAAACCAGCTTTTTCGGAAGGAAATTAGCACTTTCAAAAATTAAAAACAATACGGAGACCCCTCCCCTATTGGAAAACCTGGAACGATTCTTCAGAGGCGGGGTGTCTTTATTTGCAATCCTTTCCGGACTATCCCTATTGTTTAGGGCTTGGGGATTGCAATCTCGAACTTATCCTTCCCCTCAAAGATAAGCTGGGCTTGTCTTGCTTCCTGAAGATAAGATTCGGGATTTACGTCAAAACTTACAAAACACATATACTTGTCGTATTTAACAATAAACATAAAATCGCGGGAAGTTAGATGAGGTAGTTGACCCATGAAACCGCGGACCCATTTGCTTTCTCTATAAACTCTTTCGTATTTGATA
The DNA here is from genome assembly GCF_003114835.2 of Leptospira kobayashii. NCBI lineage: Bacteria > Pseudomonadati > Spirochaetota > Leptospiria > Leptospirales > Leptospiraceae > Leptospira > Leptospira kobayashii. Next base: position 97,290 of record NZ_AP025029.1, on the reverse strand, counting down.
TTTGAAGTATCGATTTTTTTGATACTTTCTTTTGCTTCTTTAGTCGTATCCCGGCTTACAATTTCTTTTTTTAAAGCTTTGATCAGATTGTATTCCAATTTCGCTTTTTTAAGAGGCTGGCTCTCCGCAATTGTTTTATAATAATATTCATAAAACTCTTTATCTTGTCCTTCTTTTGCATCATGATCTTCTTCTGCAGCAGAAGTTGCCTTATTAGGATTTGTCGTATCCTGAGCCACGAGAGAGCCGGTAGCCAATCCCAGAGAAAGTGCTGTGATAAAAATTAGGGTAAATTTCATTCGTTCCATTAATTCTATTATCGGATTTTTGCATTTAGAATAGAATTAAAATTTTCGGTTTCCAAAAAGAGAAATAGCCCTCATAACAGTAAAGAATGCCCCTTCCACCCCTCATTTCCTTCCAGGAGGAGTTCCTTTCGGGAAGCCCGATCAGAAAGGAGTATATCCATTTTTCAGAGGTCAATTGCCATGACCTGGACGTATGGATTGGAAGGATTTCCAGAACCGTTTCACTGGAATTTCTGCATGAAATCCTATTTACCATCTTAAACGAGCTCTTGGTCAATGCATGTAAGGCAAATGCAAAGAGAGTGTTCTTCAAAGAAAAAGGCCTGAATATCCATCTGGAGACTGATTATTCCAAAGGGATCCCCATGTTTAAGGATGCATTCGGTCACAATCGAAAAAGTATCTTTGCGATGTTGGACCAGTCTTCTTATCAAATCTCTCTGGAAGCGCAAAATTATCCGAATTTTATAGAATTCAAAGTTCGAAATAACGCAAAAATCCTAAACGAAGAAAAGAACAGGATCGAAATCAGAGTTCAGTCCTCCGGCAAATATAAAAACATAAACGACGCCTACAAAGAATCCGTGGATAACGAAGAAAGTTCCGGACTCGGCATAGTCTTGATTCATATACTTCTACGCAATTCCGGTTTGAAAAATCAATTCTTCGAATTGATAACAACGGAAGATTATACGGAAGTCATCATACGAATTCCAAAACTGTTGATTCCTTTGGAACAACAAAATCAAATTCGTAGCCTACTTCTCAAGGAAGTCGACGGCCTTCCTCCCTTATCTCCTCAAATTCAGAAATTGATCAAACTCTCTAAAGATAAGGACGTGGATTGGCCGAAATTGGCGGCGGAAGTACAGAAGGAACCTGCCATCACTGCGGAAATACTGAAGATTGCAAACGCAGCTTTCTTCGGAGGACATACAAAAGTTACTCTGGTAGTGGATGCACTGAAACGAATCGGTCTCAAGAATATAGAATCCATATTTCTCGCATTAGGTGCCAGAAAAATAATGAATTCCCGTTATGCGAAACAAAAATCCGTTTGGGCCCACTCTTTCAAAACCAGTTTGTATTCGAGATTTTTGGGGCAATCCGTCCATGATTTTATAAAATATTCGGAAATAGCTCCGATCTGCGGCTTATTACATGATTTAGGCAGAATGGTACTGCTTTCCCTGGATCTGTCCATCATTCAGCAAATTCGTGTTTTAAGAAGCGACGAAGCAAACGAAATTTCCGAATGGGTGGAAGAATTTACTCTAGGGATCACCCATTCCGATATTGGTTATCTAATTGCAAAAAAATGGAATTTCCCTGAGGAAATAATCGACGTTATACGGTACCACCACAAACCCTGGCAGTGCAAGTCAGCGAATTTACCCATTTGTAAAATGATCTATGTCAGCGACATTCTTGCAAATACGAATAGGGGCAAAGGGAATTATTATACGATTGAGCCGGAAATACTTGAAAATTTCGGAATTCAGAATGAAACTGAATTCAGATCTCTTCTTGAGCGCTTCAAAAACAAATTTGAGGAACATAAAGACGAATTCGAAGAACTTTTCAATTAGGAGGATGCTATGTTTTGGAAAGAATTAGTTAATCAATCGGAAGAATTTCTACAAGACCCGAATAATATCCGCCACTTCTCGCTAAAAGACCATCCTGAATTTCCATATATCTCCGAGCTGGAAGAAGAGGAGGTATTGGAATTATTGAAAGAATTTCTAAGTTCGGAAAATCAAAAACTATCAATTGCGAATATGATGAGTTATGCCCCCGTTCTTGAAATGATGTTAATTAAAAAAAATCTACCTTCTATCTTCGGTTAAGGATTATCAAAATCCGTAACGTTACTTTCCGAGTCAGATCCGTCTCCGTTTAAATTCGTACTAAATTCTATTTTCTTAGCGACTGAATTTTCCATACTCGTGATCAATAACTCGTTTGTTTTCGCCAACCGATCGGCCATAATCGAAACCATCTTCGCGGCAAATTTCGGATTTTTGACCAAAAAATTCTCAAGCTGTTGTTTGCTTTCGATGGTTGCAAGCTCGGAATTCGTAAGAGCTCTTGCCGTAGCACTTCTAGGATTGGAACTGAAAAGAGCCATCTCACCGAAGAAGTCACCAGGTCTCATAAGAGCGAGTCTCGTCTGGCTATTGTTGACGGTAAAAAATATTTCAACACTCCCCTTAAGGATGATGTACATTGCGTTATTCATCTCTCCTTCTTTGAAGATTCTTTGCCCGGAAGGAATGCTAATTTGACTCATTCTATGGAGACTCCTATATACATTTTTGGCATCTTTCTCCGAATTCTGAATTCATTTTCCTTTCTTTCTCCGGTAGATTGCCGGAATAATGAGAAAAAAGGAAGATTTTAATGTTTGAATGGGAATTATTCGGAATAGTACTAACTGGTTTTTATGCATTTCAAGTTTTGATTTTCAAAACTCCTTTCCAAGTTCCCAACTTTATCAACGAAAAAGCCAGAGATACCAGACTGGATCAAATCCGCGGATTTGCTATGATAGGAATTGTAATGATCCATATACATTCTTATTTTTATTTCTTTCATCCGAATGAGCCCAATGTTACGAACTGGACTTTATTCTTATCAAACTTAAGTCGTTTCTCAGTTCCTGTCTTTGTATTCGGATCGTCCCTTTATTTGAAGATCAAACCAGGTTACTGGAAAACGAAATTCACCGGCCTCGTCCTACCTTATACGCTCGCATCCGCCATCGGCTATTTAATCAAATACAAAGACTGGGCACTCTTGGATTTCACCCTCAAACTATTAACAGGTCAGGTCTTCGCTCCCTATTATTTTGTTCCCCTACTCTTTCAATTCTATATTCTGTTTTTTATACTTCCTTCGTTTTTAAAAGAAGGAAAATGGTTAACAATAACGGTCGTTTTGTCTTTATTTCTTAACTTTCTATCGAATATCAATATTCTCAACGGGATACTACCTTCTTGGTACGGCCCCATTTCCATTTTCAACTATCTAGGTTTTTTCGGATTGGGACTCCTCCTTAAACAGGGAAGTATCTCTCCGAAATATCTGCCTTCAAACCGATTTCAGATATTTTCGATTTCTATCGTTCTTTCCATTTCCGTACTGATTTTAGGATCATTTAGCTTTAACGGAATCGAAATGAAAAACCACCATCTTTTTTATCCGATCGCAACAGTAATTATCTTACATTCGTTACTTTCAAATGATAAAAATGTATTTTTTGTCAGGTTGATAAGTTTTATCGGCAAAAACAGCCTTTTTATATTCCTAATCCATCCCTTCGTGATTCATACAATGCACTCTTGGGACCCGTATAGTTTCGGCGGACCGATACTCGGTTATTTAATAACTTTATTCCTAAACCTTAGTATACCCGGCTTGTTTGCCCTGATTATCAAAAACCTGCAGCAAAGGTTTTCAAATCGATGACTCCACTTTCACGAACCGATTTTAAGGCTTTAACATATTCCAAAAATACAGCAATCGAATATTGAAGCCTTTTTCTGATTCTCTCATCATCTTTACTTTCAGGAGTATCTTGGTTCAAAACGGATTCAACATGTCTTACGATCACATGATCGGGAATGTACACGATTCTGGAATTTTTATAGCTCGATGTTCTCAATTCATTATTAGGATAAGCGCCGCCCAATCCGGAAGAAACAGTAATGATGATCCCCGGCTTGTGAGCCAAATCCGTATTTGAAAAAAACAAAAACATATTTTTCAAAGCCGGGCTTGCCATTCCGTTGTATTCAGGGCAAACCACAACATATCCGTCCGAATCGGAAATTCCTTTAGAGTATTCCAGCCATAAGCTTTTAATATCCGATTCCTTCTCCCACATGTCCGGATTCCAAATAGGAAGAGGGTTTTCACCTAGATCGAATAATAATGATTCGGCGACTCCGGCTTGTTTTAACAGTGAATTACAATAATTGGCTACTTTAGTTGATTGGGATTTTTTTCTTTGGCTTCCCGAAATCAGCGAAATTTTCATTTAGCTCCGCCTTTCCCACCGTTTTTATTACCTTTATAGTTATTTCTTTTTCTGTTCTTCCACTTTCTATTCGGATGCTGATGGTTTTGACCTTCTTTTCCTTCCCGATGTTTCTTATGTTGGCTCTCGATTTTCTCTTGTGCAAACTTTTCCCGTTTGGCTTCCTTCTCTTTAAAGAATCGGATCTTTTCATCGCCTTCGAGTGCAATATATCCGAAAAGAAAACCGGCTAGAATACTATGCAGCTTTTCCCATTGTTTCTTATCCAAATCACCGTAAACCGGATGAAACCCAAAAGGGCCGGAATGCAATTTGAAAGCGGTGATTGCAGTTTTCAATCTGGTCTCCGCGAGTTTTTCATCACCGGATTCTTTCTTCTGAGGAAATCCGAAGATCTGATTTGCTTTTGTGAAGCTCCCAGACGTCAGAAGTTTCGCAAATTTATATTTACCGATGAACCTTGCAAACACGCCTGCGCGATTTGAATCAGTTGCAGACTGAATGGAAGATTCTATTTGAGCCGACATAAAATCAAAAATCTGAAAAACAGTTAAATCATATTTAGGTTTTCTATCACACGCAAGTATGATTCCCAATTCGTTTTCAACATCACCAAGTTGTTTAAATTTTAGCAAGGTTTTCATTAAGCCGCCTTAAGTTATATTATTCCGTATTTTTTTTTCAAACTATTGAACTCTCGATGAAAACTTTCCCGTGCTTTAACGGTCAGTCCACTAAGATCCGCAGTTATCTTGAGCTTAGATGACGTGGGTGAAATGATTTCACCCCCCCTATTCTCTTTACTTCTCAAAACAGATTCTAAATTTTTTACCGAAGTCGGTTTACCTGAAATAATCATTTCCATGACTGTCTTCTGATCAAGTCTAGCAATGGAACTCAATTGTTTCACATATCTCTCGGTATAACCGAGAAGTTTGGAAACTTCCTCGGCTGTCTTCTTTTTCTCTTTTCTCAAATATTGGATTGCTTTTCCAACTTCCCACGGATTGAGGTTTTTGCGTTTTTCGTTTTCAGCAAGTGCCATTTCATAACAGATTTCTTCATCCGCATCCGTTACAGTCGCTTGGATTTCTTTCCACCCCAGCTTGATCGCAGCACGGTATCTTCTTTCTCCTGCAACAATCCAGTATTTATTCTTATCCTTACGGATCAGAATCGGTTCGAGCAACCCGAGTCTATCCATAGATTGGACGAGATCTTCCACATCTTCCTTACCGATAATTCTGGGTTGGACGGGATTGGGAAAAATATGAGCTAGCTCGAAAGAAGAAGGATGTTTCTTTTTCTCAGTATAAGCCGAGATTAAATCCAAAGCTTGAAATTCAGTTTTTTTCGACATGAATTCTCCCCTTTACCTCAGAAGCGAGTTCTTTAAAGTTCTTTAGAGTAGCGTTATCAATCTTTGAAAGAAGAGACATTTTCGCTTGGGCCTGAGGAATCGATTCTCTCCTATAAATGACAGTTTCAAAAACAGGAAAATATTTCTTTATTCCTTCAGCCAAACCTGACAAAGCCTTTTGACCCTCATATTGATTTAAGATTGCTCCCAATAACTTTAGGCGGGGATTTGCCTTCTTTTGAATCTTTGTTATCGTTTCGTGAAGGTCTTTGATTCCCTGCAAACTGAATGCCCTGGTCTGGATAGGAACCAATATGAAATCTGCGCTTAATAATGCATTCTCTAAAATCAATCCCAGGGAAGGAGGGCAATCGATGATAATATATTCATATTCGGAACGAATAGGAAGCAAAGCTTCTTTCAAAAGCTCGAAGTCATCTCTTTCATAAGGTGTTGTCAAGTTTGCAAGCTCGAGTGCGGAAGGAACCAAATCGAAATTTGTCGAAATATTATATATGATATTCTTTATGGAAATTTTCTTTCTGCCTCTGTACCCCAAACATTCCATAACGGAAGGAGCATCTTCTTTGAGAAACAGCTGGGTCGCATTTGCTTGCGGGTCCCAATCGACAAGCAAAACCTTATGATCCTGCGAAAGAGCTTCGGCAAGATACAAGCTGATCGTAGTCTTCCCTTCCCCCCCTTTTTGATTTGAAATCGCAATAATATGCGAATCAAAATCTTCACCATCGGATCCATTGAAGTATTTCTCAAGATTTCCCAACTTGAATTTTCCGGTTTTCCATCCCGGAATTTTTAATCCTTCGGCTTTCTCTTTGAATTTTTCCAAGCTTAGCTTAGCAAAAGAGGCTGCCTCTTCCCAAGAATATTCTTTGTTGCTACCGGACATCGTTTACCTTTCTAAAATTCATATTGTTGATCCCTGCTGTCAATTTAATTATGTCTCTAAGGGGTGAAACCATTTCACCCCTTAGAGGATTTAGGAATTTACAGTTTAGTAGGTTTAAAAAACATTAAGATGGTGCCTCGAAATTCAAATATATTCGTTTTATTTTTAATTTTATTCACCTTTTCGCCAATTAAATCGGAAGTCATTTGGGGCCCAAGTTTAGAAAGAAACGGCGGTGAATTTATTTTCGAAACGGGCAATCGATTTCCCAATCTCTCAGGAATCAGAGGTGGCTCCCGAATTTCATTCCCCAGGAATTCAACAATATTCGGAATCTTCGGATCGTATTCCGAAGGCAAATGGGAAATCAGAGGAGCGCTCAAAACAACCGGGTGGACTCAAAATTCCGGCCAAGCAAGAGACGAAGATTTTCTTTTGGCAACGACCGCTCAAGAACAAACAACAAATATCGCAACAAGAGAATGGAGTTACCATGACTCTGCAAATGTATTCTCAGGTTCCAGAAATTTTGCCGACGGAATCGGGAAATCAAGCATTACCGAAAACCGAGTGGAGGCTTTTGCCAGATATTATTTCCAAACCGCCAGTCCGAATTATTGGACCCAAGGGAGTGGCTTTTTTTTGACTGCAGGCGCAAGGTATTCTTACTTCAAGTATATATTTTACGATGTGAATCAATTCATTGATGCCAGACCGGTATTCTATGCACCTATCGGCCTCGGTCTAAGTTATTCGAATAATCTCAATGAATATTTTTACGGCTTCGGATACAGAAATTCGTTCGAAAATTTTTACTTTGATTTCTCTTTTATGCCTTCAATCGGCAGAATCACCACCAGAGATTTTCACGTTCAACGTTCCATCAATTTCCTATCGGATAATATAGGCGTAGGATTTCAAATGAGCAATGAAATAGGTTATAAATTCAATGATTCCTGGCTGACGTACATCCGACTGACTCACAGACGTTTTTTTTCCGAAGGAAAGTTTAAAGCGCGGGGTGGATTATCCTATGATGATGTACTTTCCAATTTCGTCGGAGGATTCAAATCACATATCAATATCAAAGATTTTTCCATCGAAATAGCAGCACTTAACCGGGTGAATTGGAGCATTCCCAGAGAGGGGGCATCTCCGAACATTGAATAAAATGCTGAAAAAAGATACCTTTAACTATCCAGGATTAGATATTCCTTATGAATTGAAAGAAATCAGAGGGAAGAACGTTTCTATTACCGTATACCCGAATAATAGAGTTGTAGTTCGCCATCCCAGAAGAGTTTCGAAATCTTTTCTCCAGAATTTTATGGAAGAAAGAAAAACCTGGGTATGGGATCAATATAAAAAAAATAAGGCTAACAATCCTCAAAAAACCAATTTTAAGAATGGTGAAATTCTTCCCATTTTCGGGCAAAATAGAAAGATAAAATGGTTCGAGGAGAAAGAATCTAAGTTGATAGATACCGAAATTATCTTTAGCAACAAAGGTTTTAGAAGCCAAAAAGGAAAGGAAAACAAAGCGAAGTCATTTCTGAAACAAATCCTACTAGAAGAAATAACTCCTATCGTAGACAAGACCGCATCCAAATTAAATACGAAAAAATATACAGTAAAAGTGAGAACAATGAAATCACTTTGGGGGAGTTGCTCTCCCGACAATGACCTTACTTTTAACTTAGGACTGGTTCATTGCCCGGATTTTGTAATCAAGTATGTTGTTATTCATGAAGTTTCACATACTAAAGAACATAATCATTCAAATAAGTTCTGGGAAATCGTGAACAAACTCGATCCGGAATACGTAAAGGCGGAAAAGTGGATCAAAACAAACGGCCCTAAAATGTTGTGTTACTTAAACTAATCTTAAGTGAAAGAAGATAAAATAAAAATCCTTTTCGTTTGTCTCGGAAATATCTGCCGTTCTCCGGCTGCAGAGGGAGCTTTTCAAAGTCTAATCCATAAGGAGAATCTAAGCGATTTTTTTCTTATAGATTCCGCAGGAACAGCAGGTTATCACGATGGAGAACTTGCCGATCCAAGGACAAGGGAAGTGGCAAAAGCCAGAAATATAAATTTAACCCATATCTCCCGTAAATTCATTAAACAGGATTTTCAAAGATTCGATTATATTCTGGTGATGGATCATAATAATTTTAAAACCGTTCGATCACTCGTAACGGATGAATCCCATAATAGGAAGATTCATTTCTTTCGCTCTTTTGAAGACGGCCAATTCAAAAATGCCGAAGTACCTGATCCGTATTACGGTGATCTGAAAGCATTTGAAAATGTACAAAATATAGTCGAAAGTGCATCCGTCGGATTTCTAAAATTTCTAAAATCAGAACATCAAATTTCATCAAATCATTAAGAGGGAATATGTCAGGCAAAAAAAAAGTAATTATCATTGGCGCAGGATTCGGAGGACTACAAGTTATTAAATCTCTGAAAAATCTTCCTGAATTCGATGTAACGGTAATCGATAAAACCAATCATCACCTCTTTCAGCCTTTACTATATCAAGTAGCTACCGCTGTACTTTCTCCGGCAGACATTGCAATCCCATCCAGATCAATCACTACCGATTATAAAAACGTAAAAATCCTAATGAGTTATGTTGAAAAAATCGATTTTGAAAATAAGAAAGTCTATTTCAGCGATAAATCGGAATCCTACGATTATCTAGTCCTTTCTCTGGGAGCCCAAACGAGCTATTTCGGAAATGATGACTGGAAAAATTACACTCTAGGCTTAAAGAATCTAAAAGACGCTTTGGAGATCCGACGAAGACTACTTATTTCGTTCGAGGAAGCGGAGTTGTCGGGAGATCCCGAGGTTGCAAAAAAGCTTCTCAATTATGTCATTATCGGAGGAGGACCGACTGGCGTAGAGTTAGCTGGTTCTATTGCGGAATTATCCCGTAATATAATCCGAAAGGATTTCCGACTTATAGATTCTGCCATGTCCAAAGTGACACTGATTGAAGCCGGACCCAAACTGCTTTCAAATTTCGACGAGTCATTGAGTCTGTTTACAAAGAAAAAATTAGAAGCCAGAGGAGTGGAAGTCCTTTTGAATTCGCCGGTCAAGTCTATCGATTCGGAAGCAGTTTACCTTCAGGACAAAAAAATAGAATCCAAAACAATCATCTGGGCGGCAGGTGTGGAAGCAGCATCCCTATCAAAAACTTTTCCATTTGAAAAGGATAGGGGAGGGAGGATTCTAGTGGATCAATATTGTCTGGTCAAAGGACAGGACTCTGTTTTTGCCATCGGAGATGTTGCCAATTTCTCCGAAAATCTGCAACGGCCTTTGCCAGGAGTCTCACCCGTTGCAATGCAGCAAGGAAGATATGTAGCCAAATATCTTCGAAACTTACTGCAAAACAAAAAAACAAAAGGTTTCAAATATACCGACAAAGGTAATATGGCGACAATCGGAAGAAAAGACGCCGTTGCAGAGTTAGCCGGTATCAAGATGAAAGGGTTTATAGGATGGCTAGGATGGCTTTTTGTCCACCTCGTCTACCAAGTAGGATTTAAAAATAAATTCAGCACACTTACCAGTTGGGTATGGAGTTATCTGACATTTAGGGCAGGGGCGAGACTCATTCAGGAAGATATTAAGACAAAATAAACTGTGTGAAAGTTATCAATTCGAGCGGAGGTTGTACTGGTTTTTCTTTGCCTCCGCTTCGCATCTTTTATTCGTTACTTCCGTAACAATCGTATATGACAGAGGGGCGTCTTCCTTAACAGTAGGTTTATTGTACAGATTGATCAAAGGAATCATATAGGTATAAGCTCTTTTTCTTTGCGACTTGCATTCTTCCAACATTTGTTCTTCTTTTGACAACATACAGGAAAACAAAAACAGTATGAATAATAAGAATCTCATTTGAACGGTTAAGGATTTTGAGAGTTGATCTCTGATTTCAATGATTCGTATAATGTTTGCTCGCTTGTATTCAAAAGGCTCAAATTCGGTTCAATTGAGTTCAAATCTTCACTTGCTTTGTCAAACTGCTGTTTCTTATACTCCGGCTTATGGGTTACCTTCAAAGCAATCTCCCCTTTATAACCGGTGTCACCGTTCGCTTCTTTGATAATCGAATTCGCACGTTTGAGCAAGATGGAAATTCGATTTTTTTCACCGTCGGAAGATTTAAAATTTACAATCGCTTCATCATAGAGCTGGATTTTTTTTCTATGAATGTCCGTCTTTTCCGCTTTAGAAATACAATCCTTAAAAGAAGAACAAAGTTGTTTGGCATTTCCGTTTTGGGCAAAAAGCGAAATACCAAAACATAGACTGGCAATGAACATCCAGATTTTTTTCATAGCGATATTCTTCCTTACTGATCTTTACCAAGCAATCATTTTTATTAAATCTAGTTTGCAGTTTAGATTAGGTCTGTAAAAAAGAGAGAGATACCCTATGTCTCAGATTACCATCCAAACCAAATTTCATACGATCGAAGGGCGGGAGTGGGGCAACCCGCAAGGCAAACCGATTCTTGCATTTCACGGCTGGCTTGATAATGCGAATTCATTTGAGCCTTTGGCAAAATACTTTCCAAATTACAGATTTATCGCAGTCGATTTTCCCGGCCATGGAAAATCCAGTCATAAACCGACAGGGGCTTTGTATCATTTTGCAGAATATGCAATGGATATTGTTTCCATTGCAAACAGCCTCGCTTTGGAAAACTTCATCTTATTAGGACATTCAATGGGTGCCGCTGTATCCACGTTAGTTGCCGGTACCGGATTACTTTCTCTCGAGAAATTGGTTTTGATCGAAGCCATCGGTCCCATTACAAACCCGAACGAAACCGCGCCGGAAATACTGACTGAAGCAATTAAACAAGTACTTCATCCGAGAGGGAAAAAAGAAACTTATTTTCCCGATTGGGAATCCGCTATCGCCGTAAGAATGCGAGCAGGAGATATGTCAAAGGAATCGGTGGAAAGACTTATGGAAAGAGGACTGGAAAAAACGCCAAAAGGATTAAAGCCGAGAAGGGATCTTCGTTTGCATTATAATTCCTTCTTCCGTCTAACGGATGATCAGGTCGTTTCCTTTTGTAAGAAGATCCCATGTCCTACATTATTGATCTTAGGTGATAAATCCGTTTATCCTCTTGCGGAAAGATTTACGGCAAGAAAAGAGGCCATTCCCAATTTCAAACAAATCATTTTGCCCGGAGGGCATCATCTTCATATGGACAACCCGGAGTCTGTATCTATGGGAATTCTGGATTTTCTGAATTCCTAACCTACCATGAAATCATTTCACCCCCCAAAGAAATAATAAAGGATTAGATTAAAAAAATAAATGGAACATTCTACTTTAAATCCCTCGAGACACGGCCATGAAATTCATCATGACACTTGTTTCGGATGCGGAAAACAAAACCCCATCGGACTCAGTGCTGATTTTACCTTTGATGACGCAACCGGAGAGGTTAGGTTTATTTACAACTTCAAACGGATGTTTAACGGCGCACCTACCTTCGTTCATGGAGGAATTTTGTCGGCACTTCTGGACGAAGCAATGGGTTCTTTGTGCTTTCATTTGGGTTTTATCGTCATGACGGATACTATGGGATTCAAATTTCATAAGGCCACCCCCGTTGAAAAAGATTTGTTAGTGAGAGCCTGGCCCGTCAAAAAAGCGAAAAGAAAAGTATTGTTGGAATGTGAGCTCACTTCCGTCGACGGAAGTTTGTTATTTGTAAAAGGGGAGGGAGCTTTTCATGTTTTACCCCCGAGATTTTTTTCCGAGAAACTCACAGGCGGAAAAATCTCAGTTGCAAGCGAACTATTGGAAGTTAATAAATTAAAACGCGCACATTTCTTTGATAGGATTAGCACATGAAAAAATTACTCGCAGTATCCCTTTTACTGGGACTTACATATTGTTCTTCTTTTTCCAATAAAGAAGGAGGCGCAGGGACTGATGAATTCACACTTATTATAAAAAGCGGTAAGGTGATTCGAATCGAAAGATTCAAAAATTCAGGTGCACTGAAGGCTCAAGGCGAAGTGAAAGCGGAATGCGGAGGCGCTACCTGCAAAGAAGATCAAATTGCAAAATTCGCCCCGGCAAAAGTAAAATCTCTTCCAAAGCAGGGAATCTGGGAGGAATACATCCAATTCGAACAGGAAGGTTCCACAAAAGAAAAACCCATTTTCAAGTCCAGTTTGGATGCGACAGGGGAGTATGTTGACGGAAAGAAAGTCGGAATCTGGAAAAAGCCCGATTCGGAAAATCCCTCTCGAACGATTGCAGAAACTCCCTGGGTAGACGGCAAAAAAGAAGGGATCGCCAAAACCTACGATAAATCCGGAAACGTTTCCAGCGAAACGGAATACCACGAAGACCAGAAGAACGGTGGTTATTGGAAAAAAAATAACAAAGGGGAATGGTTGGAGAAAGGAGCTTTCAAAGATAACGAAGAAGAGGGGACTTGGAATTATTATTTTACGGGAACCGATGGAAACGGGATCAAAACCACTTCAAACTTCAAAAACGGTAAAAAACACGGAACCGAATCCAATTTCTACAAAGACGGAAAATTAGAGTCGCAAGGCAATTATACTTTAGATGCAAGAACAGGTTTATGGAAGTTATACGGTCCGAAAGAAAACGTGATCGCTGAAGGAAATTATTCTGCAAAAGAAAATGCTGCAGAATCCGATGTAAAATACGAGCGAACCGGTATTTGGAAAGAATATTATGCGGACGGAAAGGTTTTCGGAACCGGCCCGAGAAAACATACAAGAACGGGCGATTGGAAATACTACTATAACAACGGGCAACTGGCCTATGAAGGGAAAATGGCGAACGAAGCTATGCTAGAATCCGCCAAAATCTATGATAAAACGGGAACAATTTTAGGTGACGGTAAATTATTCTTTTCTCTTGTGAAAATTGATGAAGAATCCCAGGATTTGAAATTAAACTACAAATCGTCCATTCCGTTCACATACTTTTACCCATCCGGTAAAAAAAGAATTGTTATCCGTTCCGCTGAAGATGCAACGGAATACAGTGAAGATGGAAAAGAAACGGGCAAAGGCGGAGTTGATCCGAGCGGACGTAAGATGGGATGTTGGACCATCGCAGGAAAAAAGGAATACTATTTATTAGATAAACCAAAACCTAATTTAACAGCAACACAATGTCAATAAGCGAACCAATATTAAACGAAACAAAAACAAAGATAACTCAAATCAAATCGGAGCTGGCAGAAGGGATTTCCGGGATGAATCATGTCATCCAGCCTCTGCTGGTCGCTATGATTGCAAAAGGTCATGTGCTTCTGGAAGGCATGCCGGGTCTTGCGAAGACCCTTTTGGCAAAAACTCTGGCCGCCTGCATAGATGCAAAGTTCAATAGAGTGCAATTTACTCCTGATTTGCTTCCAGCGGATCTGACAGGTACGAATATATTCAATCCCAAAACCACTTCCTTCGAAGTGAGAAAAGGACCGATATTCACAAATATTCTGTTAGCTGACGAAATCAACAGAGCGCCCGCAAAAGTACAATCGGCATTATTGCAATGTATGGAAGAAAGGCAGGTTACGATTGCAGACAATACTTTTGATCTGGATCCCCCATTCTTCGTAGTGGCTACGCAAAATCCGATCGACCAGGACGGTACATATCCCTTGCCAGAAGCGCAATTGGATCGTTTTCTATTTAAAGTAACCGTAGAATATCCGAATGAAGAAGAAGAGAAAAATATCCTACTTATACACGGAAATCTGAAACTAAGTCCTCCCAAAATAAACAAAGTTGTCAAACCACAGGAATTATTGAAAATATCCGAATCCGCCGATGATGTTTATATCGATCCGAAACTCCAACAATTCATAGTTAGACTGGTCAGAAACACCAGACCGGAAACTACCGAGGCAAAAGATATCGTCGATTATGTAAAACACGGCGCAAGCCCCAGAGCAAGCCTTGCCTTGTTAAAAGTCGCAAAGATAAATGCGCTTTTGGAAGGAAGGGATTTTGTTCTACCGGAAGACATTCTAAAGTTTTTTACCGAAATCATCCGGCACAGAATCCATTTGTCAATGGAAGCGTTTACGGAAGAAGTTTCTGTGGATTCGATTATCAAAAGAATTTTAGGTATAACAGAAGTTCCATAAACAACGATGTTAGATCCGGATCTTAAGAAATTACTCACGGTCTTAGATTGGGAAACAAATCAAAAATTCAAGTCCGTTCGTTCCGGCGGGTTCTTTCACTTTGCAAAGGGAAGGGGACTTGAATTCAAAGAAGTAAGACCTTACTATTTCGGTGATGATACGAGGTATATCGATTGGAACGTTACTTCCCGCACAGGCGAAGTGCATGTAAAGGAATACTATGAAGAACAGGATCTTCCTATTATGGTTCTGGTCGATGTATCTAAATCGATGCAAGGTAAAAAAAAGAAAGCAGCTCTTCAGTTGGCATGTTTTCTATCTCTTTTCCATGTCCGCATAGGAAATAGGGTTCGAATCATTTTATTCTCAGATAACATTTATCATTCGGGAAAAGAATTAAAGCGCAAAGAAGAAGTAGATCTGGAATTCAAATCCATTATCAAAAAGGCGGAGCAGTTAAGTTCAAAAAAAACGGATTATAATAAAGCTTTGGAAAAAACCTATCAGATTTCATCCAAGTATAGTATAGTCTACTGGCTTTCCGATTTTACCTATTTTCAAGGATTTGAATCCAGAAAAGGATTGTTCCAAACTTGGGACGAATATGCCATTTGGATTGAAGAAGAATCTTTTGAAATTCAATTGCCTTTTTGGTTTCGCATATTTGCTTTATCGGACTCGGAAGCGGGCAACTCCTTAACCTTCCAATCCAATCTAAAACAAGATCAAATGAATTTCAAAAAAACATTCGGGAACAAAGGAATTACCGTTCGACCGGAGATGAAACTCAGCAAACAGATATTAGGTTTATTCAAAGGAATCCGGATTTGAAAAAGAAATATCTGATATATCTGGCTCTGTTCGGGATTCCCAATATGTTATTTCCGAGTCCCGAAGAAACCGTAAATCCGAATGAAATCTTCGTAGGGGACAAAGTCGTTTACGAAATCACATTCCGTTCTCCGCTGCCGACTACTCTTTCTTATCCGGAAGGGGAGATTTACAACGAAGCTTCTCCCGATTTACCCGCTTACAAAATCTTATCAGCGGAAAAAAGAAATAACTCCCTTCAGTTAACAATCCGTTTTTACGAACCGGGAGACTATACTTTACCGGTTACTTGGGAAGAAAACGGAGAAACGATACGAGTCCAAAGAATCATCAAAGTAAAATCACAGTTAACCGGAGATGAGAAAGATTTGGAGGACATCGAACCTCCTATTTCTTTTTCAGGATCCTATTTACTAAGATTAATATTTTTTATACTTCTGCTACTTTCCATTTGTTATCTCGCCTACGCGTTTTATCTTTACAGAAGAAAAAATAGAAAGATAGTCAATGCTACCTGGGAAGAGATTCCTTTTTTAGAAAACAGACTCGCAAAACTCTACTTAATCGAAGGCATGCTCCGGTCCGAAACCGTTCAGTTAAAAGAATTTGTTTATCAGATATCGTCTTACTGCAAAGAAGAATATTCTTACAGATTATCCTATAATCTTCTGGCTTTTACCGATGAGGAGTTTTTGACATACCTTTACGATCGAAGCAGCCTTACCGATCAGAAATTAAGAGAAATCCGTTCTTTCTTCCGTGAATCAAAATATACCGATAGAAACGAAACATTGACCGGAGAAGAGGCGAAACGACTTTGGATCGAATGGAAGGAAAAATTAGGGCTTTAATAAAATGGATTATTTTGAAAGACCTCTGACTTTAATTTTATTTGTACCTTTGCTTTTGCTTTTTGTGTTCACTTATTGGAAAGGTAAATTAGATCTTTCCATGGAAGGGAAATGGGACAGAAATACAAAGTTAGCAAATGATTTCAAAACAAACTTTCGCTTTCTTTTAAAAAAAATTGCCGGTGCACTTCCTTTTTTATCACTTTCCTTCGTGATTTTAGCGGCGGCGGGACCGGGCGCCAAACATCGATTTATCCCGGATGAAACTTACGGAATCGATATCATGATCGCCCTTGATATTTCGGGATCCATGGTAAATAGTTACGATTTTTTGCCGAATAACAGACTTTCGGTTTCCAAAAAATTGTTACAGGAATTTATCAAAAAAAGGGAGTCGGATCGGATCGGACTCGTTTTGTTTGCAGGAGCAGCTTATTTACAAAGCCCTTTAACGAGTGATAGATTGGCATTAACGGAGCTTATCGCGGAAGCAGAAGATTCCAGTATAGACGAACAAGGCACTGCTATCGGAGATGCTTTGATTCTTGCAACCTATAGACTCAAAAAATCAATAGCCACATCGAAGATCATTTTAATACTCACCGACGGAGTTTCCAATACCGGAAAATTAGATCCCGAAACGGCATCCTTCGCCTCCAAAGCATACGGTATCAAAGTTTATTCCATAGGAATCGGAAAGGAAATGGGTCAGTACGAAATCAATTATGATTCCTTGAGAACCATCTCGGAACAAACAGGCGGGACGTTTTTTCGGGCGGAGTCCCCGGAAGATCTGGAAGAAATATTAAAAGAAATAGATGACTTGGAAAAAGATCCGTTGCCATCCAAACCGACAGAGCTAGTTCAAACACATTTTCCAGATTACCTATTCTGGGCATTCGCTTTACTTTTATTAGACGGAGCTCTTAAAATCTGGCCATTGAAGGAAGTATTATGACCGAAACGGATTTTGACGATTCCACTTTAAAATGGGTTTCTTTACTTTGCATCTCGATAACCTTTGTGTATGGTTTTGTAAAAATATTTTTCCTTTTCAAAATAGGAAAATTCCAAGGATTGCATCCTTCTTTGAAAGAAAGATTCTCTCTTCCGTCAATACTTTCTTATACACTGGGAATCGGGTCTCTTATCATCGGCCTTGCTTTCGCAGTATTATCGCTTTTCCATACAAAGGCAAATGAAATGGAATTGTCCGACTCACAAAAATCAGTCGATATATTGTTTCTAGTAGATGTCAGTTTGTCTATGAACGCAGTCGATGTCAATCCTACGCGTTTGAAACGATTCCAAGACATCGTCATCCGGATTCTGCCCGATCTGGCGGGAAATCGTTTCGGAATGATCGTATTTGCGGGCTCCGCATTTTCCTATTGTCCCATGACAACGGATACTACCGCATTTGCGGATTATGTAAACGCATTAGGTGTAGAGATGGTCGGTAAAAAAGGAACCAACTTCGGACTGGCTGCGAAAAAAGCGGAAGAAGTTTTATCTTCTTCCAAACTGTTGAGAAACAAAGTCGTTGTTTTGGTTTCCGACGGAGAAGATAACGAAGAATCGGGCCCGCAAAAATTGGATGCGGAGCTTGTTGTATGGGGGCTCGGTACAAAGGAAGGAGGTCCGATCTATTATTCGGATTCTCAAACTTCTTCGCGTGGTTACGTAACCTTATCGGGTGCGTTGAACCCGGATCAAAATGCAGGGGAAGTAATCATATCAAGTTTAAATGAAGAAAATCTAAAATCATTTGCTTCTTTAAACTCGGGAGAGTATTATAATTTATCCCAGGATTCTTCCGGCGCTTATCAATTGGTTGATAAAATCGATTCTATGAAAAAGAACCAGACACATATACTTCAAAAAATCAGAAAAGAAGACGGAGCCAGTGTATTTCTCTACTTATCCCTCGGTTTCTTTTTTCTGGAAAGAATCATTCGTTTAACTTACATTAAGCGGGCAATAACTGTTGCGTTACTTTTGATTTTATCTTCGGGAATATTTCATACTTCCGACTTATATGCTTGGGGCTTCGATCCGGGCGGATCGATTGTCTCCGAAGGAGTAAGCGATTATCAGGCTGAAAAGTATAAAGAGAGCAAAGAAAAATTTCAGAAAGCGGAGCAATTCATCTCGGATGATCCCAGGATTAAATTCAACAAAGCAGCTTCCGATTATAAAATGGGAAATTTGCAAGAATCCATCGAACAAAATAATGAAATTATAAAGGATCCTAAGTCTACTCCGGAGCTGAAATCAAGAGCTCATTATAATAATGGGAACGCTTATGCAAAAAAAAATGATTATAAAAATGCACAAAAGTCCTACGAAGAAGCTTTGTCCATTGATCCGGATTTGCTTTCTGCAAAGAAGAATCTGGAATTCTTAAGAAAGAAAAAAAATGGAGGATCATCCGATCCGCAAGGGAAAACGGAGGAAGATCGGAAAAAATCGGAACCCAATGAGGAAAATAGCAAAGCAACAGGAAACAATTCCGGTAAAAATAAAAAGGATTTATCCAAAGAACATGCAGATAGAATGATGGATTCTTTTTCGCCTGATTCCATTTTGAAAAAAAAAGCGGATCGTTTTCCGAATGTTGATAATGAAAAGTTTTGGTAGTATAAAGTTTTTTTTTCTAGTTTTCGTATACTTCCCGGTTGTCCCCTTATTCAGTGAAGAAGTCAGTTTTCGGTTATCGCAAAACCTGGTTACAAAGGGAGAATCTCTGGAATTGGAAATTCGCCTATCAGGCGATAAATCATTAAAACTTATAAGAAATAGCTATGAAGAAAACGGAGTAAAAGCGGTGTACTCCGGATCCGGCTCGGAAACCCAAATCATCAATTTCAAAGTTTCCAGAAGTAAAATTATAAAATTCCGGATACTGGCGGACAAAACCGGCAAAAACAAAGTGCCTCCTGTTCAAGTAAGCGTAGAGAATGATATCGTCACCTGCCCGGAACTTTATTTTACCGTGGAGTCAAAACCACCATCTAACAGAAGAAAAGGGAACGGTTCTTTATTTGACAGGATATTCGGTGATCCTTCCGAAGAAGACGAGAAGACGGAATCTCCCGAAGTTGTCTTTCATACTAACAAACAAAAAGTCTATATTGGAGAACCTATCGTAGGTTATTACGTATTATATTATAGAGGGTATAGACAAGCCTATCTGGAAAGAGATCCGAATCAATCCATCTCATTTCCTTTCTTTCTCGCAGAAACTTTAAAGCAAGTAACAGTTCAGATAGACCCCATGGTCGTTCGAAATGGTAAAGAGAAAAACACTTTGGTATTCGAAAAGGAAATCTACGGACTTACCCCGCTGAAATCAGGTAACTTCACCATAGGATCGACTAACTTTGTAGTAGGTGATAGTATGAGATTCGGAGCCTTCCAAGAATCCATCCCCGTTCATACGGAGAGAATTACGGTTCTCGAATTACCGAAAGGAAAACCTCCCGGTTACAAAGGTGCAATTGGAGATTATCATCTTTTGGCAGATTACCAAAATGCAGAAATCAAACTGGGAGAAACGTTTTACTTTAAAATCAAAGTCTCAGGCTCCGGAGGAGGAGACGGATTGGATCACCCCTTGGAAAGCAGAAAGGAAGGACTTCATTTTCTATCCTCTCAAAAATCAAAAACTTTCCGCCAACTCTCTACCGGAGAATACGGATTTTATTCCGAGATAGAATACCTTTATAGTTTCGAACCCCGTTCTTTGGGAAAAACATCCATAGGCGAAGCTACAATACATTTCTTTTCTCCTTCTTCCCAATCTTATCAAACAAAAACTTTAACCCTTCCTGACATTTCTGTTTTACCAAATACCCTTTCGAAACAGTCTGACTCTTGGAAGGCGACTAAAAAGGCAAATGCGGATTGGACTGGCAATCCTTATCTGATTTGGTTTGTTGTTCTAAGCATTTTTGTCGGAGTAGGGACCACGATTGTTTTTCGCCGGCAAGAAGATACCAAATCCGGTTTAATTATTTTGGATCAAAGGATAGGTTCCAAAAAAAACCAAATTCTAAATGACTATCTCATTAAAAAAGGTGTCGTTCCCAAGGATGCTGAAAAGATCGTAGAACTTAGATCCGCTTTTCCGGAAAAATCATTCTCAGAGATATTCAGGTACTGTGACAAACTTACCAAAAGAATGTTAGTAGAAACAAGTAAATTAATTCAATAATTGGAGATTCAAATGAGCGAACAAGAAAAAGGTAAAATCAGCGTAGAGACGGAAAATATTTTTCCAATCATTAAAAAATGGCTCTATTCGGAGAAAGATATTTTCATACGCGAATTGGTTTCTAACGCATGTGATGCGATCAGTAAATTAAAAAAGATTTCGTTTTCCGAAGAATTCGAAGGTGGAACTGATTACAAAATCGAACTCAGCTTTGACAAAGACAAAAGAGTTCTGATCATAGAAGACAATGGAATCGGTATGACTACCGACGAAGTGAAAAAATATATCAATCAAATCGCTTTTTCGGGAGCTACCGACTTCGCAAAACATTACCAAAACGCAGAAAACAAAGCGGAGATCATCGGTCATTTCGGTTTGGGCTTTTATTCCTGCTTTATGGTGTCGAACAAAGTTACAATCGAAACCAAATCCTATAAAAAAGGAGAGAAGGGAGTCCTTTGGGAAAGTGAATCGGGAACCGACTTTACGATTTCCAGCATCGACAAGGAAATCCGAGGAACAAAAATTTCACTTTTCCTCGACACGGACTCAGGGGAGTACCTGGACAAATGGAAACTAAAAGATCTGATTAAAAAATATTGTGATTTTTTGCCGGTTCCCATTTTGGTAGACGGAGAGAAAGCAAACAGAGAAAAACCTCTTTGGTCGGAAGAACCTTCCAAAGTGAAGCCGGAAGACTATAAGGATTTTTATTCTTATCTTTTTCCTTTTTCCGGTGAATCTTTATTTCACATCCATTTGAATGTGGACTTTCCTTTCCGATTGCAAGGAATATTGTATTTCCCCAAAATTACACACGAGTTAGACGCTACAAAAAACGGGATCAAATTATTCTGCAATCATGTGTTCGTAAGTGATAATGCGAGCGAACTCATTCCTCAGTTTTTAACCACTCTCAAAGGAACCATAGACATCCCCGATCTTCCTTTGAATGTATCCAGATCGTATCTTCAAAACGATCCGTTGGTAAAAAAGATTTCCGGTCATATCATTAAAAAAGTGGCGGATCGATTGTCCGATGATTTCAAAAAGAATAGAGAAGAATTCCAGAAGAACTGGAACGATATTTCCATCTTCGTAAAATACGGGATGTTAACGGATGAAAAGTTTTTCGATGCGGTAAAAGATGTTCTTATCTTTAAAAATTCGGAAGGATTGTTCTGTACTCTGAATGAATATTGGGAAAAGAACAAAGAGAAAAACGGAGACAAAGTTTATTATGCAAACGAAACCGAGATGGGTTCGGTGTATATGGATCTCCTCAAGTCTCAAGGATTGGAAGCATTGCTTGTTGATTCCAGGATCGATTCCCATCTGATCCAACATTTGGAAACAAAAAACGCAGAAATGAAATTCCAAAGAGTGGATGCTGAATTAGCAGATCAAGTTGTAGATAAGGATGCAAAGCCCGGCGTGGTGGATGCGAACAATCAAACCGAAGCGGATCGGATTTTGGAATTTTTCAAATCGACCATTACCAAAGAAGGTGTAGAGATCAAAACCGAATCTTTGAAATCAAACGAAGTTCCCGCGGTAGTTCTTATGCCCGAGTTTATGAGAAGAATGAGTGAAATGAATTCCATGTTCAACAGGGAAGATGCCAAAAATTTATTCAAAAACCATACTCTTCTTGTAAATACTTCCTCACCTTTGGTCAAATCCGCATTACGAGAGTTTGATGGAGCAAATAAGGAAAAAGGAGAGAAAATCGCACAAGTCATTTACGACCTGGCCTTACTCTCCGCAAAAGCAATGAGCGAACAGGAGATTTCCGACTATACAAAAAGGACCAGCCAGTTCCTTGCGGATATTCTCTCCAAAAATTGATGCATTAAACCCTTAGAAAGATTTTGCAACGATTCCTATTTCTGGAATCGTTGGTCTAAGGGTTCTTTGTGATCAATATCTGTATTACCAGCCGACTTTCCTCCTTACCGATTGTAATCGCATATAAAAAGGGATTTTTTGAAGAGTTTGACACAAAAGTATCCCTTCATGTCAATACGCATCACAAAGGAGTACTCGCTCTTTTGGAATCGGGTAGAATCGAAGCGGGAGAGGTCCCCACGATTTCCTACTTGCAGGAATCATTTCTAAAAAAATCGAAAATCAAACGAATTTACAAAGGTCTTTTTCTTTATCATTCGCCTCTGTCTTTTTATTCAAGATTCCGGTTTCAAGCGGAAGACCTGACCCGTAACAAAGCATACTTCATTCCAGTCCCTCACATCAATTCCGTTGAACGCTTGTTCGCCGAGAAATTCCTGGAGGAATATGCTCCTTATAATCCGGTAAAAATCCGATTTATGGATACTCCCGGATTTTTAGAAGAAAAGGAGTTTCAAAAACCAAGTTGTTTGGGAATCTCTTCCGATCCGTTCCTCAGTCCGTTTTTAAAAAACTATCACGACTTCAAAGAAGATACTCAATTATCGTTACTCCAATCGGAAGATCTAGTGCCTTCCACCTTACTCGCATTTAGCGGCGATTGCATTTTGAAAACAGGAAGAAGTGCATCCGGAGTACTTCTGGCAGTCAAAAAAGCGATAGATTTTATCAACGAAAACGCCAAAAACAATTCCCCTAAAATCTGGGAAGATCTTAATCTGACACAGTTTTACCCTCACCTACGCGCGGGAGACTTAAAATCGATCTTATTCCCTCATCCGTTGATTGAGAAAGGAATCTTTTCTTATCAGGGAAACGTAGAATCAATGTATCCTCTTCTGAAAGATACGTATTTTCGTGTGATACGGAGAGTATTGACTCCGGAAGTAGTGAAACCGGTTCTTGACTTTTCGGAAATCCTGGAAGCACTGGAACCGAAAAAATTATTCGACGTAAGAAAACTCACAAGCTTTCAAAAAGGGGGAGCGGACAAACAATATGCTCCCGCACTCATCAATTATCGCAAGTTAAACGCTATTAGGCACTTGATTGTGGATGTAAATTCGGTAACACTCGATATCTTGCAGGGAAATTTCTCATCCAGACTCAACACGGACGAAACATTACTTCTGGACAATAGGGTAAAATATCTCATCAATTCGATGTTAGACTCCTTCAACTCCACACTCGAATTGCAAAGAGAAGAAATCGCAGAATTGGAAAATCTGATTTCTATTTTGGAAATTAAATTGGATAGGTCGGCAGTCGATCTCCAGTATTCAGAAGAAAAATACCGCTATCTGTTTGAATTTTCCCGCGAAGCAATTGCGCTTGTGGATGCGGAAACAGGGAATATACTCGAAGGGAATCATCAGTTCAGAAGTCTAACAGGCTACACACGAGGAGATCTGACAAAAACGACAATTGAAGATATAATACTCGGAGACCAGATAGCACCTCAGCTCAAATTCGGAACAAACTTATCCCAAGATGCGATGTTGTCTCTGCCCGACGTGGACATTCTTTTGAAAGACGGCTCAAAGTTAAGTGTGGATTTGAGTTTTACCTCCATTCTACTATCACCGAAAAAAAGATATCAAGTACAATTCCGGCCCAATCAGGAAAGAAAAGAGCAGGAAAGACTTCAACATGAATTTATTTCCAATATCAGTCATGAATTAAGAAGTCCCATGACGAACATAAAAGGATATTTGGAATTTTTCAAGACTGACAAAACTCTGGCATATAACAACGAACATAAGAACATGCTGGAAGTGATTGAAAAGAACGTAAAAAGACTCAGCTTCTTGATTGAAAATATGCTAAAACTCACCACCTCCAGAGAAAAAGATGCTCCGGAAGAAGTGGTCGAAATATTCGATCCTGTACCTGTTATTGAAGACGTCATTCATATGAATTCCCATCTTGCAAAAGGAAAGGCAATTGAATGGGAACTTCGCTTGAAGAAAGGATTATACTTGAAAGGAATCCGGTTCGAATTTTCTCAAATCATCACGAATCTATACATCAACGCACTCAAGTACACCATGAAAGGTAAAGTTTCCCTCTCATTGGAAGAAGTGAACGGCAAGATAGAAATTATAGTTAAAGATTCGGGAATAGGAATTGATCCGAATTATAAAAACCAAATCTTTGATCGGTTCTTCAGAATCCCGTCCTCGGATAATAAAAAAATCGGAGGAACTGGCCTTGGTTTATCAATCGTAAAGTCATTGATAGAGAAGATGAATGGAGAAATTTTCGTGGAAAGCAAATTGGGGCAGGGGAGTACTTTCAAAGTCATACTCCCTAAAACTTCTATTTCTTCTTAGAAGTTTTTTTCGCTTTTTTCTTAACCGGTGGTTTCGTTTTTGATTTATTCTTTGCAAGTGAAGAAGAAGTGGCGGTTCTCTTAGTATGGATCACTTCGGGAATCTTTTTCTGACTTAATTCCATTTTAGAAATCAGGAAAGATAGTTCCAACATCTCTTTAGTTCCCAATAAGTGAAGTAGTTCCAAAGCCTTTACCATTCCTAGTTTTCCGAAAATGGAAAGAGTGTTTTCAACACCGAAAAATTTCATAATCACCGGAAGTTCTTCCAATCCTCTTGTTTTGATCCAACGTTTGCAATCTGCAACCGTCATCTCACCTACAAGAAGAAGTACAGAATGTACATCCGACTCTTTCACAAGCCAAAGAAATTCTTTCATGGAAATCTCTTTCAAAAGTGCGATAGCCTTTTCAATTCCCAAACTTTTGAGAATTTCAACACTCGTCTCCTTTCCCAAGGTGACCGCAAGCAAACTAACATCGGCAGGTGGAATGCTCCTGGATACAAGCGCCAAGTCTGCCATCGGCAAAGAATGAATAAAGTAAACCAGATCTTCGTCCGTATTCTCTTTTATCATTTCAACCAAGATTCTTTCAGGAATCTGATTCACCAATTCCACAACCGTATCTTCGCTTAATTTCTTAGTAAGTTCGATCAATCTCTCTTTCGGAACTTTACCCGTGAGAGAAAGAAGTTTTTCATAACCCAAACTCTTCAAAATCTGGAAGGATTTTTTGGGACCGAGTTTTTCTAAATACTGATAAACGTTTTGAATGGTAACTAGAACTTCTTTCATAAAGGGAAACTGTGACACAAGTTTAAGGAAAGGGGAGGGAATTCCAGAGAAATTCCTTGCTTCTTTATGAATTTTTTTAAAATGGAAGAGTGAAACGATTCTGGTTCCCCATCTCTTTTTTAGCATTCCTTGTTTTGGAAATTTTGCTCATTTTGATCAAAACCAAACCCTATGGTTATTCTCTTTCTTCTCTCATAGGCATTTGGGACGGATTTGCGGAGATCAACCCGGGTGCAGTAGATTCCGATTTTGTAATCTTTCGGGCGGGGGGATATGACGGACAATTCTTCTATTTGGTCGCCAAATCCTTGTTTACCGACTTAAGCTGGGATTTGATTGTGGATTCTTATTTTTTCCGATTGCACAGAATCGGATTCTCTTTTATAGTCGGATCTTTTTCATCCTTAATCGGGTTCGAATATTATGCATGGATCGCTATTCTCATTTTAAATATAGCCTTTTTGGCTTCTTATTATGTTTTGCATTCTCTTCTTCCCGGGGACAAAAAATTCTATTCTCTGTTGTATCTATTTTCCCCCTATTCTTTGAATTCAAATCTGTTGCTTGTAGCGGATGGTTTTTTCGCATCCTTGGTGATTCTTGGGACATTCTTTTATTTAAAATTGAATAAGACCTATTTTGATGAAATTCTATCCGTATTGTTTTTAACCTTGGCAATCTTCACAAGAGAGCTTGGAATCTTTCTTCTTTTACCGATTGTATTCCAATCCATTCTTGCAAAAAACCGGAAACAAACTTTTATCTTTGTATTACCTTTATTCTGCTTTGTATTTTTTCTCATTTGGACTTGGAGTATCTCTCCCAACCATTTAGGAACCAATCCTTTGGGATTCAGGGATATGACGGATTTTCCCCTCTATGGTTTTATCAAAAGCTTTTACGACAACGGAAGATTTCACCTATCCGCAAAGGAATCCGTAAAACTTTTGTTATTTGCTCAATATCTATTGCTTTTTGCTTATATTTTAAAAAAGATTTGGGATCTTTTTCAAAGTTTGGAAAGTCTAATTCGTACAAAGGAATTGCTGTTCATTCTTCCGATCCTTGCTACCTTAGGAATCATTTCCATAGCGGAAGAAGGTTATTGGCGTTCTTTTGACAATTTATCCAGAATGTTCACTTTATCTTTGCCGTTAGTCATCTACCTTCACACCCGAAAACCAAATCGTATTTCCGGAATCTTTTTAGGTTCGTCGCTTTTACTTTTTGTTTTTCTGATTTTACGAATTACCTTGCTCACTCAAGGAAAGGATTTTTATCTATCACCATGATTTCCATTGCTTATTCCCCTTGTCCGAACGATACGTTCCTTTTCTATCATCTGGTCCGTGACAAATCCCAAATCTTGGAAGTAAAAGAAGAGTTATGGGACGTTGAAAATTTAAACGAGTTTGCAAGACTTGGAAAATATCCGGTTACCAAAATCTCCTTCGCTGCCTATTTTTCGGTCATCGACAAATACATTCTACTGGAAACCGGTTCGGCTTTAGGAAGAGGGTGTGGCCCCTTGGTAGTTCGAAAAAAAGGGAACAAAACCGAGCTAAAAGAAGGGTCTTCCATTTTGGTTCCGGGCCAGCTTACAACCGCTAACCTCTTACTTTCTCTTTATACCAACGGGACTCAAGTGTCCAAACCGCTTCGTTATGATAAAATCATTCCCAGTCTACTTTCGGGAGAAGCGGATTTGGGAGTGATCATTCACGAAGAAAGATTCACTTACGAAGCAAGAGGATTGGAAAAAGTGATCGATCTGGGGGAATGGTGGGAAACTTATACAGGATCTCCCATCCCGCTTGGTGCGATCGCCATTCGCCGTGACATACCCAAAGAAGATGCGTTTTTATTCCAAGATAGATTGCGTGATAGCTTGAAAATGGCATATACGGAACCGAAGGAAATGTTCGATTATATAAGAGAAAATTCGCAAAACAAAGAAGATGCGGTCATCCGTTCCCATATAGATCTTTATGTAAACGAATACACGAAGGCATTAGGGAACGAAGGTCATAAGGCAATTACCTCTCTTTATGAGAGGGCCATTGCCGCAGGCTTTTTACCAAAGGAAAAAACCGGTTATCCTCTTTTCTTAGGAGAGAGAAATTAGACAAAGAATCGATGCTTTGTCTTTTTTACAAGGCTCCAATGCCTTGCCGACCAACATGCCCGGCTTGATTCGATTCGGATCCGCTTTGATCGCATGGCCGGAAGCAAGTCCCGATACAAGCAAATCACCCGGTGAAATAGAACCTTGCGATGCATCTACATGCAGTTTTGCAATTCCTAAAAAAGCCACCAATGCATATTCTAAACCTTTGCTTTCCTTTCCAAACACAAGCCCTGCACTTCCTACACAAATTCCGATAACATTGGTAGAGTAGGGGTGTTTTGACCGGGAAAGCACCAAAGACTCGTCCGTTCCCACAAGCAAATCGCCCGGTGTGACTACATCCTTTTGATCCAGTCTGAAAAAGCGGGCGATACATTCTTCTTGCCCGTCTCTGGAAACTCTAACGTTTCCATTGAAAAAAGAATCACCTAATGCATGTATTGCTTTTCCGGAACCTGCCCATTCTTTTTCCAAAACGCCTGTTCCGTTTGCAAAAACAGCATAACCGGATTGAGAAATAAATTGCCCGCCGGGAGCAGATCCACCAATACCCAGTATACCCGCATTGCCCGATCCGTCTTTTCCTTTGGAAAGCCCGATCACTCCGATTTTTTCCGAAAATCCGAATACTCCCTGTCCATTGGAAATTCCGACTACCGCCGATCCATCGGCAGTATTTTTTCCAAAGATGATAGCATCATTTTGAGGAGGAGGAACCAGGCCTTTGGAAGGTGAGGAAGTTTCGCCATTGATCCGAAGAAGTCCGGTATGTGAATTAAAATCATGTTCTTTTGCCGCATAATCATGCGTATGCGGTTTTGGATTTCTTGCGTCGGACAATCTCGGGTCGTCAGCTAAAACCACTCGCCCGGACACACTCTCTCCCTGTTTCGAAAGAGTGACAATTCCAGCCCGGTCGAAATCAGCAGGTAACAGTCGTTTATCGTCCCCTTGCACAACAACACCAGACTTGTTTTCTCCCGAATGAGCAAGTTGCACAATCCCGTATTCTTCCGTATTTGCACGACGAAGTCGTTTATCCGTTGCTTGTACTACAGTGTCCGATTCTTCTCCCCCATTGGAGGACAATCTTACGATTCCCTTTGCAGTAGTAGTCGCATCTTTCAAACGAGGATCATCCCCGGTCACAACTTTATCGTGCGCTACTTCACCAGACTCTGCCAATTGCACAAGACCCGTCGCTTTTTTCGTCGCGACTCTTAATCTTGAATCATTTCCTTGTACTGCAACTCCCGGCCTTGTTTCCCCATCAAGGGCTAGCTCGACAATCCCCGCATGATCTGTAGATGCGGTTCGCAATCTTTCATCATCGGATTGGACAACGAGTCCCGGTCTAGATTCTCCGGTTCTTGCCAAACGAACAAGTCCGTGAGTGATCTCCGTTGCAATTTTTAATCTTTTATCATTACCCTGAACGACTACACCTGCTTTCTCTTCGCCGTCTGACGCAAGTTCTACGATTCCGCGATATTCCGTCGTTGCATCCCGCAGTCTTCTATCATTTGACTGAACGACTACGCCTTCTTTTACTTCCCCGTCCACTGCCAATCGAATGATCCCGGAACGAAGAACCGAAGCATAAGGGAGAGGTTCCCGTGCAGGTCCGCCGTAATCTTTTTTATCAGGACTTGAATAGAATTCAACTTCGATGACTTCGGTTACATATTCTTTCTTAGTTTGGACTTTTTCCTGGATGAAGATCAATTTCAAAAATCGCAAATTGACCGGAGAAAATCTCCACTTATACCACATCCCCGGTTCCGACAAAAAGGAATTCTCTTCGTGTAACTGATGCCAGGTGAGATCGTCTTCACTATAATAAGCTATAAATCTTTCGGGAAAATTCGTGATCGGATCATTTTTCGTCAACATTCGGATTTCTTCCACACGGTTGACTGTTCCGAGATCAAAAACCAAATATTCCTCTTCCGGCTCTTCCTTTTTCTTGGAACACCATCCATAATCAGGTCTTGTATCGATTAGATTCTCTTTGACCCAAAGCCGATCCAGTTCCGAACTTGCTTGAATTTTGGCAATTCCGGTAATCAGGATTCTCAGATTTCCAAAACTGATTCTGTTTTTTCCGTTATTGGCTTTTCTGGAAATTTTGGAAACGAATTTCACGTAACGGGCGCTAGTCAACGAAAACAGCCATTTGGCGGAAGTTTTAAATGACTTTCGGAATGCGGATTCCTGTAAAATAGGCTCCCAATATTTTCCATCGTGAGAAAGTTCAAAACGGAAAGAGTCCGGGAAATAATCTAAACCTTCGCTTCCGGGTAAAAGTTCGATTCCGTTGAAATAAACTGGTTCACCAAATTCGAAGATAATGGATGATAATCCAGCTTGATCTTTTTCTTCAAAAAAGGAGAAAAATTCGTCGTTTTTAAGTTCAAAACGACCCGTAGTTTTTACGGACCGGATTGGCAACGAGTAGGGGTGACTGACTCGGATAAGGTTGTCTTTCATGAATGCTAACTTGCTTCCTTCCAAAAATTCCTATTTTTCTACCAGGTCTATCGAATTTCGGACAGACGTGATCCTTCTTCTTCACTTGAAAATAGCACAAGCAGAGACGGTTTTGATTTTTCTGTGAAGTATTTTTGGATAATCTGTCTGGAAAACCCGGATACTTTCGATTGAACGATTAAAACTTTTCCATCTACATTGATTTTTAATTTTTCCAAATCTTGCCAAGTAGATGGAGATAACTGATGGCTGGCCCAATCCAAAAATCCGAGCCAAGAAGCTGGATGGGGGAGGGAAGGATCTGCCCCTATATTGTGCTTAAAATCAAGCACTTCTTTATTTCTTTCCGCAACAATCTTTTTACAAGATCCCTTTAAATACTCGAAGTTTCCTTCCATTTGAATAGCTTGCGCATGGGAATAAGCTTGAAAAGCAATCTCCGTTCCAAAAAGCCCGATCAATTGCTCCAAGAATCCATTGGCTTTTTCTTCCTTAATTTTTTCCGGCCCTTCGGGTTTATCCCATTGGTTTGTATTAGATATAGTTATATTAATATGGTTTGGGGATACATTTTCACCCCTCTCGTTGGCCGATTCGTTCCCCTCAGGGGCATACACTCCTACCCCGGAGAGAGGGATATTTCGAACCCCCAGAGGGGTAATTTTAGAACCCTCGTAGTTGAAAGAAAAGTAATACTTTGTAGAAGTCCTTCCTTTGCCCGGAACTTGGAATAATAGGCCCGCCTGGGTGAGTTCTTTTTTCGCATGCACTATGGATTTTTTGGTTTTAAAACCGGTCAAACGCATCAATGTCTCTGTATTTGGCCAGACTGGCTTGAAGGTTTTATCGCTGAACTTCAAAAGTACAGGGTATAGGGTTTTAGCGGCACTGGACAGATTGGCCCAGACACCAGAGTCTATTATATCCGTCATTAAACGGATATAAGGATGGTATTCGTTCATCCTTCTCCCCCTTCGAAAGAAAAAATCTGCAAAAACTGAACTAAATTTAAGCAAAAATTCGAAGGGAGTTGACATTATTTGACATAATGTTAATTATGTCTCATCCAACAACATTCCTTCGGGAAAGCCCGACCCCCTGGATGACCAGGGGATTTTTTTATTTGGTCGGATACAATTCCACCTAAGTCCTCACTCTATTTTTTAGAGAACCTAGTACTTAAAGTTCGTTTACTATATTATGTCACATTGTCAGTACTTCTGATCCAATGTCAAGTTCGTACCCGAACTTTCTCAGAATTCCTGAAAATTTTTTCCTCAGTACTTGACAAGCAAGTACATGTTTAGGTGATGGCCGAGTCGCCGAATTTTTTTGAGATTTCCTTTCGGATGAATTTTAAGATTTCGCCTAATAGAATTTCGTCTTCCGATTGGATGATGATGGAATTTCCGGATCGTTTCAATTTGTATTGAGAGGGGAGTCTTCTTTGGGATTCGATTGGTTTTTCTATAGATTGCTTATTGAAATCTTTGGCATCCCGAACCGTCTTCAATTGTCCTTTGCTGTACAAATCTAAAAAGTCGGAAAGAGCTCCTTTTTTTGACGCTTGGGCTGCTTGGACCAAAAGGTTTTTGTTTTGGATATCCAGCGAACGGCAACGATCCAGGTCTTTTTTTTCCATACCCGCAATGGACAAAACTTCGGACATATAACTTCTACTTTTCCCAAACATATCCCCTAGGTCTGCATCTGTATAATTATGAGCCGATTTCAAAAAAACCAATGCTTCTACTTCTTCATAGGGAGATAGATTTTCTCTTTGCAGGTTTTCTATAATGGCTAATTTATAAATTTCGTTTTGGGGACGATCCAGGATCTTGCATTCGATTTCCAGCCATCCCAAGGATTTTGCTGCATGGAACCTTCTTTCCCCAGCGATAATTTTGTAATTACCGTCACCCCTTCCTTTGGAAACAACGATCGGTTGCAGTAGCCCGTCCGCTTTTAGGGAGGCGGCGAGTTCATCGATTCCTTTTTTTCTTTCTTGTCTGGGTTGATGTTCGGAAGGCTCGATTTTATCTAATTTAATCGTTCGGATGGTTCCGTCTAAATTTTCCGATTGGTAGATATCGGCGAGTGTCCCAAGTCTTTTACTTTTTAAGCTCACGTAATACCTCCTCTAAAAATCCTTCATACTCTTGCGATTGGCGAGAGGATTTATTGTAATCGTAAACTGATTTTTTTGCCAAATGGCTTTCCCCGATGGCAACACCGTCCGAAATCGTGTGATCAAAAATTCGGAAGTATTTTCCTAATACGGGCAAAATAGTTTTGGTAAGCAGAGTTTGAGGCTTCAGTTGAGTGATGAGCGCTCCAAGTATCTCCAGATCAGGATTGATTCTTTTTTTGATGGAAGAAATGGTTTGCTGGAGCCCCATAATTCCATCCATGGAAAATTTTTCCGCCTGAAGAGGGATGAGTACAAAATTGGAAGCGACTAGGCTATTTACCGTGAAAATGGAAAGAGAAGGGGGGCAATCTATGATAATGAAATCAAATTCGCCTAACCCTTGCATGGCGTCTCTCAAAATGTAGGGTGCCTCTACGGAATTTACGGAAACCGTTTCCATTTCCGCCAAACGTAAGCTAGATGGGGCAATCCACATATATTCGTTATACGCTGGCAAAATAATATCTTTCAGTTTTACGGAATTTTGAAATAAATGCGCAAGATCTTTGTCTACTGATTCCGGATTCACGAAAATTCCTGTAGAATTTGCCTGAGGATCCATGTCGACTAGAAGGGTTTTAAAATTTCTTCGCGCAAGACCCATTGCGAGATTCAAGGATGTGGTTGTTTTTCCTTCTCCTCCCTTTTGGTTTGCCACTGCAATCGTTATCATTTTACTAAAATTTCCTTCCGTTTTGGTATCGTTTCTTGAGAAAAATAAGCTAGCAATTGAATTTTAAAATTTATCTAAAAAAATAAAAATCGCTACTCACTTGCATTGTCGGACATCCGACATACCAAAAATTAGTAAAAACTATCTCGTGGATTCTTGTCGGACGTCCGACATTCAAAGCGGTACGTACTTGACAAAGTGATTAAATTTAAACAGTTTCATAAAATGTCCCCAGGGATTCAGGCAATATTATTCTCAAAAATAGAAGGTAGAAAATGGATAGAAACTATCCTTCCTTCTGCATGGGGGGAGCTTTGCCAAGTCCTGGAAGCAAGGGCGGGAATTGTAGTTTTAAAATCCCCGGAAGAAGATTCTTATTATGAAAGCGCATCCTTTGGATACGGGGAAGACGGATTTTTTTATTCCTTTCTGACTCGGGAAGGAAGACATTGGGACGAAGTAATGGGCTCCGATTTGCCCTGCCATTTTTCCGGAAAAGAGTTTGAGCTTTTTGGGAAAAATGGGGATGCAAAAGTATTTAGAATCCAATCCGCCGGTAAATCGGTTGGATTCCTTTTGATGGAATGGGAAGAAGAAAAGGGTGAAATCATAGATACTTTTCTATATTTATTTTCTGAGAAAATAGGAAAGGAATGGGGAAATTTTCCTGCCCGGTCTGCCGAACCGATTCAAGTTCAGGTCTCTACTCAGCCGGCCGTTTTGAAATTAATCCCTAATTGGGAAGAGCGGATTCTTGCGTTGGAATCTAAAAAGATCATTACGATTTTGGGTCCTAGTGGAAGTGGGAAAAAAACTTTTTCAAAATGGATCCATTCCAAACTTCGGCCAGGATCTCCATTTTTAGTATTAGGCTCTTTGCCCGAAAATTTGGGTAAATTGGAAAAAGCATTATCTGATTGGGGGAGAGAAGCAAGTCAGGGAAGTTTGGTATTTTTATCACCAAAATCCTGGAGTCTCGGCCAACAGAAAATTGTTCTGGATTGGCTAGATTCTGGCGGATTCAACGGACTGGTTTTCTTTATTGATCGTAATGAACCAAAAGAAGAAATGCTACCTGCTTTCGAAAGAATGATTTTGAAAGACAAAATTCTTATTCCGGGATTTGATTTTTTACCAAAAGAAGTTCTTTTGGAAATTGCAAATTCACTCTTTCAGGAATTGGCAATCAGTCAAAATCGTAACGGAATTTTACTTAGCCAGGAAGCACTTTTATCAGTAAAGTTGCGTGATTTTCCGTCTAATTTTTCTGACTTAAAAAACTTGTTTTTGTCTTCGATTTTAAGGTCAAAAACAAGAGAAATCAGTCTCACCGATTTGGGTGAGGAAAACGTAGATGTGCGGATTTTGGACAATGAAGATTTAGACTTGCGGAGGGGAATCCAAGCCTTAGAAAGGCAGAAGATTCTACTTGCTACAAGAATATTTTCCGGAAACCAAATCCGGATGGCAAAAGCGCTTGGGATTTCTAGAGGGTCATTGCAATACAAAATGAAACAGCTTGGTCTTTTATAAATATGGATGATTCGGTCTACGAAGAAAGGAAAACCCCGGGAGGGTATTTGGTAAAGGTTCGCCTTTCCAAAATGACCTACGTCGTTTTTACAGATTTGGGGCCGGAAGTTCCCAAGGGTTCCAAAAACAATTCCATTGTCGTCCTCGTCCCAAAAGTCGGTTTCTTTGGTGAAGACTTTGATCTTTCCCATTTTCATTCGGGGGAACTTTCCTTTGTAAATGTGAAAGCTGGGAAAATGGTCATTCCCTACCAACATGGGTTTTCCAACGAAATCAAAACTATATTTTTAGGAACGGGCAGCCAAAGCGATGCTCTTCCTGTCATTATCTATCACTATCGAAATAAAGAAGAATTGATGAATGCCTGGGAATCAGGGGAGCAGGTTCAGTATCTTGTTGTTGATGAAGAAATCCCCAGATCTGAGATGGTGACTTTCAAAATTCGTTATCCTAGCTTGAATATCCTGGTGATCAAAAAAAAGATCAATACCGCAGCAGCAGAAAGTCTCGCCGCAACCGGTTCCAAAGAAGATAAGGGAATCGTAGATTATGAAAAGGTCCGTGCGACCGATGTTACTAAAAATCAGAACTTAAATATGTTCAGTGAAAATCCTGTCTTCCTTGCTCGGATCCATTTGAGAGCGATGGACCTGGATAAGGTAAAACAACTTCTTTTGGATTTTCACCTTTCCTCTCAAGATGTCTCTTTCATTCGGACTTTCCTGGACGTAATGATTCGAAACGAATACCAAAAAGAAGAACTCGAAGCCGCCAAAGAAAAATTGAAAGCAATGAACGAAGCTTTCCGATTGGCCGTATTAATTCTGGAATTTAAAGTAGAAGAATTTGAAAGAGAATTGGATCGGATTTTCTCTGCAGATATTTCCAGCATGATTTATGCCTTACTTGCCAAAGAACAAGAATCGGCCACGGACATTGAGAAAGAAATTGTGCTCTGGGAATGGAAACTCCGATCCAAAGCCCTTGTGCTGATCAGCAGCTAATTTCCCCGAAAAATACAGAAAAAAGCTTTCTTTTTTGGTAAAATAGGGGATATTTGTGACAAATCTCTATGTTTTTGCAGAAAAAGAATACAAATTTGGCACGGTTTTTGCTAATGAAATTGGCTTTTGCTAGTTTCCTGGCAATTGTATTTGTTCCTACTTTTTCTCTCTTCGCTTTTGACTCTTCCTTGCCCACCATCATCCCTGTGGACGAACTTCTCACTCCTATACAACTTGTGGATGGAGTGGTTTCCTATGTAACTGTTCCCGATACCGAAGAGTCACTTAGCCTTTCTTCCTCTTCTCTCCCATGCGAAGATTTACAAACTTTTCAGGAAGAAACCAAAAAAGTAATTTCTATTGATGCGAATCTTTTTCGTGAAAATTCCAGTCTTTCTCCGGGGACCATTTCAGCAGCTCGACGGTCATCGGCCACGATTTTGAAAGGAGGAAAAGAAGTCTTTCGGTTGGAAACTTCCGGAGATTCAATGGAGAGCCGTAAGGCTGAAATTTCAAAAGGACTGATTATTTTCTCCGGGCTTTCATTGCAAAACGAGAGGACTCTTGGGCAATTCTCCTTAAATTCGATTGCCAATCTAAGTCCCGTTGCTTTTCTGGGGATATGTCTCAACCCAAGCGAGTTGCCTTCCAAAAATTTACCAATGCGATGCGGAAGCTTTCTGTCGAAGTCAATGATACAGAAATTTGCAAAAGACTCGATATCCTTATGGCAACCAGCAAGGACGACCTTCCCTTGGCCCAGGTCAATCAACTGCTTGCCGACCCGAAGTCCTTCGATCCAAGAGCAATTCCTGAGCCATATACACAGTATGTCCGACATTTTATTTACATGGTTAAAAGAAACGGAAGGCTCCCGAGTGAATCCAGAGTTAGTTTTGGGGATGGGGACGAAGAAGGCCATTCTCGCACCAAATCTGATAGTTTAGCCAAAAAAGGCAGTCAGTCTTCTAAAACTTCCAAAAGCACATCACCTGCTAAAAAATCAGCCTCCAAAAAGGCCGCAAAAAAGAAATAAACCAATCAAGCCGATTCTTCCTGTGCACTCTACAGGGAGAATTGACAAAAATAGACATAATTCATTACTTTCTCTCCATACACCCTAAACTTAAGCAAAATCATCAATTCTGCCTATTTTTAGGCATTAAATCGAATCTTAAAAAGAAAAGTTTAATTGCCGCATTCCTGGCTTTCTTTTTTGCCTAAAATTCAGCAATTATCTCAAAAACTGTTAAATAAAATAATCGCCCGGGGAAGGGCAATAAAATAGGGCAGATCCAAAAAGTGCCTTCTTTTGGTAAGCATTCTTGAGGTCCGCCCTCTGTCGGTCAGGCCATTTCAAGTCATTTGATGGCTGAAATAGGGCCAGAAAAGCGGGTTTTCGGGGACCATTTCTGCAGAATAGAATGAAAAAATCAAGGATAGAGTATGGGCATCACTAGGGTAAAATCCCAGGAAAAACATAAAAAAGGGATTAGAAATATCGGCAGTTAGCGAACTGCCTGGTTCTGGTCAGTGATCAGTGGTTAGGACAAAATATTGCAATTCCTTAAGGAATGGAACAAAACAAGCAGTTTGAGGCATTCTTCAGAAGGATAAATAAGTAGAGTGATTTTCGGTGATTTAAGGCGAATTTTTCAAGTTAGTCCGGGCGCCGAAAAATCGTCATTTCCGTAAAAAGCCCCAATGGAGCGCACAGCTAAAGATGGTTTTCGGTGGAATCCGGAGCAGCGCGGGATATTTGAAAAATTGAGCATTCTGCTGACAAAATGGCATGTGTAGGAAAGATTCATGATCCTGAAAAAAAGGCAGCTCACCGAAAAGGGCTTTACGGGCAGTATTTGCACAGTTCTCTGCTTTCTATGGCTGAAACGATAAGATTGCGAGTGAAGTGCCACGCTTGCTCTAATTTGATAGAAGGTACTGCGAAATATGGGGCCGGACATTACGTTCCGGAAGGCGTTTCCTTTGAATTTGTGGCAGTTGGTAAGGTGGAAGGCCCTCAAGGAGGCAGACGCGTAAAGGCAGAAGTCACTTGTACCTGCCCAAACTGTGGAGTGAAGTGCAAATACAATGTTTAAGTGGGTAGATTTGCCTAAAAATAGGCATAATAATGCCAAATTTGCAAAGATGATTTGCTGCTGGTTCGCCAGTTTACTGCATAATATTAATCAAATAAATAGTTAAAAATAATCCAGATAATGATTTTTACTACTCCAATTTATGTTATTTTTTTCTTGATCGTTTTCATTGCTAGATGGCTTGTTCCGTTTTGTTTAAGGAAATTTGGAGTTTTTAAAAATAAGCCGATAATTGATCAATTTATAATCAGTTTTTTACTTATTTTTAGTCTTTTATTTTATTCTGCCTGGGACTCTCGCTTTGTTTTGCTGTTGGTCTGGGTCTCGGTTGTGGACTTTGTCTGTGGACAAGCAATCGGAAGATCTTTCGATCCTTTTCGAAGAAAATTCTTTCTTTGGATTTCGTTGGGAAACGGCTTAGGGGTTCTTTCTGTTTTTAAGTATTTAAATTTTTTCAGTGAAAATTATCATATTTTAGCTGAATTTTTGGGTGTGGAGGCTCATTTGCCTTTGCTTCAGGTCATTTTGCCTGTTGGGATTTCTTTTTATATTTTTCAGTCCATCTCCTACACTGTAGATGTTTTTCGAAAGGAAATTGAACCCGAGTCCAATTATTTGCATTATTTGTTGTTTCTTTCCTTTTTTCCGCAGTTGGTAGCGGGGCCTATTGTAACCGCGAAAGAATTTCTCCCTCAGATTCGAAATCCTAAGTCATTTTCTGAAATTCCCCTAGCCTTCGGAGTCTTTTTGATCCTTCTCGGGGCCTTGAAAAAATCGGTTTTGGCGGATCATTTAGCCAACACTTCCGATTTTGCATTTTCACACCCGAAAGATCTTTCCCCATCTTTTTTATGGTGGGGGGTGCTGTCCTATGCGGGGCAGATCTACTGCGATTTTTCCGGGTATACGGATATCGCCCAGGGTTCGGCACTTATCCTGGGTTTCCGATTGCCTGAGAATTTCAGGATGCCTTACCTTGCAAAAGGATTCTCCGAATTCTGGACCAAGTGGCATATGTCCCTTTCCGGGTGGTTACGTTCCTATCTTTACATTCCTTTGGGTGGAAACAGGAAAGGTGGATTTCGAACGAATTTTAATTTGATGGTGGTCATGTTGCTCGGCGGACTATGGCATGGAGCTAGTTGGAATTTTGTTTTCTGGGGCGGTGGTCATGGGTTGCTACTTGTGATGGAAAGGCTGTTTTTCAAAAGAAAGGAAAATCCCTCTGTCGGTTCTGCTTTCAATGCCTCGTTTATTTTCGGTTATGTGGTGAAACTAAAGTTAGTTCTTTTGCAGCTATTTACATTCATTTCAGTAATCTTGCTCTGGATTTTTTTCAGAAGTCCCGATTTTACCGTTTCCCTGTGCTATCTACAGGGTCTTTTCTCCAAAAACGGGATAATTACCATTCCTCATGCCATATTTTTAAGTACTGCATGGTGCCTATTTGCATTGGTAGCGGGCCATTGGATCGGACAGAAGTATTTTAAAACCAATGCGGAAATGGAAGAAAGATTGGAGAATTTATTCCGATCCGAATGGAAAGTCATAGCGTTTGGAGCCTTATTTTCATTGGCTTTTATCGCTATCGTACTACTTTCAGCCAAGGGGCAACCGTTTGTGTATTTTGTATTCTGATGAAATCATTAAAAACACGTTTTATACTCATTCTCTCGATCATTTTTTCCATAGTATTATTTGATTGGGCATTGTTTCGAAAAGGACAGTTTTTTCTTCCGAACGAATCCCCATGGAATACGAATCATTTTTTTAATTTTCTATATGAATACAATCGAGTGGCAAACGAGCCGAAGACAAAACCTAGGATTCTTATTTTAGGAAGTTCGATCGCTTATTATTCTTTCGATGCGGAGCTGCTTTCCAAAGAACTTTTGAAAAAAACGGGAAAGGAATATGAGGTGGTCTATCTTGCTTACGCAGGAAACAGCCCGCTTTATGTTTATTTGCTTTTGGATTGGCTTTTTCCTTTGCAGCCGGATTTGGTTGTTTACCCGATCAATTTTATCGACTTGCGCCTTCATCGAACGTATGTTATGTTCCCGGACGGTTCGAATGAGACTGTAGACGAAGGGGAATTGATCCGGGATGCACTTACATTCGAGGAGGCACCTCAATCCTTATGGGTATTTCCCAAAGAAACATTGCGTGAAGTCGGATCATCCATGTCTTATGAAAAGAGGGCGAAATACCTGATCTCCTATGTATTCGGGTTTTATCGTTACCAAGACATTTACCTGAATAATCTGAACAATCTTTACCAACATAGGTTCGGGAGAAATACAAGTTATCATGCTTATGCAGGAGTGCCCATTCCGGAAGGAATTAATACTCTCGGATGGACCAAAGAATCTTTTTCGTTTCTGCCCATAGACAAAATGAAAAAAGAGAAAGACGGATTTTGGATCGAGGTGACCGAATTTTTATTGGAAAACGGTCCTGTTTCCCTACATATCCGAAACTCCCTAGGGAAATCCCAAACGGTGGTTTTGGATCATACAGGTTGGGTGAAGATCGGACTATCTTCGGATTTTTATTCTCCCCTCCTGCCTGTGACTGCAAAACTTTCTCGTGTTTGGTATGCGAACAAGGCAAGAGGCGCCTATCTGGATTATCATTATGATCCCATGGGGGTTCGTCTTCAGCAAACATTCGGTTTGGAATCTCCCCGCCAAGGAATGCAATACAAAAGGGAACCTAGGAGCGAGGATGATCGTTACGTTCACATGGAAGATAAGGAGTACGAATCGTATTTTTATTACCGGCTGCTAGAAGGTTTGGACCAACGTCCGGGGATTGGCTACTTAGTTGCTTTGGAAAGAGCCAAGAAGAGGATTGCGAAGGAGAAATTTAAGCCGATCTTTCATCTGAATTATTTAAAAAAAATTGCAAATCGGTTTCAAGAGAGTGGCATTCCCATCCTAATTATCAATAATCCTGAAAATCCTATCTCCCTGGATTGGTACGAATCCTCAGAATGGTATAACGATTATTTGGCTTACTTGAAATCTCTTTCTTCCCCGAATGTTTTCTTTAGGGATATGAGA
This sequence comes from Leptospira kobayashii, assembly GCF_003114835.2. Classification (NCBI taxonomy): domain Bacteria; kingdom Pseudomonadati; phylum Spirochaetota; class Leptospiria; order Leptospirales; family Leptospiraceae; genus Leptospira; species Leptospira kobayashii. The sequence goes on along the minus strand of NZ_AP025029.1, from coordinate 56,364 downwards.
CGCGAACTTCCCATGCAGGGATTTTCTGACTTTCATCATTTTACTTATTTAGGAATGGAGCAAATGAATCCGATTTATGTGAGAGAGATCGGAAATATCTTTTCTAAATAGGGTCAATCCCAGACCTTACGAATAGGTAAGGAAATTTATGGAAAAAATTAAGGTAGGGGTTCTGGGAGCAACTGGCTCCGTGGGACAAAGATTCATTCAATTATTGGAGAATCACCCTTTTTTCACCGTGACTCATCTTGCAGCTTCAGAGAAGAGCGCAGGAAAGACTTACGGTGAGGTGATGAAGTCGCGTTGGAAAATTTCAAGCGATATACCGGCGTATGCAAAGGACATCGTTATCACCTTACCAAAACCGACGGATACTAAGGGCGTGCAACTCGTGTTTAGCGGTCTTGACTCGTCTATCGCAGGTGAGGTGGAAACCGAATATGCAGAAAGCGGTGTGATCGTAATTTCCAATTCAAAAAACCATAGAATGGATCCCCATGTCCCGCTTATGTCGGCAGAGGTGAATTCGGAACATTTGGAAGTTTTAAAATCACAAAAAACATCCGGCAAGATCATTACAAATTCCAATTGTACGATTATGGGTGTGACCATTTCTCTTAAACCTTTGCATGATAAATACGGAATCGAATCCGTGATGTTATTTTCCATGCAGGCGATTTCCGGTGCAGGTTATCCGGGAGTTCCTACTATGGACATACTTGGAAACGTAGTTCCATACATCAGCGGGGAAGAAGACAAGGCGGAAATAGAACCGCAAAAATGTTTGGGAACCGTAGAGAACGGACAAATCAAATCAGCATCCTTTGCAATTTCGGCTCATTGCAATCGCGTTCCTGTTTTCGACGGGCATACTGTTTGTGTGTCCGTTAAGTTTAAGAAAAAACCATCCAAAGAAGATATATTGAAAACCTGGAAGGAATTTTCAGGAGAACCGCAGAAACTAGATCTTCCTTTGGCACCAAAACAACCGATCGTCTACCGGGAAGAAGCGGATAGGCCGCAACCGAGATTGGATTTGGACACAGGGCGAGGAATGGCAACGGTCGTTGGACGACTTCGGGAAGATAGTATCCTGGATTGGAAATGGGTTGTTCTCTCGCATAACACCATCCGTGGAGCTGCCGGAGCTGCGCTTTTAAATGCGGAACTCCTTTATAAAAAAGGATTAATTTCGTCATAAAGACAAGTAAACTATGTTAGATCCGAATCTCCCCGAACTAAGAGTATTTGATTACACTGCCTGCCTTCAGAAAGTGCAGGCGATGGATTCCCGGGGAGATTTTTCTTTTAAGGGGATTTACAAGGTTCTGCTTGTGATCTTCGAATGGACTGATAAATTTCTTCAAAATAAAGTTTTGCCGAATACCGAACAGATTGAACGGGATAGTTCCGTGGATCGGGACAGGATCGAAGCATATGTAAACGATCTTTGTTTCAAACAAAACCCTCCTATTTTGAAAAAATTGAATGTATTGGAATTTCATCCCAATGAGCCGGGTGATCCTGAAAATGCACGTACATACCTGAAGCATAATACCGTGTTTGCTAGACCTACAACGGCAGACGGGGGAACCGCCTTTCGTTATGCATTAGGTTTGAACGAACATTCCGTAGTAGCGATCAAATCCTGGTTTGAAGAAAAAAGAAAATATTCCGGCAAAGAGAAAATGAAGAAAGTGATCAAGGCGGCAGTGGATGCAAACCGCCTCTTTGATACCTATGCTGCAACCGAAATAGGAAACTTATTTCAGTGTCCTTATGATAAGACAAAGCCTCAAAAAGATGCTACGATTGTGATCCATTTGAAGCCTGTCTTGAAACAATTGGTGGATGATAAGATTCTTTTCTTTTTCAGAAATGATGCGGCAAGCAGACCCGGAAATAAATCCGTTTTCATTTATAATAAACCGAACGAGATTGCCGATAGATATGATGCTTATGTGGATTACGTGAAAAACACGATTTACCCCGCATTGCAGAAGTTAGGCGTCATGGGGAATCTTTCGGAAGAAGTGTGGAATTCGCCGAGAGCCACTCTCACTGAGATTTTGGGTTATATGAATGACTCTTACGGCGACCAAAAAACCCTGATTGAAGAAACTCTTGTTCTAAACGAGATTATAGAGAAAGACAGGGAAAAAGAAGAAAAACAAAAAAGAAAACAGCAAGTGGAAGACTTGATGCTCTTTTTGGAGCAGGCAGGTCGGATTGTGGAGTTGAATCAACTTCGAGTCAGTGGCGAGCCGCTCAGTGATGAGTTTCGCGCTATCCTCATGTCGCAGAATGATTTGTTGTACGCGGAATATGCGGATCGCAAAATTTATAACGAATTTATCTTACATAAAGGTTGCGTACAACAAGCGATCGAATCTGCAAAACGCAGTTTCGCAACCAAACGGAATGATTTGGAAATCAGGGTATTAAACGTGATGAATGTAACCGTTCATTTGATGGAAGAAGGACCTAAGAGAATATTCGAAGAAATCGAAGCACAAAGTCTGTTCCAGTTTTTGCCTTTTTTAACCAAACTCTGGAGAATGATGATCGGCTCCAATACGGTTCATAAACACGAAATCCCCGCGATCAAAGCCAGGCTGCAACAGCAATTGAACAAGGATTTGGTGGCACAAAAGAATATTAAAATCGCGCAGGAAAAAGAAAGGATCGTAAGAGCGAGACTCAAGGAAAAGGAAGTTCAGGAAAAAGAGGGCGAAAAACAAACAAAATCTTCTTCGGATAACGATTCCGATTCGGAACCGGTAAAACAAGGTACACCGGAAGAAGAAAAAAAATGGAAGGAATCCATGGAGTCTATTGTCCGTATTTTGGATGAGGCTTGGGATTTCGGAATCTATCCTGATAGGGAATACGTCTTAACAAAGTTAAGTGGTGCTTATACCGAGGAAAATCTGATTTTTTTCCTTAAAAAGTTCGGAGGGAAGGAAATCTATTCTTTTCCGGTTCGTAACCAAAGGGAAAAATTTCCATGGCCCATCCTGGTATCCGCTTCTTATTTGAAACGCCAGGGGAAACGCCTTTTGGAGAAAGTAAGCGAAGAGAGCAATCGTCAAAGAAATGAAAAATTCCCAAACCAAGAAAAGTTTGACATTGCTGAATCTTTGTTAGAATTTTTAAATAGAATATTACCTCGTCTTAAACCGTAACAAAAAATGCCCGCAATAGAAAATCTCAGAGCTAGAAAAACAAAAATCATATGTACGATCGGTCCCGCTTCTTCTTCAAAAGATGTGATTCGCCAACTTGCCGAAGCAGGAATGAATATCGCAAGAATCAACATGTCTCATGGGGATATTGAAGGTCATAGAAAAGTCATTCGTACCATTAAATCTCTCAATAAAGACGAACTACACAAACATCCTATTTCCATATTATTGGATACGCAAGGGCCTGAGATCCGAACAGGAGATGTAAAAAACGACTTACATTTGAAAGTCGGTGAAACTTTTACATTTCATATCATTCCCGGAATGGAAGCGGAGGCACAAAGTGTATTTGTAAATTACCGGGATATTGTAAAGGATTTGAAGGTAGGGGATAAGGTTACGGTTGATAACGGACTTATCAATTTAGCAGTCCAGGAAATTAGAGAAAACGAACTCGTTTGTACTGTGTTAGATGGCGGGAAGTTGGGTTCCCGTAAACATATCAACCTGCCTGGGATTCGGGTAAACCTACCTTCCATTACTCCGAAGGATTTGAAAGATATTCTATTCGGATTGGAAGAAGATATCGATTTTGTAGCTTTATCTTTCGTACGTTCTCCCGAAGACGTAAGACAACTTCGCGGAATTATCGAAGAAAAAAATCATCACGCGCAGATTATATCCAAGATAGAAGATCAGGAAGGACTTCGTAATTTGGATGAGATCATCCGCGAATCCGACGGGATCATGGTTGCTCGCGGAGATTTGGGTGTTGAAATTGAGATCGAAGAACTACCGATCGTTCAAAGAAGGATCATCAAACGTTGCCAGGAAGAGGGTAAACGAGTGATTGTTGCCACCCACTTACTTGAATCTATGATTCAAAACCCTTCTCCTACCCGGGCGGAAGTGACTGATGTTGCCAATGCAGTTTATGAAGAAGCGGATGCGATTATGTTATCCGGAGAATCTGCAGTCGGAAAATATCCTATTCGCTGTGTCGAGATGATGGATAAGATCGCCCGTAGGATGGAAGCTTCGATTAACTTAGGTATGGCGGCAAACAGAAAGCCTAAAGACAAAAAAGAAGAAATGGCAAAATCAGCATCCAATCTTGCCGATTCTTTACAATCGCCTGCGATTATCGTGATTACTAGAAGAGGGATTACCGCAAATAACGTCGCTTCCTTTCACCCGAAACATTCCATTATTCATGCATTTACCAATATGACATCTGTTCGCCGGAAGCTTTGGATGACTCGTGGAGTAATTCCTTATCGGGTGGATTTTTCATCTGATCCGGAAAAAACGATTAAACTTGCTATCCAAACTTTGGAGAATAACGGTTTTCTAAGACCCGGTGAAAAAGTTGTCATTCTCTCCGATATCATTGCCGGGGAAGATAGGGTAGAAACCATTCAAGTTCGCGAAGCCAAATAAATACGTGAAGGTATAGTCTTTTGCAAAGATTCAAATTGCTTAAGCCTTGCCTGATCTTATCAATATATTATTTCCTCAGTGTCGGCCTTTTTGCTCAAACCCAGGACTTGGATAAACCGCAAGATAAACCTAAAATCCAAGAACCGATCCCATCTTGGATCGGCGACTTTAAGAAACTGGATGCAAAGGAACTTGCAGGTAAAAGAGAAGGCTGGTATGCGACAGGCCTTCCTTTAATTGGAAATGATGCCGTTTCCGGAAAAGGAGGGGGGCTGATCGCCAATCTTTTTTATAACGGCAAAAAGGATTCTCCTTCTTTTCAATACACACCTTACGAGTATTCGATTTCTACCGGTGCTTATAATAGTACGCGAGGCACTCAGAATTACTTTGTATCCTTGGATGCTCCTTATTTTTTAGATTCCCCTTATCGTTTGAAGACTTTTGTCGGTCACGATACCAATTTACACAATCAATACTTCGGCTTGGGTAGTTCTTCTCTTGCACCGTTAAAATATTCCGACAGGAACCAACCGGACGGAGAGATGCATCGGAATGCGAGTTATACAGACTTTGAATCGGCTAATTCTTATTATACGTCCAAAGGAGTAGGTCGGGAAGCTGTTTCTACACAAAGAAAAAATGAGTATCGTTTTGAGACTACGTACGCGCAATTTTTTTTAGATAAGACGATACATAAAATATTCAGGCTTTGGGGCGGGGCTGAATTCTCTAAAAACATAGTTAGGCGTTATGATGGTGAATGGACGAAGGCGAAAGATCCTTATTTTGGGGTGGATGTTCCCGTTCAGGAAGATATTTCCGATATTTCCAGAGATGCCAGTCGAGGGAAATTAATCGGAGAAAAAGGTGGAAATCTAAATTATCTTCGGGGAGGAATTGCGTATGATACTCGTGATTATGAACCGGACCCGGATAGCGGATGGTTGATTGAGTATAATTTTAATCGGGCGGAAAGGATGATAGGTTCCGATTTTTCCTATCTAAGGCATATGGTGCAAGCCAAGAATTTTTGGCAACCTTTCCCACATTACTTTGAAGAGTTGGTGATCGCCCAACGTGTTGCTTTGACAAGAATCGATGGTAATGTACCTTTTTTTGAATATAGATATTTATACTCGATTGACGGTCCTATGGGAGCCTTAGGTGGTCAGAATACTCTTAGAGGTTACAGACAGGAAAGATTTTACGGGCCTGTTATGGGATTTTATAATTTCGAACTTAGGTGGAGATTTGCCAGTTTTGAATTATGGGACCAGAATTTTCAAGTGAGCCTTGTGCCTTTTTATGATATAGGTCAAGTTTGGGATAGAATGCGTGAAATCTCTACGCAAGGTTACAAACATTCACGAGGTATGGGTATGCGCATCATTTGGGACCAAGCAACTGTTATATTGATGGATATGGCTTTTTCAAAGGAAGATTCTCTTTTTTATTTGGATATGGGTCATACGTTTTAAAGGTTCGCCTTTTGTTTTGGCAAAAAGGCGAACTTTTGTTAAGAAAATTTTTTTAAGATGCGAATGAAGATGGAGGGAATGAGCGGGATGCGATAGGGGTTGTTTTGCGAGCCCACGAGCCACACCCCCCAACCCGATTCAGGGTGGGGGCTTTAATGATTCCCGCGCGGTTTAATTATGTATCTTGAGAGTTTCTTAGTTCATGGGAACTTCTATCACTAAGAACTCGCTTTCTTTTTCCGCTTTGAAGTGAACTTGCTCTGTCTCCCAGATTCCCACTGCATCCCTTCTTTCCAAAGGTTGGTCTTCTGCATTGAGTTTTCCGTTGATCAGAAAAACATAAAGTCCGTGATTCGGATTTTTCAATTTGTAATCCAACTCTTTGCCTTCTTCCAGAAGCGAGAGTGAGAAATACGCATCTTGGTTGATCCAAACAGCATTAGGCTCATTCGGGGAAACAACCGTTTGAAAGGAGTTTAATTTTCCTTCTTTGGCAAATGCCTTTTGTTCATAACGGGGAGAAATGTTTCTTTCTTTCGGAAGAATCCATATTTGTAAAAAATTTACCTTATCCTTCAGACTATGATTGAACTCTGAATGTCGGATCCCGCTTCCTGCGGACATGATTTGAACTTCACCTGTTTGGATGACTCCGTTTGTCCCCGTACTATCCTTATGGGCCAATTCCCCGGAAAGAGGGATAGAGATAATCTCCATATTGTCATGAGGGTGGGTTCCGAACCCCATGCCGGCCTCTACGGAATCGTCATTTAGGACACGCAAAGCTCCGAATTGGATTTTTTCCGGGTGGAAGTAGTTTCCAAAGCTGAAGGAATGATGGCTGTCCAGCCAGCCAAAGTTAGCATGCCCCCTTTCTTTTCCTAAATGTAATACTTTTTTCATATTTTTTGTCCTCAAATAGTTAGACATTAAATAATTTAATATTTAACTAAATTTTGTCAAGTAATTCATTAAAATTTATTTCGGAAATTCTGCATTTGATTCGAATTAAGGTTAGCGGATGTTAAGTTTTGATTTGAATTTGAACAATTAATAAATTGACTTCTTACTGTGATACGATGGATTACTCTTAGAGACAGCTTTGCCAATAATGAAAGAAAAACAAAAACAGAAGATAAAAGATTGGTCGTTACTCGGCCCGGTTTATGTAAATCGCGTACGGTTTTCACTTGCATCTTTCTATATAATTGCAGTGATCGGATCTTATCAGACGGCTACCGCCTTACAAAATATCAGTTATTCGGTTGGAATTACTGCCATGTTTATTTACGGATCCATTCAGGCTTCCTTGTTCAATAAAGGAAAACTGAATAAAATTTTTCCTCGTATATTTTTGTTTTTAGATATCTCCGTTTTATTTGCGGTGACAGCTTCCGGACTCTACAGTGGGAGAGATAGTGCTGCGGATTTGATCAAGTCTCCTACTTTGTACGCTCTTTATTATTTCTATATAACTTACTCCGCTTTTTTATTCTCCAGAAAAACTCTACTAGCTTGTACATATTATTCCGCGCTTTGCCTGGTTGCTTTACTTTCGATTAGTTTTTCTTTAGGCGTTGAATTTAAGGAAGCGATCGGAGTACAAAGTATGAAGGGAACAGTTGCTATTTCGAACGAAATATTCAAAATTCTATTTCTAATCGCATTTGGTTATTTGGCAGGCACTGTTCTGGATTTATTAAATCGTATGAGGGAAGAAGCTGATGTAAAAACCCATGAATCGAATCGCCAAAGAGTGACGATGGAAAATAAAAATACCATTCTGAAATCCGTCGGCGAGATGCTTGCAGGATCGGTTTCCGTTATCAATAATGTCGTTCAGAATTTTAACACTCAAATTTCAAATCAGGCATTGAGTATCAAGGAAATGTCCGAGCTTATGTTGTCTTTTTCCGATAGCATTCAAACCTCCGTTGGAAATATAAACAACCAAGACGACCAGATTAAAACTGCAAATGCAAATTCGGATTCCTTAAAAGCAAATTTAATCTCTGTTAGTGATTCTTGTTCCACTTTATTTAATAAGATGAGTGATTTCAGAATCTTAGGTGACTCCTTGTCGGAATCCGTAAGGGATTTGGACCAAAGGTTGGTGTCCGTCAGCGAATCTCAAAAGCAAGTCAGTGAAGTGAATCAAATCATGGCTGAAATCGCCGATCGTACGAATTTGCTTGCATTGAACGCTTCCATTGAAGCCGCAAGAGCCGGGGAACATGGTCGCGGGTTTGCGGTTGTTGCACAAGAGGTTGCCAAACTTGCGGACAATTCCAATGAGAACGCCACAAAAATCAAAAACATCATTCAGAAATCCAACAAATTCATCCAAGAAGGCGTTGAACTAGCATTAAAGTCCAGAAATCAATCCAGTGAGCTCCAAAAAGGATACCATGAATTATCATCCGTTCTTTCCAACCTAAAGGATAAGATTGAGATTCAGAAAAATACCAATTTGGAAATGTTAAGTTCTCTCACAAACATCAGTGAACTTTCGAAAAGAATCGCGGAAGAGGCCAAATTGCTTTCCAACGACAAAGATGAAATGTTAGGTGTTGTTGCAAATATGGAAGCGAGTGTCGCTGAAGTTGTTAAAAATGCCGATATCATCCGTGAAAATATTCATAAATTGGAAAAACAGGCAAATAACCTAGCAGAGGATTGAGTTTGCCGAATGCCTGTTCGTGATGGAAAACCTTATGGAAGTTTTCGTAAGATGCTTGTTCCCAGAGAGGACTTGCCGAAGGAAGCTTTCCGTTTAAAAGAGAAATTAGAAAGTCTTCGTGCTGCATTTGAAAATCGTACGTCTCCTCATTCGGAGCTCTTGATACGGTTTGTTCTGATGTACATGGAAGAACGAAAAGGAAGACTTTCTTTTTTAAAAACAGGAAGACCGCTGCCTGATAGATCGGACTTGAATTCTTTTCTTACCGAGGTTCGGTTTTACGGCATGCCGGATACGGTCAGACAAACTTTACTAAATTGGAATCTGGGGAATTGGGACTTACGTTTGATAGATAGACTTCCTTCTTCTTATGAGATGCTGACTTCTCAAGCGGAGGGTTACCGGTTTGTTACTATCGATTGGGATAGAGCCATGCAAGGGGAGATGATAGAAGACGTTCGGGATGCCTGGGAACATGTTTTGCATGATTTAGCTCACGCTTTTATGTTTTTTCGCGAAGAGTATGAACATGAAGGTCAGGTTGTTTTTTTCAAGGAAGTGTTATCCGATTATTCCATTTACGAAGAGAGAACTAAACGAGACGAAGTTTTTCGTTCTAAATTCGAATATTGTATTTCCGATATGAATTCCCATCCGGCACATTTGCGCTTGTATCTGAGAGCTATCTTGCGTTAGTAATATACAGCATGAAAAAGAGCGAACTCATTCTTACTTTGTTGTTTGTCTTTTTCGGCTTTAAAGAAATTCATGCGGAAAAACAGATAGATGTAAAATTTCATCTGGTTCGATCTTCTTCTGGACGTCCGGTTGCAAATGCAACGGTAGTCGCAAAATATGCAAAAGCCAGCGGGATCACGGATGCGGAAGGAACTGCGGTACTTTTATTTCCCGGTCCGGGTTATTATGAAATTAAAATTGTTGCAGGTGATCGGATTGAGACTTCTACAAAGGAAATCAGATATTCGGGCCAGGTTATTCTAGTTTCCATTCGGGATCAGGAATCTGGTGGAATCATTGTTAGTGGGGAAAGGGACAAAACTCCTCTTTCCAGATACGGTTTGCAACAGGACGAGATCAAACGGATTCCGGGAGTTGCAGGAGATTCCCTAAAAGCACTCCAAACTATCCCGGGTGTCGTAATCGGAGTTCCGGTAGGAGTACTTCCTACCGCTTTTACCAATGTGGGTGCGAATGCAGTATCAGGGGTTCCTTATTCGAATAGTGAAAGAGGAGATCTTTCTTTAAGAGGCGGTGGCACAAGACAGAATCAGTATTTTTTCGACGGATTTCCGTTGTCGTATCCTTTTCATTTAGGCAATCAGTCTTCCGTATTGAATAATAATTTAATCCGGTCTTTTGATGTTTATACGGGGGCATTTCCATCTAAATACGGTTTTGCGACTGGCGGTATCATCTCGGTTGAAGGGACCGATCGGGTAGAGCAGAATAAAACGGTTGTTAATATGAATTTTTTTCTTACAGATGCTTATAATCAGACAAAGTTATCTCCCTCTTTATCCATGATTACTTCCGGTAGAAAAAATTATCCGAATTTTGTTTTATTGAGAACTTATCCCGACGCGATCCCTCAAGATGCTAAGTTTGCAGAATATCATGATTTTCAATGGAAAATGATTTGGGATATCAGTAACGAACAAAGATTGTCAATCCAAACCTTCGGAGGACGGGATAGACAGGCATATACAAAACAGCAGGCAAGTTATGAAAGAGATGGCGCCGATCCGAGGCCACCGACGGGACTTGATCGATTGTTTCGAACGGACGGGATTCGCCATATTTGGAAGGGAAAAAGTTTCAGAAATACATTGTCCTATTCGAGAACCGAGTTTCGCGAATTCTTTGAGTTAAGAATAACGAATCCGGCTACAGCGGAAAATATTTTCGGACTCCAAAATAGAACCAGTGATTATCTTACTTTTGCGGAAGAACGTTTGGAATTGGATGTTCTTGAAGATTATGTGAAGTTTGAAGGAGGATTGCAATTTCGCTCCAAAGAAACAAACCTGAAAGGCGAAAATATAACATCGACTAATCGATTGTTCAGTCAAATTTTTGACAATCTAATCAATTCAAGTCCGCAGTTCCGATCCATTATAGACGGAGATAGGATTCGTTACCATGAAGTTGCAGGGTTTGCCGAATTCCAGGGGAAATGGCATGGCTTTCGATTGACACCTGGAGGAAGAGTTGATTCCTATAGTGGCAGCGGAGAGGTAAATCTTTCACCAAGGATTAGCGGTGGTTATGTGTTTGAGTCGACAAAAACTTCGATTTTGGCCGGACATGGTATTCATTATAATTCGCCCGTTTCCGTAGAACAACTTTCCAAACGTGCAGGCAATCCGAATTTATTTATGGAGAGATCAGAGCATAACTCCATAGGGATTACCCAAGAGCTGCCAAAAGGGTGGAGCTTAAAACTAGAAGCATTTCATAATATATTTCAGAATATAATTGTCGCGGATTCTTATGCGACCGATCCTTATTCTCTCAATAATGATCTACGTCTTTTTGTGCGCGACCCTTCGAACGCGATCAATTCTCCTTTAACACCGCGTAATTTAAATTACTCAAATTCGGGTTACGGATTCTCCGAGGGAGTGGAGTTTTTTGTGAAAAAGACAAAAGATCCTAGAGAAGAATCGGGAGCTTTCGGTTGGGTCTCTTATACGAACTCACTTACTAAGCGGAACAATAACCAAGCTCGTTTATCATCCGATGAACAAAGAGATAGGACGCTCGAAAATAGTCAAAGGACGATTCTTGCTCAAACAAAGATCGGAACAAATTATCTTAACTACTATGATAATAATACAACCGAATTTATTTTCAATAACGATAGGATGGAACTCTATGATTTGCATAGATCTCATATTCTGAACATTGTGTTCGGGTATAAGTTCAATCCGGAATGGCAGATTGGAGGAAGGTATCGTTATTTTTCCGGTTCTCCTTTTACTCCTATTACAGGTGCAAATCGATTGAACCAAGCGGCCACTTTCGGGGCGAATTTGTACATTCCGGAATATTCAAAAGCATACAATAGTGACGCGTATGCTCCTTTTCATCAATTTGATTTAAGAATCGATAAATTCGACAATTACAGTTGGGGTTATATCAATGTTTATCTTGAATTTGTGAATTTCTACGGAAGGAGAAATCAATCAGGGCAGAATTTTGATAACCTAAAGGCCTATGAAAGAGGAGTGAATCCTGCGCCTGTTTATGACACGGTAAACTCTCCTTATGTGCAATCGGAAGATCCCAGGGGGCGCATTGTATATCTGCCGATTATAAACCTCGGAATGGAAGTTAGGTTCTAAATCGAATGCCACAAAGTTGCCGTTTTTATTTTTTAATTTTTGTTTTATCCGTTTCTTTATTCCATTGCGGTGAGGAGGGGAAAGCTAAACAAAAAGAGAGAAATCAAAACCAGACTCAATTTCTAATTCTTATATCCGCTTTTCGCTCGGAAGGGAACTGCGTTAAAGTAACTAAACAATCGTCAGTTGATGTGTCTACTTGCAGTAGAAAGCCGAGAGGTATTTGCAATATCAATCAGTCTCTGGTGACTCAATCAGAAGTGACATTCCAATTAAATGAAACGAAAAAAATTTCAGATCGTACTCCCGACTGCCAAGAAAGTATTTTGCAATCGGGTTTGATGTTTTTGAAACCGACTACACAAGCGGAAGAGACTAATATAAAAAATATAACTAATTATCAAACGGTTGATTCTTGTGAAGCATCAGGATTTTCCCTTTCTCAAGCTTCGCAGAGATTGGCCACTTACGATGAGTTGGTTTTTATGGACTCCCCAGGAGGCAAAATCGGTTTTGCGGCAATAAAAATTTCCGCTAGCATATTTTTACCAAAAGTAAACAGAGATTTTGCGACTAGCTGTTTGGAAAAAGAATTCACTGCAACAGAACGCGAGTTACTTGGTCTTGTAAAAAGCGGTACGGTGGTTTTGGAAATGGAAAAAAGATGAAGATGAGAGGCAAAAAGGCGAACTTTTTCTAAGAAATTTTTTTGAGGATGGAAATGAGAGTGGAGGGAATGGACGGATTGTGATAGGGGTTGTTTTGCGAGCCCACGAGCCACACCCCCCAACCCGACTCAGGGCGGGGGCTTTTACCACCCGCGCGACTTAATTATGTCTTATCCTTAGATTGAAGCTTTTCATTTTCTTTATGTCTGTTTGCATCCCGAAGAGTATTTTTCTCCAACGTTTTTTCGATGCAGTCTTGCAAAGAGAGCCCCATCTGGTTGGCAAGACAGGTAAGGACAAATAAAATATCGCCCATTTCGGAAGGGATCTGATCTTTAGATTCTCCTTTTTTAAAAGACTGGTCTCCGTAAGTGCGAGCCATGAGTCTTGAAAACTCTCCGACCTCTTCGACTAATACTGCTAAGTTGGTGAGTTCGGAAAAATAACGAACTCCTATGGATTGAATCCAGACATCAACTGTCTTTTGCATTTCGTTTAATGTTAGTTCATTTTTTTCCAAGACGGCCCGCCAATTTTTTGCTAAGCGCAATAGAAAAACTTTCCATTCCCAAGCGGTTCAAATGAATCAAATCAAAACAATATTTCCCATTATCTCCGGTTCCCAAACTGTCTTGCATATCGATTTGATCCAATTTTTGATAAGGGGAAAGTGCAGAATTAAGTCCATTCTCCCAAACAGTCATCCTTCCTGTTTCATTGAGAGCTCGGATTGCGTTGGAATAGGGAGCAAAGATGTCGATGATATGGATATTTTTTTTGGCGATTAATTCATACATTTTTTGCAATCTTCGAAAGTAACGTTTTGTGCTTTCTGTTTCTTCAGAAGATTTCGGAACTGAATTTGCAACGGTACACGTTTCAAAGATCATTCTTTTGTGATCCGGATTGGATTCTTTGGGAAGAGGAAAAGAGGAATCCGGTTTTGTCTTTGCAAGGCAGTCTTCTATACTGTTGATTTGATAAGGTCCGAGAGATTCGGCGGTTACATTTTCGTAATCCCAAGGATTTAGATTCGGATTTTTATTTCTACGAGAGATGGCTTTGATTCTTTCATTGAAATTAATAAATAGATCTCCCAGATCTTTTCTATAAGCAACAGACTTGAATGCCAAATAAACATAACTGGATCTATCGGGAGTATATTCAAATTCTTTGATCAAAGATATGGCTCGAAAATTTCCGAGCTCGGATAACATCGCGAGAGTCGGATCGATCGTTTCCGTTCTATCCACCCATGCCATACCCGGTTCCAAAATATGAAGCACGTATTTTACGTTTTTAAATTCATCCAGATATTTTTCCAAGATACGGTGTTGGACAACAAGTTCAGAGCCACGGATGGCAATGGATTGAACCTTCCAACCGTTTTCTTTCAGTTGTTCGTTTAAAATTCGTACACTTAAACCTTCGAATGCAACCGATGTGCCTACGATCAGAATATCCGGATCCAAAACTTCTTTATTATTTAATACGTGTTCTGTGACACGATTGATATTTGCGGCGTAGGAGTTTTTTTTCAACAAAGGTTTATAAACACCGATTTGGAACAGAATCTCAATAAATAGGAGGATTCCTAGAGCCAGAAGAAGTCGTTTATCAATGAGAAATGCTTTTAGTTCTTTTAGATTCATAAGTTTTAAAATTGAAAGTACAAGAAATTTTGACTCTCGGTGACTCCGAATAATAAGAGTAGATATATATTAACGACTACGAATGCGGTGAATTTAAACGGATTGCCTTTTAAGATAGATGGAATCTGTCTTTTGGAGAATACGTAACTTGCAATGAAACATATCAAAAGTAAAATACCATAATGGTAATTGTCCCAACGCCATAGCGGTTGTCCTGAGTTTTGAAGGAACACTAAGCTCTTCATCATACTTACTGCTTTTTCCATGGATTCGGCGCGGAACATGATAAATCCGAACGCCAAACAGAACATAGTAAATACTCGTGCGAATATGTCGTAAGTTCTTCCTCCCTTTTCATTTAAGGTAAGAGCAACACCGGTTCCGCTGTAAAACTTATGTCCGAGTAACATTACACCTTGCCAGACTCCCCATGCCACATAGTGATAAGCTGCTCCGTGCCAAAGTCCCGCAAATAACCATGTAATCATAATGTTGCGAATGTAAGTATATACGGAGCCTCTTGATCCTCCCAAAGGTATATAGATATAATCCCGAATCCAAGTGGAAAAGGAGATATGCCATTTCGACCAATGATCCGCAATATTCCTGCAAGACATGGGAAAGTTGAAATTGGGATTGAATTGGAATCCGAATAATCTTGCCACACCGATTGCAATATCCGTGTAACCTGCAAAATCAAAATAGATCTGCCAACCGAAAGCAAGTGCTCCCGTCCAAATTTCGATCGGATTCAAATTCGCGTAGTTACTGAAAGTGGAATCCACCACCTTAGCCAAGTTATCTGCAAATACGATCTTGCGGGTGAGCCCGATCAGAATCAGACAAAATGCTTCTTCGATATTGGCTTTATAAACCGTAAGTCTGTGATCCAAATCCCGGAAAAATGTTTCCGCACGAACGATGGGACCTGCAACCAATTGAGGAAAAAAAGCAACATAAAGTGAAAAATCCAAAAAGGATTTTCTCGCTTCCGTTTTTCCATTGAATACATCTATGGTATAGCTCATGGATTGGAATGTATAAAAGGAAATCCCAACGGGCAGAATGATGTCTTGATTTTCAAATCGAAAATCATTCCAAACATTGATATCATTCAGTAGGCCGAGTAAGAAGTTTGTGTATTTGAAAAAACCCAAAGTTCCCAGGTTTACCAAAAGAGAGATGATCAGATAGATCTTTCTTTTAAAATTTCCGGCTTCTGATCGTTCAATCAATCTCGCGGCAAAGTAATCCACTACGGTCGAAAAAAGCAAAATGGATACATAGGCGTTGATCTTGTAATCGCAGAAAAGGGTATCAACCCAGTATCCAATGCCTGTAGTTTCGCGGGCATCGCATTTGATGGAGCTTGGTTGCCAAGCCATATAGAAATAATAGCTCGCAAGTAGAAAAAACAACCTTTGCCATCGGTTTTTCAACAGATTTCCTATAATGATTGTTATTGGGAAAAAAATTAAAAATTCAAAAGAATTAAATAACATTGATGTTTACCTATTATAGATCTTTTCTTCTGCTAATTTCAAAACGGGTCCCTGGATTCCTTCCACATAGCCGAATTTGGGACCGATGGAACGGGGGAGAGTCGAATAAGTAAAGTTCGTCAAAAAATAGAATCCACCTAATAATGCATAGGTGCAGTGTAGTAAGGAACGGGAAAAATAGGGCAGTCGGGAAAAACTTAAGGATTTCAGAATATAATAATTGAATATCCATAATCCTATGGTAGTGCCTACCCAGAATTCGAAAAAATAACCTTCCCACCAAGTATAAAATCCGATCGAAGGTATTAACCAAAATATCATAATCAAAATTTCAGTTCGAAACTGGCTCCACAAATTACGGAAATTCAAAAATCCAATACCCAAGCTAAAAATCCAGAACAAAAGATGAAAGTTGAAAGCTGCGGATTGTTTGGCCCATAGATTGGAAAAATCCACTCGAAACTTAGGGATTACCGTTTGAAAGACCAAAAACGCATCTCCGATACCTCGATAGAAATAATGGATATAATTTTTTTCACCCACGGATGTTCCCCATCGATCGATCGCCGCATACAAGAACATCCAAAAGGAAAAATGGGATTCGTCGGGATTTCCCAATCCCTTTTTTAGGATGATAAATCCCACAAAGAGATATGAAAGAATCGTCGCAACACCTAACGTAAGTAAGTAGATAAAGATGGTCCGCATTTTTTTACCGAAATACCGGTTTCCCGAGATCAATATCGCCATAGGTACCATTCCGAAATGGATCACGTTGGATTGGTGAAAATAGATGGAGGAAAGTTGTAAAAACCAGAGAAAGAACAAATGCCTGGTTTTCAAACCTTCCCTTATAAAATAAATTGTGAATAAAAACAGAAGAGCCATCAGACAGGAATGGATTAGCGGAGTGTCATTATGAAGACTGTAAAACCAGAAGGCCTGGCTGAACTGGATGACCAAAGCCAAAATAACCGCCAAAATGAAATCATTATATAGTTTGTAAAACAACCAGATAAAAGCACCTAAGAAGAATAAGGCGAAACTTAAAATACGAAGTCTGAGAAAAAACATAATATCCGTCGTAGGATAAATGTATTGAAGCAGTTTCCAATAGAGAAGCCCTGAAGATTCGAAACCCAGATGGTGCGGATTATAAAAGGCCGATTCAAGCCGATTTCGCTGGATATTCAAAGCGTAAACGCAAGAGTCCCAATCAAAAAATTGAGATAAATATCTCAGATGAAAGAGTGCGAGCAGAATCAGGATAAGTATAACGGATATTTTACGCAAAATGTTCTGTTCCGGTTTTAAAATTCAAATTCGGGTCTAGGCTCTTTTCAAAATTTGATCCAGGATTTGTTTGTTTTTCCCGTAAGGAAAGAAATAAGGAGAATATCCTAAAGTCTGTCCGTCTTTTTTCCAAACGATTCGATTGAGCCCTAGAATGTTAAGAAGCCCCGAGTGATTCCATTCCAAGCTCAGATTCTCCGACTTGGTAGTGAATTTGATCAGTTTTTTTCCGAATCCTGAATTTTGAATCATCCATACTTCGTCTTTCACAAGCACCAAACGTACGTTCCAGCGGGAAAGTAGAACACCCAAATCCCAAAGAAGGGAAAGAGAAAGATAGAAAAAAACAAAAACGGATAAGTATTGATAATATTTCACATTATCTAAAAACCCGATCTTCAAAATTTTTGTAATCTCCAGAAGTCCTACGAACCAATACAAAAAATCATTCAGATAGTGTACATTCTTTGCGAAAAAATACAGAAAGATGCCTGCGCAGGCTAAGATCAGAATGTTAGGAGCCGGATTTGAATTTATTTCTTCATATATTGCGGTTCCGAAATAACGATTTTGTTTTCGGATCAAATATTCGCTGATTTTGAATTTCAGTCTTTTCAATTTATATTTCATTTTAATAAAACCTCTTCTAGTAATTTGGCGGTATGATCCCAAGACCATTTTGTTTTGGAAAATTTTGGTGATCTGGTTTTTGTTTTAAGATGGGAAAACAATTGAAATGCATTTGTCCAACCTTCCAAGGAAGAGGACGGCACATATAAGTCGGAGGAGTCGGAAAGAATCTCGCGAAAAACAGGGATATCCGATGCAGCGCAACGTTTGTCTTCAATCATCGCTTCCAAAAGAGGCAGTCCGAAGCCCTCATGGTGGGAAGGGAAAAAGAACGCCTCACATTCGTTTATTGCTTGTCCAAGCACGTCATCATTCGGATTTTCCATAAATTGAATTCTGTATTTTTCCAAAGAGCCGTCGGTGAGTGTTTGAAAGAGTTTGTCTCCTTCCTCTCCCCAACCTTTTCTGCCGAGAACCAATAAAGAATGTCCGTCCTTCGGGTTTGTTTCTTTGAACTTTCGGAAAGCGTCTATCAGTCGTTTTATGTTTTTCCGCGGTTCGAGAGTCCCCACCGTTAGAAAAAAGGATTTCGGGAAAATCCCCTTTGTCTTTTTGAAATTCCGTTTGGAAACTCCGGGATATACCACCAAACACTTGTTAGTAGCCTCTGGCATATAAGCTGAGATTTCGTTTTTCGTATTTTTCGACAAACAAAAGATTTTGTCGGCATTCTTTAAAGTATATTGGGAAAGCAGTTTGTGTTGCCAGAAATTCCACTTTGCCATCGTTTCCGGTGCGGAAATAAAATTCAAATCGTGATAATTTACAAAGCTGGGGATGGGAAGCTTGCGTATAGGCAACATTTGCAATGTTCCCCAAAACCGATTGATATTTTGTTCCGCTATTCGCTTCGGTAATATAAAATTCAGGTAAATCGGCCCTGGATACGACTTGGATTCATAGATGGTTTTTACGTTCGGCAAATCTAAAATATCATTGAAAACAGGATGGATCGGTTTATTGGAAAAAAGATAAAAATGGACTTTGGAATTTCTTTTTATAATGATCCGCAAAACTTCCGCTAAATAGCGGGAGTTGCCGGTGATTCCGTAAGCAAGAGGCCTTGCATCAATTCCTAGATTCATAATTCCTTAATGATACGGATATGATAAAGAGATAAAGGCTTGCGCCTAAGTAGAATAGAATGGAATACATCAGAAATATATTTTCCACGAGTCCTCCCACAAAGGATCTGTGAGTGAGAAGTACAAGCGCAATTGTAATCAAAAACCAATTTTTTTCCGCTCTAGTCCACTTATGATTCTCTTTATGCAAAATCAAAAAATAAATGGGAAAGATACAAATCACGAAACTATGAACCCAACTGATTCCGCTGAACAAACAGGATGCTAAAAACAAAAGCGAAGTTAAGTGCCACTTTAAGTTCGGTTTTTTCAATAAGTACAATATTGGTAATCCGAATAGGACAATGATTCCGTTTTGTATCCATTTGATCGTATTTAAAGATAGATCCACAAAGGGGAGTCTATAGAGAGGTTGGTTGACAAAATCGGCACCGTGATAAAAATATTTTGCCAAAGTGGAAGACAGACTTTGGTTGTTTTTCCAAGATCTTGCCAGAGGATTTGAGAGTGCTTGGCCCAAAACTTGTGTGAACCATTCCTTTGTCATTACGATCGTATAATCGAAACGGTAGAGAAGGGGAATCGCATTCCAGAAAATAAGTCCCGCTAAAAAATACAGAACGGCTTTGAATCTTTTTTCATAGATAAAGATCACTATAAAAACGATGGGAGTTACCTTGATCACTGTTGCAAGTGCAAGTAATACCCCTGACAACAGATCGTTTTTACTTACCAGTGCCGATAAAACCAGGAAAATAAGTAGTAATCCCACCTGGTTGTTTTGAACATGACTCTCCAGATAACGAAAGTTAGCTAAAATTGTCAGAACATATATCCATGGACTGATTTTCGATTGATTTTCAAAAAATCGAATTTTGGAGAGAATGTAAAATATCCCTACGAGACAGAACCAATTCAGAATGGAATGAAGCCCGGAAGCAAACGATGGATCCAATTTTCCGAAAGGGATCAGTAGAAAGGAAAAAAGAGGAGGGTAGATATAAGTCCCCGTTTGGTTTTGCAGCGAATCCAAAAGTGCCGCGTTCTCCGGCAAAAAAATTTCCTGCCAATCTTTTAATTTTTCCGTCAGTTTGGTAATGGTATCGAATTTATATAGGTTTTCGCCAGTTCCCCATCTTTGGCTTGCGTGGTAATAATCCAGAAAATCCGATTTTTGTTTGTTACGGGTAACACCGCTGATTAGGAAAAATAATAGAAAACTTATAAAAACAAATTTCCCAATGGCTTCGGAGTTCCAGACTGTCTTCAACATGGTTTTCCAACCAAGTTTAAGCAAATCTTTATTCTAGCAAGGTTTTCCTTTCCCTATATTTATGGATGAATTTCTCAAAGACTATGACTTCCTTTTGCCTGAATCGCAGATTGCGAAGTACCCCGCAGAGAATAGGGATGAGTCCCGGCTTCTCGTTTTGAACAGGGAAAAGGATACGATTACAGAACATTCCCGATTTAAAGAAATCGCGGATTATTTTATAGAAGGAGATGTTTTGGTTTATAACGAAACCAAAGTTTCCAAAAGAAGAGTTTATCTTTCTGCCCGATCCGGCCGTATACATGAGTCCGTCTTTTTGGAAACCAGAGATCCTGACTCCAAAGAATGGATTTGCATTTTAAAAAATAGAAAGAAATTAAAGTTAGGTGATGCCCTTCACCCCGAAGGTTATGAGGATATCCGATTCCGATACCAGGGCGATTCCGCAGATCTTTCCATTTTAGTTGCGGACAAATCCCTGGATGACTCCGATTTTTCCCAGTGGGGAAATATTCCTATTCCTCCATATTTGAAAAGAAAAGCGGAGAAATCGGATGAGGATCGTTATCAAACCATTTTTGCAACTAATCCCGGTTCAGTTGCGGCACCTACTGCGGGTTTGCATTTCTCGGAAAAACTTCGTCAGATGTTGGAAGTGAAAGGAATTATTTTTGTCCCCATAATTTTACAAATCGGTTACGGAACCTTTCAACCTTTGCAGGAAGAACAATTGCTTAAAAAAAAATTACACACGGAATCGTACGAATTGTCCGAAGCGACAGCAAAAATTTTGAATGAAGCTCGAGCAGAAAAAAGAAGAGTGATCTCTATTGGAACTACCACACTTAGGGTATTGGAATCTGTTTTTGATTTTAAGTCTCAAATATATAAGGCAGGAAAAGGAGAAACTGACATATTTTTGTCACCGGGAGATCAAATCCATTCTTCCCAAGGACTTGTCACAAATTTTCATCTTCCGAAATCCAGCTTGCTCTTACTTGTTAATTGTTTTGGAGGAAACAATTTAGTTATGCGATCTTATCGTTATGCTTTGGAAAGAAATTTCCGATTTTATTCTTATGGAGACGCAATGTTCCTGTTTTGAAAAATGAATTTACAATCGGTACAATTTGTAAAAACTAAGATGGCAATCACAATCATTTGATCATGTTTTCCCCCCAATCTTCAGTAATCGTGTCTCTCCTTTCCGGAGCAGGGCTTGTGGCAATCGTGTCCCTTGCCCCTGTGAGACAATTCGATGGGGTTGATGCGCCTTCTCCCTGGATTCGTTCTAGCCAACCTAAGTCCGATACTCCCTTGTTCCATGATTCTTTGGATTCCGATAATCCCCGCCAATACGGAAATACCGATTCCGTCCATCCGAACCCCAATGAGTTCAGTTTGCGCGCTCCCATCTCCGAAGAATTATTGGATAAAAATAACAAATGGGAAAATTCGGGTCTCGTCGCTGAGTCGGAAAGTCTGTCTTCTTCGATTCGCAATCGTACGGATTGGGACTTGTATTCCAACCGGGTAGGGGAAAGAAAAGTTTTCTTCCAAAAAGACGGACTTGTTATGCGGGGTTTCAGTTCTTCTTCCGCACAAAATTGGACTCCGTTCCGAAGGGATTCTTATTTGGCTGATCGTTACGGATTCAGAAGAAATGATTCGTATGAAATCCAGTATTCAATTACATCTAACATCGGTGCTGTGGTTCAAGGTGGTGCCTATGATCACTTCGATGACAGATCACGTGAGCAGAGAAATGTGGCGATGGCGGGAGTCTCCGTAAAAACCGGTGATTTCTTTAGCGCGCGTATGTTGACAGGCGATTCCAACTATGCAGTCAATACTCCTGTTTCCAGTTTCAATTACAATCCTCTCAGCCCGAATCGTCCGAATGATATTTCCCGCAGAGAAAGAGACGATATCAAACAAGTATACGAATGGCAGGCGAATTTTACTCCTTCCGATTATTTCAAATTGCAGACCTCGGTTTACAACCAAAGGGCGGAAAATTCAGTCAACCTATCTTCACCTGACGGAGGTAAGGTTTCTCTTTTCGCGGGTAACCAGAGAATTCAGATGAATGTGCGTTACAATTATCTGAATAGCCGAAATAATTCCAACGGGATACTTACCGGTCAGTCTTTCAGTCCTTCCCAGGATCTTGCTTCCTTGGGAGTGATTTTATTTCTTGATCCGTCTCAAAGATATTCTATCTATTTGGGTAATAATTTTTACAATGTCTTAAACGATCCTTTGAATCAAGTGAAAGACGCTAGCGGAAAATCGCCGACTACGTTTACCGCTTCTTTCCGCGGGAAGAATCCGAATGCAAGCAGATCCAGTTTCTTTTTTAATGTTCAAAACCAATTTTACAAAGACGGAACGATGCTCGGAGCTCCCGGTATGATGCAACTCGGCGGCTTACAAGGGAAATCGTTCTACGAATATGCCACCTCATTGGGGTTAGAAGTTGCCTTTTAAATTTTTTATTTTTTGCCTACTCGCTTTTGTTCTTTCCTGTAGTTTTGATGACCGAGAGTCCCGTCCTCAGAAACTCACACCCCCCTTGGAACAACTTGCCAATTCCCTTTCCGAAAAAGGGCTGACGTTTAACAAACAAAGACTGATCGTTCTTACCTTTACCGGGACGGACGGCGGAAAAAACCAATACGGTCCTCTTCTTTCGGAAAAACTGACCACCGAACTGGTAAAAAAGGATAGATTCCATATCTTGGACAGGATGGTTCACGAAAGGGCTCTCAAGGAAAAGGGTCTTAGTCTGGAAACCAACGGAGATATGGCCACCTTGCGGAAGATAGGTGAAGAATTGAAGGTGGATATTCTGGTAACCGGGATTGTCAGTGCTTACCAAGACGGGCTTTTTGTGAATACCCGGTTGATTGAGATCAAATCCGGACTGATCCTGAAAGCAGAGGAAGTTTTTGTTCCGATAGACCTCTGATCCTTTTCTTTCAGATTACTAAATTCCATTTACCATTCGAATTTCAATTTTTCGATTGATTCCATCATTTCCCAAGTCATAAAGGTAACAAGAGGACAAGATGGCATTCGATATAGAAATGATCCAGGCTCGCTACTCCAAAATGGACGCGGCAATTTCCGCGGCTAGAAAGATAGTAGGCCGACCACTTACACTGACTGAGAAAATTCTTTATTCCCACCTTTGGGATGGTAATCCAAAACAAGCATTCGAACGAGGCAAAGATTATGTCGACTTCGCACCAGATCGTGTTGCAATGCAAGATGCTACGGCACAGATGGCTTTATTGCAATTTATGCAAGCCGGTCGTAAAAAAGTAGCCGTTCCTTCGACGGTTCACTGTGACCATTTAATCACTGCTAAAGAAGAGTCCGGAGTGGACTTGAAATTTGCTGTGAATGAAAACAAAGAAGTTTATGATTTTTTATCTTCCGTAACGAATAAATACGGCATCGGTTTCTGGAAACCGGGCGCAGGTATCATCCACCAAGTAGTATTGGAAAATTACGCATTCCCGGGCGGAATGATGATCGGAACCGACTCGCACACAGTGAACGCAGGTGGACTCGGGATGGTTGCCATCGGAGTCGGAGGAGCTGACGCTTGTGATGTGATGGCCGGACTTGCTTGGGAATTGAAATGGCCTAAAGCGATCGGTATCAAACTTACGGGCAAATTGAACGGTTGGACTTCCGCTAAAGACGTAATTTTAAAAGTGGCCGGTATCTTGACCGTAAAAGGCGGAACAGGTGCCATCGTCGAATATTTCGGTCCTGGTGCCGAGTCCCTTTCTTGTACCGGAAAAGGTACGATTTGTAACATGGGTGCGGAGATCGGAGCAACTACTTCCACTTTTGCTTATGACGCTTCCATGGAACGTTATCTTCGTTCAACTAACAGAGCGGATGTTGCCGACCTCGCCAACAAATACAAAGAACATCTGACTGCCGACAAGGAAGTGTATGCTGATCCGAGCAAGTATTTCGACCAAGTGATCGAAATCGATCTGAACACTCTAGAGCCTTATGTGAATGGTCCGTTCACTCCGGATCTTGCGACTCCTATTTCCAAATTGAAAGAAGAAGCGGAAAAGAACGGCTGGCCTCTGAAAGTGGAAGTAGGTCTCATCGGTTCTTGTACAAATTCATCTTACGAAGACATTTCCCGTGCTGCATCCCTTGCGAAACAAGTAGCGGCAAAAGGTTTGAAAACAAAGGCTGAATTTACTATCACTCCGGGATCGGAACTTGTAAGGTTTACGATTGAAAGGGACGGTTTTATCGATACCTTCCATAAAATCGGAGCGAAGGTTTTCTCCAATGCATGCGGGCCTTGTATCGGTATGTGGTCTCGTGTAGGTGCGGAAAAAAAAGAAAAGAACACTATTGTTCACTCTTTCAACCGTAACTTTCAATCCCGACAGGACGGAAACCCGAATACATACGCATTTGTAGCTTCTCCGGAACTTACGACGGCACTTGCCATTGCGGGGACCTTGGCATTCAATCCTTTGACTGATACCCTTGTGAATGAAAAAGGGGAAACTGTAAAACTGGATGCTCCTACCGGCGAAGAACTACCTAGCAAAGGTTTTGCGGTAGAGGACGCGGGATTTGTCGCTCCTGCTGCAGACGGATCTGGAGTACAAGTGATCGTTGATCCGGCTTCCACCAGATTGCAATTGCTCGCACCTTTTCTTGCTTGGGATGGAAAAGATCTCAAAGGTCTGAAATTACTCATCAAAGCCAAAGGAAAATGTACAACGGATCATATCTCAATGGCGGGTCCTTGGCTTAAGTTCAGAGGGCATTTGGATAATATCTCCAACAACCTGCTTATCGGAGCGACCAACTTCTTCAACGGTAAAATCAACGAAGTCAAAAACCAACTAACAGGAAATTTCGAACCGGTGCCTCAAACTCAAAGAGCTTATAAGGCGGCTGGAGTAGGTTCCATTGTTGTAGGGGATGAAAATTACGGAGAAGGTTCTTCGAGAGAACATGCCGCAATGGAGCCCAGACATCTTGGTGTAAGAGCGGTTCTTGTAAAATCGTTTGCCCGGATTCACGAGACAAACCTGAAAAAACAAGGGATGCTTGCGCTTACTTTTGCAAATAAAGAGGACTACGATAAGATCCAGGAAGATGATTCGATTGACATCAACGGACTTACTTCGTTCGCAGAAGGCAAACCGCTCACACTTTCCTTGAACCACAAAGACGGTTCCAAGGAAGAGATCACAGTGAACCATACTTACAATTCGCAACAGATTGATTGGTTCAAAGCCGGAGCTGCCCTCAATTTGATGAAAGCTTAAGACATAATCGGAAAGAAGTCCGCCTTGTAGCGGATTCTCTCTCTGAACTTGGTTCATTGACCCCTTTGGTACAGTTGTGCGAAAGGGGTTTTTATTTCCCCTTTTCCTTTTCATGGTAAAAAAATTGCAAATTATCTCGTATTTTGCTACGATAGGAGTTCCTAGATGTTATTCCAAAAGGAGGGGAACGAATGAAATCAAAAGTAATTTATCTTCTACTCGTCATTTTCTCTTCTTGTAAGTTTCCTCAATTAGCCTCCCCGGAAACAATGGATTTGTTATTCTTATTACGTCTTCGGGACCAAACACCTGATACACGACTTACGATTATTTACAACGGCAAAAGTTACGAATCGGGAACAGTAATCGATTTTGGAATTAAAAACGCATTCTCATTGAATTCTTTTCCTGTTATTTTGAAGAACACAGGAAAATTACCATTCACTCTCTATCAAACGGACGGTCCTCCCTATACTTTGGAAACTACTTCGATGGGTACTTTTACCATTAAAGCGGATGAAACAGTGCCGGCTACATGGCCTGCGGGTTATGAGCAAAAAGTGACTCTTACCATCATTCCGGATGCGGAGCCGAAAAATCTATGGAATCTAAATTTGAAGATCTCATCTCCAACAGCGGTGACATTTCCATTTGGGTTTTCCTTATTCTCAAAAGGTGGCACTACTGGTAAGATTATGTTTGTAAGCGGAGCAAGTTCGATTGCCGCAGATGACGGAGTTTTAAGTTATATTGTAAATACGACGAGCGGAACATTGTCCGGGAAACAGCAGATTCAAGTCGGTAACGGATGTACGCCGGCAAGGCTTGCTGCTTCGTATGGAAATAAATTTATATACTTCACTAGAAGTGATGCCGCTCCCGCATATCTAAAAGGAGTCAGTGTCAATAGCGATGGAGCTTCGTTTACTACTTTGACCAATTCTCCATTTACTTCTTTGGTCAATATTTCTTTCTTAAAAGGAATACCCAATACGGAACGACTTTTTTATCGAATTGGGGATTTATATACAACTCAGACAAATTCAACCACAGGGGATCTGTCCAGTTTCGCGGGACCTTTTGGTTTCAGCTGCGGTGGAAGTATTCGTTTTGCTTTAAGTCCCAAGGGAGATTATGTTTTTTCACTCCCTGCGGTCCCCACCACCAATGATACACAAGTTTTTCGAATCGGTACGGACGGTAGTCTTACCAGCACCTATCTGGGAGGCGATTCGAATCCTTCCAACCGTTTGACGTTGCATGCAAAATCATTGACCAATGACTATTTGTTTTCGGCACCTCATACTTCACTTCCGGGAGTGAATAATTTAAAGGTGACCAGCTTACTCCGAAGAAAAGTGAAATCCGACGGGACTTTGGATTCGGTGGACAAAGATTTCCCCCTCACTACGGAAGGTGCCCAGTATTTCCATTTTGAAGGCCATCCCAATGATAAGTTCTTTTATTTAGGCGGGGTGATATCGGGGACACCGGATCAGGGCGTGATCCAAATCGTAAAACATGATTTGGAGAGTGGGGAACTAACACCTGTTTATCCTAGTATCAAACCTACGGGTGCATTGGCTGTAGATAGTATCAGAATATCACCGGATGGAAAAATACTAGCGGCTGCAACCACGGTGAGTATAGGTCTTTGTTCCTCCTCATTATGCATTAAGAACATACATATGTATAAGATAGGAGCTGACGGAGGTTTGACTGAACTTGGAGTTACATCCATTCCTTCCTCGGGAGGCAGTAATTTCGGAATAGAGTGGGGAGCCGCTTCCAATTAATCATTTCAAAAGATTTCCTTGGGTATTTCTTTCTTCGTTTCTATCTTTGATTTATATATACTATCTGCTTCATATCGATACCGGTCTTTTGGATTCGGATATCCTATTTCATCTCGGAGTAGCTGGAGATTATCATCGTAAAGGAATGGTTCTCACAATTCCTTCGGCTGTAGAATCGATTTGGTCGGAAGGATACGGAGACACCCATTTTCTATACCATCAAGTATTAAGATTTGTCCCTGTTATCAGAATCAAACTTTGGATTGCTCTCCTTACATCCGTTTGTTTATTTAGCTATCTGGTTTACGTAGAAGTAAAAAACAAGCGGGAAATTTTATTTTATTCCGGGCTCTTTCTTTTCGGGTCTTATGTATTTACCGGTAGGTTGTTGTTCGGTAAGGGTTTACTCGTTTTTCTTCCTTTATTTATCATATATCTGATTGTTTGGAATCGAAAGAACAAATGGGCGGTTTTTTCTTTGGCTTGGGTTCTAGTTTGGACATATCCTCTTTCTCCTTTGATTCTTTTGTATTCATTTGTTTCGAACAGTCTGTCTTTTATGGAAAGTTATCGGATTCGCAAAAAAACAAACGATTCGTTCTTTTCCTTACTTTGGTTTTTTAAAGAATATTCTTTGTTCTATTATGCGTTTATCGGATTTTGTTTAGGGCTTATCATTCATCCTTCTTTTCCCAATCAGTTCCATGCATTTTATTTGGAATGGTGGGGACAGATTTTCCAGCCGAACGATGTTGAAAAAATCGCAGAATGGTTAGCTCCCGGCAATCTATTGTTTTTTCAGACCTACTTCGTACTGATTTTGATTTCCTTTTTCGCAAGAAAAGACGGAGATAGGGCACTTTTTACTCTTTTTGCGATCGGTCTCGTCTCTTCCTATTTTACGACGAAAAGTATAGAGTGGACGGTTCCGATCGGCTTTCTTTGGTTAGGTTCTTCATCGCATCTTAGGGCAAAAGTGCAAGGTGATCTATTTTCAGTAGTATTCGGATCCTTGTTTTTTTTGTATGCAGGACAATTGGCGCAAGGAGTGGATTATCAAATCAAAAAAAATAGAGAAAGTGGCAGTCTCACATCTGTTTTCCTGGCTTGCGAAAAATTGGAAACCGGAACCAAACTTTGGATTCGATGGGATGATTTTCCTTCGTTTTATTTCAAATGTCCCAAACTCATTTATCCCTTCGGTTTGAATCCTTTGTATTCCTTTGCAAAGGATCCTACTCGGTACCAAATGATTTTCTCTTTTTGGAAGAACGAAGAGGCGGATTTATCCGAACTTCCTTATTACTTGGGTTACGAATATGTAATGATTGATTCCCAAAAGCACGGTAATTTTCTTCTATCGATGATGCAGAACCAACCGAATTGGAAGGTGATTTATTCCTTAAATACATCCTTTCTGTTTAAGAGAGAGAAGATAAATGCAAGCGCCCATCCTGAAAAAATCAAGACGAGGCCGATAAACTTAGAGATCCCCAAAGCTTGGGGAAGATAAACTGTTTGTGATTTTTCATTCTGCAGGCAAACAAAGATTTGGTTAAACTGTGTCCTGTACAATATTCGATCCGATTCCGATTTTAATGAATCGAAGTATGATTTGGGAATGATTTTAGGATTGCACGTATCCGTTTCTTTCTGTTTTTCCAAGGTTTCCACGACTGTATGTTTTTTCGGATCGTAAATTTGAATGATCGAAATCTCTTTCTGCATTTCAGAAACGGGAATTTGGTTCCAAAGAGGGTTTATATCCAAATAAAGGATCGATTTGTTTGCAGGGTTTTGCGCGAGTAAAAACGATTCTATAAAAAACTCTTTGGGTGAATTGACTTTCCCTTCTCCCAAGGTAGTCGCTAACGAAACCAAACCTATCGTCTTTTTTTCTCTTTCGTCATTTTGAGCTTTAGGAACTTTTAATATGTTTAAGTGGCTGGAGAACGAGATCTCTTCTTTTAAAAAAGAAAAATTGTTTTTGAAGCTACCGGTTTTTGTAATCAAAAAATCGATATTTCTCGCTTGTAAAAACCGCATGGACAATTCAGGGCTTGGATAGTTCAAAGAGTAGTCCGCCCTAGGATCGGAGAACCCCCAGTTAAAATCGTTTTCATTTTGAACCGGAAGATACAGTCTTTGCACGAAAGGAGCCCAACTTGATTCCACCATAAGTCCGTTATCCGATCTGAAATCAGACTCATAAATCCATGAAAGCGAAAGATGGGGAGAGCGATTCCAGGGGAAGGAAACTGTAGTTTCCACATATACATTCGACCGGGCAGGTATGTTTTTTCGTAAGAAAGAAACGGAATCGTCTATTGCCAGGGAAGATAAAGGAGAACCAAAGGATCTTGGTCCAAGCAAAACCAAGGCAATGATTCCTATGCCGTATAATATGTATTTGGTCGATGTCGTCGATCTGTAATCCCAAAGCCCTTTGATTGCCAATAGATAAAAAATACCCAGAAAAAGATCCCAGGAACGGTAAAAATGGATTTTGGTAAAAGAGAAAAATTTAACAAAAGATACGTCTTGAGTCATTAAAAGAAAAACAAATAGAACAATGATATACGGGCCGTTTTCCTTTAAGTTTCGAAGGGATAAAAATATTCCTATTAAAGATAGAAACGGAATGACCCTGGCCGGAGTCAGTAGAAATTGTTTTAGAACCGAATCTCCTTCCGTCTCACCAAACATCGTTTGTAGGAAAGGGTAGTAGGCGAACAAAGTTTCCCCCAGATTTTCACTCCCTTGAAACATAGGCCCGTACAGAGAGGGCAGAGCGAACACAATCGGTAAAAAAACAAAGATCCAACTTTCCTTTTTCTTTAAAGAATCAGTTTGCATCAAAAACAAGACTGCAAGTATGAAATAACAAAACAAAAAACTAAGATAATGGGTGTAACCCAGAAGACTTAGGCTCAATAGGGCAAAAATAAGATGTTTCCAATCGCGTCCTTTTGAATAACGAATCCAACTTCCTAAAACAAAGTAGGTAAGTCCTGAACCGAGTAAGGAAGGAAAATTTCCTCCCCAAATGCCAGCGAAGGAGGCTCCCAGCACAGGTGATCCTGAAAAACTTGCATATAAAAATAGGGAAATAAAAGAGAGATCCGTCGGAAGAAAAGCAGATACGAAATAAATGTAACCTAACGAAAGTATAACGACAGTCGAGATAACGGCAAACCGCAAAGAAAGATCCAAATCCCATCCTATCCAATGAGGGATAGAACCGATAAAGGAAAAAGCCGGGGGATAAAACCGAAAAGCGGGAAATCCGCCAAACCAATCTTCAACGTATCCTTCGGCTAAGAACTCTCTTCCCAGTTTTGAAAAAATACCTATGAGAACTTTGTGCCCAGGTCCATCCCAACTGACCGAGTCATCCAGATAAAAGAGGGAACGGAATCTGTAGACAATCAGTAGGATAAAGAAGAAGTAGATTGTGATTCTTTTTGTTTTCTCCCTGTCGAAGAGTATTCCCATGGCAAAAGTCTCCGAGGAGGTCGTAATCTTAACAAGTGAAAAACGAATCCTTCCCGTCTTATTTCCCGGAATGACCCGTATAAATTTGCGATTTTCAAAAACAATAACCCGAAAACACATATACAATTAGCAAATAAAATTCCAGATATGAAATCCTTTTTAAAAAAAACAAAATCGGGCCTTGGAAAGAACGGAAAAGAATTCGATGAAACCTATTGGTCCGAGATATACGGGAACGGACTGGATGTAGACGGATCGTATAACGCCAAACAACATGCTCAGTATTTACATACTTTATTTCAATTGATGGAAATACCCGTTTATAAAATCGCAGACTTCGGGTTTGGTAAGGCGATTTTGTTGCGGGAATTCGTTCGTAGTTTTGCGCCTGTTAAAGTATTTGCGGTGGATGCATCAAAGGATGCTTATGAGGATCTTTTGAAAAAAGACTGGGTGAAAAAATCGGACAAATTTCATATATATCATTCTCCTTTGGAATCTTTCCATTTGGCAAAATTGGAAAGAGAACCCGTAGAGCTTGGGATTTGCAATTCGGTGATTCAGTATCTTCCCGATTCCGTATTGGATCAGTTGTTGGAAAAGCTGGCTAAGTATTGCAATTATCTTTATTTTACGGTTCCTACAAAAGAAGATTATGCTGTGATGAAAAAAGAAATGAACTTTGTTGATCCTTACGCTTATCAGAGATCCGCAAAACAATATCGCAAACTATTATCCCGTGATTTCGAAATCGTTAGCTATAATCTTTTACAAAGCAAATGGTTGGGTGAAAAAGGTTTCAAAGAAGAAGTATTTCGGATTTGAATTTTCCACGTATCCTAGTTGATTCGAAAAGGTTGTTCTCGGTCGGACTAAAATATTGGAATTGATTCAAAAATAAAATACTTCCCCGGTTTAAGTATTTTGTCTCTTAAAACAACTTCTCTTCGGCAGACGTCCGCTCCTTAGACGGAAGGGTCCATTTTAATTTATTTACTCAAAGCCGATCTTTAAACAGTGTTACTATATATAGGAATTTAGTATGAAATCCAAAGCCTCTTCCTATCTGGTTTTCATTGGTTTTTTTTACTCCTGTATTCCTGTACTCGATCGCAGCCCTTTGGAAGTTTTAAGTTACCTGCGCCTCGGTCCGAAAGAATCCACAGCAACTTCCGTTTATTCGATCGGTGGGGTTGTTTCCGGATTGGACTCCGATACAAGCATTACTTTAACAAATGCAGGTGAAACCGTTACGGTTCACTCCGATCAAAATTTTTCTTTTACTACAAAATTAAAAACTGCCGCGAATTATTCCGTGGATATGACAGTGAATTCCACATCCGGACTTAATTGTTCCATTGCCGGCAATACAGGAACAGTACAAACTTCCGATATCACAAATATCAGCGTCACTTGCGGCTGGGGTCCCGATTATTATGAAGTGGGTGTGAATATTACCGGTTTAGCCGGAACCTTGCAAGTCCGAAATAATGCTACTAATACGAAGACAATTACCGCTGCAGGGCTTAATAAATTCACTGCCAGAATCAAAACAGGGAATGCATATAATGTTTCGATTCTAACTCAACCAGTGGGACAACATTGTTCCTTTGAAGATTATACCCTTACCATCGGAACCATGCCAAGTGCCAATGTTACTATCTTTATCAACTGTCAGACGGGTTACTTGTTGGCAGGAGCCTTGCACAGCGTTGCCAGTTCGGACTTGGGAACTTTGTTTCAAGGAAGACTCGCTTTCGTTCGCACTGTGGCCGGTTCTTTTCCTACAAATGTGGGTGGCCCGGGACCTGCTTCCACTGCCAGATTCTCCGATCCCACAGGAATCACGACGGACGGAAGTTATATCTATGTCGCGGATTATTCCAATCATCTCATTCGCAAAATCAGTATTTCAACGGGAGCGGTTTCCACTGTAGCAGGGGGAAATACGGGAGGAGGCGTCACTTGTCCCGGAGTTACCACCACCAATTGTTTGGACGGTGTAGGAACTGCTGCCAGATTTTATAATCCGATCGGACTTACGACCGACGGTACAAATCTTTATGTGAATGATTATTTGGGACATCGCGTTCGTAAGATTTTACTTTCGACCGGCAGCGTGAGCACAATCGCAGGAACAGGAAATGTCGGATCCGCCGACGGATCGGGCACTGCCGCTAGTTTTAATTTTCCTACTGCTCTCGCCATCTATAACAATAGTTTGTATATTATAGACAGAACGAATTTCATCATTCGAAGAATGGATCTTGCTACAACGATTGTAACTACAATTGCAGGTTCTGCAGGAATCTCCAGTCACCAAGATGATGTGATCGGGACAAATGCAAGATTTATAAGTCCTACAAGTGTTGCTGCATTCAACGGATATTTGTATGTTTCGGATATAGGCGGACATAGAATCCGACGGGTGGAACTTTCTTCGGGCAATTATGGCGTCACAACCATTGCCGGGAGCGGAGTAGGTGCCACTAAAGACGGAATAGGAACCGCCGCACAATTTTTCGATCCGACAGGGATCGTTACGGACGGAACCAATTTATTCATCGCTGAGTTTTCCGGTCGTACGATCAGGCATTTACGTTTATCGGATAATAAAGTGACTACAGTGGCAGGAAACATAGCTGGTGGTTATGCGGACAATACCGGCACAAACGGACTCATGAACGAGATCGGTTATATAACAACCGACGGTGTGAATGTTTATATTACCGATCAAACGAACGGATCCATCCGTCGTTTGGAACCTTCATTACTTTCCAGATATACTTTTGACGGAAATGCAAATGATAGCATCGGTACAAATCACGGAACACTTGTTAATGCCCCTCCTCTTGTTTCCGATGAAAATGGAAATACTGCTGGTGCTTATGATTTGAACGGAACTTCGCAATATGTCAATACATCTTCGCTAGCAACAACAGACACAACCAATCTTACGATTTCGGCTTGGGTATTTCATAGAGGTTCTCCATCCGTTCAATTTGTATTTTACAATGGAACGGGAAATACGAACGGCTACGGACTTACCATCAATCCGACAACTAATACTGTTTCCGTTTCGTTAGGTGCGGTCGGGTCAAGCTCCGGTACGGCGCAAGGAGTTCCTTTGCACACCTGGACTCATTTGGCTTTGGTTCGTAGTGGCGTTAACTGGGAAATTTATATCAACGGTAAAGCACAAGGAATCGTTTATTCCGCGAATCCCATTGCGCTTACGGGAAGTTTCAAAGTCGGGGATAGTGGTGGCGGATATTACTTCAACGGTAGAGTTTCAGATGTTCGATTTTTCAAAGGAGCTTTGGATCTTTCTTCCATTCAAAAACTAGCGACCCAGGTGCCTTCGGGACTAGTTGCCTACTATCCGTTTACATCTACACTAAACGACTTGAGCGGAAATGAAAATCATCTGAGTCTAAGTGCAGGTGCTACTGCATATGTGAATGATCGTTTTGGTCAAACCAATTCGGCGCTCAGTTTGAATGGCGCTTCCCATTTTGAAAAGACAACCCCCGTGGGAATTCCTGCGGGTAGTTCGTCCAGAACCAATTGTGCCTGGACAAAAACAAATTCCACTGCGGCGCAGAACATACTAAGTTACGGAGCCGCCACTACGGACAATGCAAACGGTATTTTCGTAAATGGGACAAATATATTAAACTACGGTTTGGCGGACGATTTGTTCGGGGAACACAATAATATCTTGAATAGATGGGTTCATATTTGCGGGACCTATGACGGAACAACCGCTTCCATCTATTCCAATGGGATGTTAATTGCTTCTTCGGCCAAACCATTATGGTCTACCAGCGTTTCCACAGTTTTACGAATTGGGACCAGAGTAGATATATTGGAACACTTCTCAGGGTTCCTTGACGATATTCGAATTTACAATCGGGTTTTATCCTCAAATGAAATCCGGGCGATGAGCGGATATTATCCGGGGCAAGTTTCGGGGCTTCAGCTCCACTTGCAGGCGGATTCTTTCAGTGCAGGGCCTGTCACTTCCTGGGTGGATACCAGTCCGAATAATATTTCCGGGAACGGGGGAAATGCGCTTACTTCCTTTGTGGGAACATTCAACTGGATTGCAAATGGAATCAATTCCAAACCGGCAGTTCAATTTACGGGAACTCCCGGAGAATATCTTTCCAAAACAACAGCGCCTTATTACGGTTTAAATACGGATGATTTTTCTTTTTTCATCGTTCAAACGAGAGCGGCAACTACAGGAACACAAACAGCCGTTAACTTGGGGCCAGCGATCGGAGGAAAACAATTTTACTTCGATGACCCGACCGGGGTCAGTTGTAACACAGGCGTTCCCGTCGGCTCTACTTTTGCACTTCATAATGCAGGAACCGCTTGTCTTGCAAGAAGTAATACCGGCTTTAGCGCTCTGGGACAAGGCAGAATTTTTTCCATGCATTACGACTCGGTCTCCGCTATTGCCGGTCCGTTTTATTGGGACACTACAGGCGCAGAAGGACTTACGATTCCGCCACTTGCGACTTTTACTCCTCCGAGCGCGGGAGCATTGAATGGAATTTATGTGGGAAGTTTGCCTGCAGGAGTTCAGCCATATAACGGAAATATTGCGGAAGTTTTATATTTTAATCGTGTGTTGACCGCCACCGAGAGAAACCAAGTCCAATGTTATCTGAGTGCAAAGTATAACATACGTGTGGCGAATAATTGCCCGTAAACGCAAACCTAATACCAATCGATCTCCAAATCAATGTTTGGCGCCCTCCCTTCGGGACCGGGCTACTCCGGGCTCCGCTGACGCTCCGGTCGCTTCCGCGACCAAGCCCTGCGTATCCCTGGGCGGGAACATCGATTGAAGATTCAGAACAAAACCGAAGCAGATTGTTATTTCCGTGGCAAAAAGGCGAACTTATTTGGATAAAAATTTTATAAATCGGAAGATCGCTTTACGAAGTGAAGGCGATATGGTAGGAGGAAGACATTGGGTGGCGGGTCTAGTTCCCCACCCTGAATCGGGCGGGGAGTACTGTACGATCAAAATCCCTCTCTTCCCCCCGCGCCAGGAACAGTTCTCGATTGTTTTTCAAAATTTTCGTCTTCTCATATAGTCTAAACACAAAAGGAAGTCTCATGTCCCGTTTTCTTATCTTTATTTCGATTTTTACATTCATTTTGGGAATTGGTTACTCTTATACGGGAGTACGTTTGGTTCAGGGTTTGGGCATAACAGGCTGGAATCTCGCTTTGTTTTGGATACTTATTGTGTCACTTGTAGCGATCATTCCTATTTCTTATTTTTTCAGCCAGACGGTAAATCGGGAAAAATACCAATCCATTTTATCCTACATCGCATTTACCAGTTTGGGATTTTTTACCATTCTCTTTTCATTGGTTCTTTTAAAAGATATCACTACTTTCGGTATTTATATTCTAAATCCGATTGTCGGTTTCATATCCCCCGATTTTTCCTTTACGGATACTTTCTCATTTTTGCCTAAGTGGAGTTATACGAACTATGCGTTTGCATTGGGAACTATTGGTGCGGCCGGAACATTGACAGGTGTAGGTTTTTTTCAGGCACATCACAGACTAAAAACGATCCAAGTAGACATTCCCGTATCAGATCTTCATCCTGACTTGGACGGATTTACCATTGTACAAATCTCCGATATCCATATCGGACCTAC
The DNA here is from genome assembly GCF_003114835.2 of Leptospira kobayashii. Lineage (NCBI taxonomy): Bacteria > Pseudomonadati > Spirochaetota > Leptospiria > Leptospirales > Leptospiraceae > Leptospira > Leptospira kobayashii. Next base: position 19,799 of record NZ_AP025029.1, on the reverse strand, counting down.
GATCAAAGGAAAATTTCTCACGCATGTAGTGGAGAGAGTCAATCGTTTGAATCCTGATTTTGTCGCGATCACGGGAGATTTGGTAGACGGAAGTGTTGCGAGCTTAAAAGGTCATATTCTTCCTCTTAAGGATTTAAAATCAACTTACGGTAGTTACTTTATCACAGGTAATCATGAATACTATTCCGGAGTTCTTGCTTGGATCAAGGAAGTGGAAAAGTTGGGAATCAATGTTTTGCTCAATGAAAACCAGGTGATCAAACATAAAACCGCAACTCTTACGATCGCAGGTGTTACGGATCTGAAAGCGGGTAGTATTTTACCAGAACACAAGACAGATCCCGGCAAAGCCATCAAAGGAGGCGAAGGTTCCGATTTCAAAGTTTTATTGGCTCATCAACCGGATAGTATAAAAGAAGCTTCCGGTTATGAATATGATCTCCAGTTGTCAGGTCATACACACGGAGGACAGTATTTCCCCGGAAATATAGTAATCTATCTGGCTCAGAAATTTGTGGCGGGGCTTCATCGTTATAAAGAGATGTGGTTATATGTTAGTCGGGGAACCGGTTATTGGGGTCCACCGCTTCGTTTGGGAGCACCTTCTGAGATTACAAAATTGACTTTGCGCAAAGTATAGCAGGATTAATTTCGTAAATTCCGTATGGAATTTTTGTCTTTAGACTATGTTTTGTTTTCCGTTTTGGATTATCCGATCAGCCTCTTGGAATGTTTGGGGATCGTCTCAGGTCTTTTCTGCGTATATTATGCTTCCGTTGATAGGATTATCACTTGGCCTATAGGGATTTTCAATTCGATCTGTTTTTTCTTTTTGTTCTACCAGATCCACCTTTACTCGGATATGCTGCTTCAGATTTATTTTTTTGCTTCCAGTATCTACGGTTGGATCTATTGGCAAAAGAGAAAAGGAATTAAGCCTCCTATAACGACTCTAAGGTGGAAAGTGAGATATTCTCTGGTTTTTTCCATTTTGATTTTCAGTTTTTTTCTGGGTGAATTGACAAAAAAACTTCCGGTTCTCCTTCCCGTTTATTTTACGGAACAGCCATCCTTTCCTTACTGGGACGCTTTCACTACTGTTGCAAGCATTGTTGCTAATTTTCTCCTGGCAAGGCGGATCGCAGAGTCTTGGTTCATCTGGATCAGTGTGGATGTGGTTTGTATTGTTTTATATTACCTTAAAGACATTCGTTTGGTCACGATAGAGTATTTTGTTTTTCTAGTGATTGCAGTGTACGGATCTTATATTTGGTACAAAGAATCACGAGATAAAATTCGTACTAGTCTGAAAAGCGTTAGAGAGTGAACTTCAAATTTTTAAAGTTCACTCTTAACCTGCGTTACGTTTGATTTTATCCGCCACAAAGGCTTTGTAAGCGGGAGAACCGAAACTTACATCCATCCTTATGATTTCAGGAGCTATATAAGGGTGGTGTTTCATAATGTATTCTTCAATCGCAGTATAATGTTCGGCTTTCGCTTTGATTAGGATTTTGTTTTCCGTATCTACCGTTATTTTTCCTTCCCACATATAGAGTAGTTCCACTTCCGGAAAAATAGTCGCGGATGTAATAATCCCTAATTCCAACATCACTGTTAGATGTTCTTCCGCCATATCACGATCCCCGATTGTGGTAAATACTAAGATGTCTTCTGTTGCCATAAATCCTCTTTTCCAATCATAACAGAAATCAATCTTTTGAAAAGCCGTATTCCGTTTCTTCCGATGGATCTCCCACGGAATTCAATCGAACGACGGAACTTCCTTCTATACCTCTGGCTAAGTCGAACTGAAAACCGTTTGTTTTCAAACCTGTACTGCCGGGAGTCCATTTCCCTCCGTACTGTTTTACGACTTTATCATTCACTTTTAAAATCGCAGTGAAATCCTGGTTCGCACCTGTGATCGCAAGTGATAGGTTTTGCGGTCCTAACTTGGGATCCCAATACAGTCCGGACCAATTTCCCAGGAATGTTTTCGGAATCTCGTCCAGGCTAAGGGCCCTTTTTTTTACCAAACTCGGTTCCTTGTTGAGAAATACGGATACGATATTGGAATCTTTGGATTCCGATCCGAATTCCGATTTGGATCTTACGGAATACAAAAACAAATCGCCGGGACTTCCCGGAAAGTTCTCGGAAAATTTGGTCAGTTTTCCAGGCACCTGAATCAGAAATTGAAACTCAGAGTTTTTACCTTTGGAGTTGGAATTTACATTTACCTGTTTTCTGTAAATATAATACTCATTAGAATCTTTTACCGGATTCCATTTCAAATTGACTTTTTTGTCTTTTGGATTGATTTCGGCAGTTACATTTTCGGGAGGAGCTAGTACCGCTCCTGCAGATCTTTTGGAAAGTTCCGGATCAATATTTCCGTAAGCAAATTCACTCGGTTCCGCATAACCTGTATTATTTGCAGAAATAATCGTATAGGCAAAGGAAGCTCCGTCTCGGATCTGAGGATCTTCGTCTTCATATGCTGTAGATTCCGTGTCGAAAGGTCCGGAAGGATCTCCCGCTTCATTGAATCGGTAAATAAAATAGGTGGTTGCACCCGGTGCAGGATTCCAACTCAATTTGATTCGATCGGAATATTCTCCTTGGGAAGCGGTCAGATCGGTAACCTGACTTGGGGTTACTTCCGTATTTGCCACATTCACTCCCAAACTATCACTCCAATCTCCCACCTTAGTGCCGTTCAATGTAGCACTGACCCGGTAGGAATTTGTTTTCTCCACAACCGGGGAAGGATCTATGAAACTAGTGGATTTCACTTTTCCAATCGTTTTCCATTTTCTAGTATTTTCGATTCTGGACACCCAGTATCCGTTGGCACCTTCGATCGCAGACCAACTGAGAGAAACTTTCGGAGAACCGTTGCTTACATATGTTTTAGCAGTCAGTCCGACTACTTTTCCCAATTTTCCCTGGTTGTTCGGTACTGCTGCGGTAAATCCTTCCACATCTTGGGAAGGAGAAGATCTTTCTTCGCTTGAGATCGATAAGATCCGATAGATATAAGTTGAGTCCGGGCTGACATTGGAATCCGCAAATGTAGGTAAATTCGAATATGCTAAATCACTGTATTTATTTTCTCCGCTGTCTTTTCTTTGGATGAGATAAGATACCGCTCCATCACTTGCAAGCCAAGTCAGAACGACCATGGAATCGAATTCTCCCCGGGATGCTTTGATATCCATAGGAGGACTCAACGGTTTTAGTACGGGAGAAACTACGGTAGGCTGCTGTTGGATTGTTGTTTTCGGGTTATCTATCAGTGCATAAGTTTCCTGTCCTACTTTGGCAAGCATTGCATACGAGATCCATCCGAATCCTTTGTCTCCCCAATCTTCTCCCCATGAGTTTTGTATTTTGAATGCACCCTTTTTCCCTGACTTGGAAGTTTTGGAATCATCATAACCGACTATGGTCATCGCATGACCGCCGTAACTCTGTCCGCTGTTGGAATCGTAAACTTCAGAGCCTTTCAATTTGTAAAAACCATCATCAATGATAATTCCGAATAACACTACATTCCCACCGGCAATTACCCGTTTGAGCTCGTCAGGATTTTTGAAATTCAATCGGGAAAAGGATCTGATTTTATAATTCAGCGCTTCCTTTTTTGCGGACTCTTTCGGTTGGGTTCTGTAATCTTTGTCGGAATAAGGCATGCTACTCCAGGGAACTACGCCGTTCGCTTGTAAAAATTCCAAAGTCTTATAATAATAAAGTCCCGCATCCTTTCCTCCGTTCTGTTGGTTGTAAATAAAGGCGGGAGAAAAAACATTATTACCCTTTCCTCCTTTGAAAGGAGGATCGTAATTGGGAGATTTTCCGGAATCCGCCGCCAGATAGGATTTGATCGCATAACCGGTAGCCCACGCAACACAACTGTTTTGTTGTCCTTGGCTTCCCACGGGAGGCATTTTGGAAGACAGATCCACTTTGGATGGAAGTTCGTCAAAATTATTAAAATCTCTTTTTAAAGGAATGGAATCTTGAATTTCTTTCGGAGTCGGTAAATACCCGCAATTGAAAACTCCTGGTTTGCAATCGGAAGACCGGACGGAGCTAGGATCAAATACTCCCTCGGAAAAAAGAGGAGTAAAAGAAAAAATTATATAAACAAAACTTAAAGCGAACGATCGCAGGAATGCTGATTCTAAAGGGTTTGTTTTTTGCGTTTGTTTCATAATCTGATCCTCTCCATGGCTTGAATGATTTCTTTTTTCTTTTTAAATTCTTTCTTTTCTAAATCTTTTAATACGTAAAAAAAACGGGACTTCTTCGTTCCGATTCGAATGGAAAAAAAATTGTAGCTAACCCCTGTTATTTTTTTCGGGGGAGTGTTTTCGTAAGTAAAACTGAGTGCGCCTTTTCGAATCAGATCATTTAATAATTTTACGTATGTGTTCTGATCGATTCTTTTTGTCTTTTGCGTAGGTTCTGATTTTTGATTTGTTTCCCTTCTTGAAAAAAAGAAACCCTTGGCATTTGCTTCGATTTTGATTTGTTTTGCATAATGAAATTCAGGAGCCACAGGACCTGAGGTTTCATCCCAAAGGACTTCCGCCGTTTTCCAATGACCTTGTTTTGTTTTCAGTTCGGTAGGAATCACCGAAGTTTTGGGAGATGCATAGAGACGGGAGATAGAAATAGATAGGATAAATAAAATAAAACCGAATCTATAAATAGAATGATTGAGTTTTGAAATTTCTTTACTGAATATTAAGTGTTTCATTGGGAGAAAGAAAACGAGCCCAATCGTACATGGTATTTCAGTATTTGCAATATTTTTCCGGTAAGATTAATAATTTCTTAACTAAGAAAAATAAAATTAAGTGGATGTACTATCTTCTTCTTTTTTAGTAAAATAGGATTGGATTCCTTCCTGGAATTTATCTAGAATCCCCGATTGTTTCACGGTTCTTCCCACTCGTTGCCAGAAATGAATTTTTCCTTGGAATTCTTTCCATTCCAATTCCAAATCCAAACGACGGATCTTAAGCAACATCCGAAGCTCTTCCATACTCATATCTTTCGGATCTTTTTCGGAATAACGTTCGTGGTCTTTGAGTGGGTTGAACATGGATGGACCGATTTACTTTTTTTGTTTTAAAACCAATTCAACAAGTGCAAATGCGATGATAAAAAACAGAACCCCTGTGCCTAAGCTTGCCAAAATGGGATCACCATTTGACAGAAACTTTTGCAGACTCAGGAAAATCGCATAAGAAAAATAGAGTAGTGCGATAAATATGAAAAATAAAGCGGAGAAAATCCAGATGGAGGAAAAGATCAGATTACGAAGGAATACGCTTACATTCTTTTGGATGTAAATTGCCATAACCTCCCAATAAGCAGTAAGCTTATCCAAGAGGTCGTAAAAAGCACCTTTGAGCCCTCCTTTTTTACGAGGACCCTTACCGGTGTTAGATTCTTGTGATTGTGAGTGATTTGCCAAAACTTACTTTTTTTTGAAAAACCAACCCAAGGCGAGCCCAAGGCCAAGTCCTACACTAAAACCGATTACTGCCGCTTTCTGAGGATTTTCTTTTACATAAGTTCCTACATTGTCTATGACTTCTTTGGCACGAATGCTAGCTTCTTCACTTGCTTTGCCCAATTTTTGTTTGATGTCTGATACTTGTTCCATGTACTTCTCCTTGGCTCTGCGCTCAATTTCCTTGGCTTTTTTCTCGTATAACTTAATTTCGTCGATTAAGGTTTTCTGTGATTTTGACTCTTCCATACTCAATCAGGAACAACAATATTTTCATAATTATCGGTAAAACGATAACCGATTCCCCAAATAGTTTCAATCCATTCCGGTTGTGCGGAATTTTTTTCCAGTTTGGAACGAATTCGTTTGATATGACTGTCGATCATCCTTTCAAAACCATCCCATTCCACGCCCCAAACGGACTCCAGTATCATCTCACGGGAAAACACTTTCCCTGGCGAACCAGCTAATAGTTGTAAGATGTCAAATTCTTTGCGGGAAATATTGATGATATTTTCATTTAGCGTAACACGGCGTCGGATGGAATCAATTTTGAGTGCGCCTCTCATGATTTCTCCCGCCTGACCTACGTTAGGTTTGATCCCTATCTTTTTATCCCATCGGCGGAAGAATACATCGACTCTGGTTTTCAATTCTCTTACAGAGAAAGGTTTGGTGATATAATCATCCGCGCCAAGTTCCAGTCCCATAATCCGATCAATCTCCTCTGTTCGAGCAGAAAGAATAAAGATAGGAGTGCTTTCGTCCGACTTTCGAATGGTACGACATATATCCATTCCATCAATGTCCGGTAAGGATAAATCCAAAATCACCAAATCAGGGTGACTTGATTTATAAAATTTTAATCCTTCTTCACCATTTTCATACACGGCGGTGGTATAATGCGCCGAATCGAGAGATTTACGGATCAAATTGCCAATGTCCGGATCATCCTCAATTACCAAGATATTTTTCATATTTTTCCCTTGAGTTCTATCTCAATTTGGTTCTTCTGGGAGAAAAAAAAAGTAAAAAATTCAATGGAAACGCAAAGAGAACCAAAATCATGGGCAATGCTCGCTATCTTCGGGCCGAAGCTTCGTCCGGAAGAGATTTCAGAGCGATTGGCCATAGATCCGGATTACTTTCATAGTCGTGACACAAAAGACATACAAAATGAACCTTTGGAGCCCCATTGGCAACTCAACTCAAAACTTGGTCCTGAGTCTCCTCTGAACGATCATATTTGGGAATTGCTTAAAAGAGTGGCATCTGTCCGACGGGAATTGAAAGAAATCACTTCCAAACATGATGCATGTTTTTATGCTTCCGTGGAATTCGCAAGTCCCGATACGAAAGGGATTCGATTGGAGAAAAGAGTCATGCTCTTGTTAGGTGAACTCGGAATCAACCTCGAGATTCTTCCCTGGGAAGGAGAGGATTTTCGAACTTAGTCCGAAGCATCCCGTCTCTCGTTTGGAAAAATAGCCGGGTCATTCCGAATCTTTGTAAAAAATGGAAAGAGGAGAAGGGAAGTCCCTGCAATACCAATACTCTTTTTTTTGCGCGAAGGTCTTTCGCGAGTCTCAGTATCTGCGTTAGAAACGATAAAGGGATATAATCTAAACTTGAAACATCCAATTGAATGTGGGAACGGGTTTGAAAAAATAGCATAGCGATGATGGAGGAAGTTTCTTCTTCAACGGCAGTATTGAAATCTTTGGATTGAATCTGAATTTCGTATGCGTTTTCAATTTCCCGAACAGACAAATATTTCGTGTTCTTGGCCATGGTTAAGGATGTACTGAACACTTCGGTTTATGGAAATCAAAAAAATATTTTTTATTCTTTTGATAGATAAAAAGTGAAAGTCTGGCTGTTTATAAGAATAGACATTCGGGGATTTAAAAAAACCCCTGGATGGAAGAGAATCCAAACTAACAAATTTTATCTTGTATGCGTTTATTTATTTTTTTCCTCTCTGTTTCCATGTTATCCTCTTGCTATCATATCAATTTTGGAAACACAGGGGACTTCGATTCTGTCGAGTTTTATAAATCCCGCTTATTGCATTTATTATTGGGGCTACGGGATTCGCAAAACGTACCGAACCGGTCCTTAATTGTTTTGCCAAATTTCTTCTTATTTGAATCAGTAATGTTTGTATGAAATCTCTTTCTTACAACACTCAGATTTTACGATCCCGTTTTTTAAAGTCCACCAGATCCTTTTTGGAAGAATCCGGATTTTTGGAAGTGGACACTCCTTGTTTCAAACCGGTAGTGGGGATGGAACCGTATTTGGATCCTTTTTTTGTTTCTTCTCCCGGTGGAAAAGAAACAGGGTATTTGATCACTTCTCCCGAATATTCTCTCAAACAATCGTTAGCAAATGGGTTGGAGCGGATTTATGAGATAACTCATACATTCCGTTCGGGAGAAGAGGGAAGTCCTTATCATAGTGCGGAATTTTTGATGTTGGAATTATACGCTAAGAACTGGAATGATAAGGACCTCAGGGATTTCTGCAAAGGCTATTTCAAAAGATTGGGTTTTGATTTTTCGGAATTGCAAGCTGCGGATTTTTTGACGAGAGATTCTTCCTATGAAGAGATTTCAGTGGAAGATATGATAAAGGCTCATACAAAAAGAGGATTGTCTCGAAAGGAATTGATTGAAACGATATTCGATCATAAATTGACTTCGGCAAAGGAAGATGAACTTGTTACTTGGCAGTATGAAGATCTTTTCTTCCTGGTTTTTTTAAATTTAGTAGAACCAAGATTAGGTGATAAGATCGTTTTTCTTTATGATTATCCTCCTGAATGTGCTGCATTGGCCAAAATCGAAAACGGGAAAGCAAAACGATTTGAAATCTATTGGTCCGGTTTGGAATTGGCAAATGCATTTTGGGAATTGACCGATCCGAAAGAACAAAGACGCCGATTTACCGAAGAACAAATGTTAAGAGAAAGACTAGGCAAGGAAAAATTTCCTATAGACGAAGATTTCCTATCTTCATTGGAATCTGGAAATTTTCCCGATTCTTCCGGAATCTCTTTCGGACTGGATCGGATTTTTATGAGACTGATCGGTGGGAACGGTCTAAAGGGAATGAGTCCTTATTACGGATGATTTCTTTTTCCACAAAAACTGATAACGGGAAAACAAAATTCTAAGGAGTTTGAATCATTTCCCGTTATCAGTCTAAGCTTTCATTTTTCACTTGGCTGCAAGACTCGTCTCTGCAAGAACTTGAACTCCGGATAACGTATCTTTTACGGGACAGATCCGATCTATGTGTTGCAAAAGAGCATCCACATGAGAAGAGGGTGAATCCGATTGGATATCTATCTTGTAGCGAATTTGAGAAAAGCCCGGTCGAACAGGAGCCTTTTCCTGGAATCCGTCCAAATCCAAATCGCCTTCCACAAAAACCTTAAAATCCTTGAGAAGAACTTCGTGAGCGGGGGCGTATAAGGAAACCAAAACTCCCAGACAACTCGCAAGTCCACCTAGCACTAGTTCCACTGGATTCGGTCCTTGGTCTGTTCCGCCTAAGATCTCAGGTTCGTCCACTACCCATTTGTGGTGACGGGATTGAAGGTCTAATTTTAATCCGCCTGCCCAGGATGCAGTGCTTTCAAATACTGTATTTGCCATGATTGGTCCTCCGGTATTTCAGCTAATACAAGAGGAAGGATGAAGGATTTCTATAATTAATTCATTATAACGGATTAATTGTACGTTATAATGAGCAAAATATTCCCGGAAGTGGGAATCAATTGTGGAATTCGTTTCGCAAGAGGGATGCGAAGGGCGCGGAAGCGGTCGCCTTTGGCGACCGAAGCGAACGCGAAAGCCCGGAGCAAGCCCGACCCCAAACGAAAGTTTGGGGACTTGCCCATTGGCATTGGTTCATAAGTGAGTTTAGAATTCGGTCGGATAAAATCCGGTTTTGCGATTTACGATTATATTAGTAACATCGTCCGCCGGAAGTGATGTCAACCGACCAGGAGCCGCTTGCATCTTTTACGAGCATAAAGTCGATGTCTTTGCATTGAACCGTTCCTTCCTCATTTGTGCGGTCAACGTCTCCTTCGTAACGGTAAAATCCTCCATTTGAACCTTTGTTAAACGTTCCATCATCAATCAGGATTTTTGACCATGTGTATTCAGGATATTTGGAAGCGAATGCTTTGAGTGCGAGTTCTTTCACCTTTGGTTTGCTAGGTGCTTGATCTTCCGCCCCGGCCAATGTTTTTACATTTCCTACACCGATTTCGGAGAAGACCCAAGACTTTCCTTTTTGGGTATAATTGGCTCCCGCTTCGTATTCGCGGCTTGTACCTTTTTTGGAAGCAACCACTTGGAAAGGGACTTTCAATTTTCTTTCTATGAGTTTTCCCTTTTTATCCGTTTTTTCCAGAATGACCGGATCTCCCGCAGATTGCAGGGATTCGATGGTTTCTCCCGGATAGGTTTTCGCCCATTTGGCACGCAGATCTTTTTCGGCTTGTTCCGCTTCGATGAAATCGGGTGTCCCCGGATTCACTTGGGCCAGAAGGGAAAGAGAAACAAGAAGGATGGGGATGGAAATTTTTAGATGGGTTTTCATAGTGTAATCCGAAATACTACAACTTCGGAAAGCGGTATGCAAGAAATAAATTTCCATCTTTGTTCTGGACAAGGGGGGAATTTATGATAGGTTTTCTTTCCATGAAAAAACCAGTTTATCTTGCAATTGCCGTTTTCTTTTCCTTCGGGTTGTCCGCACAGAATTTGACCCCCAGACCGGAAGTAGTCATTCCTTCCGTACCTGTATCCATTGCAGAATTCGAATCTTTGCAAACAAGTCTTGCCAAAACTCCGGAAGGTGCCGCATCGCTTATGGTACTTGCCGTCCATCTTTACGGAAAAGATCAGACTCTTGGCAACCAAACACTCATCAGTTCCGTTTTGATCAAGAACAGACAAAAATCAAACAAACCTACCGCTTACAAAGGAGAAGATTTGGGAAACGGAGACAGATACCTGATCGGCCAATTGGATAAGTACAAGATGTTGGCAAATGCATACTTCAAAGGTTCCGAACCGGCTAATGGATATTCTCCGAGTAACCCTTTGACTGTGGAAACGTTTACGAATCCTTATTCCGGCGAAGAATCTTCCGGAAGGATCAAACTTTTTGTCGCTACAAGAGGTGCCGCAAGCTTTCGTCCGATCACTGTTGAAAAAGATAGTGATGGACTTTGGAGGGCGAAGGAATTCAGTTCTCTTTGTGTAGGTATGATGCCCGCCAAATAGGAATGAATTCAAAAAAAAATTGGTTCAAGAGTCATCTCAAAACTACAATCACCATCTTCATTGCAATCATTTCCCTGATTACTCTCGGGGTGGTGGAGCTTGCTTTAAGTAAATTATTCGGATTGGGAAATCCGGTTCTATATGATAATAGTCCGATATACGGATTTCGTCCCATGCCCAACCAAAAATTGCAAAGATTTTTGGGAGCGGAACTTACATTCAATAATTTGGGCTTACGTTCTACCGGGGACTGGGACAAAGAGAAAAAAAATAAAATCTTATTTTTAGGGGATTCCGTCACTTATGGAGGATCTTATATCTCCAACGAAGAATTGTTCAGTCATCTGGTATTTCAAGATCGTAAGGACTATTTGTCCGGAAACGCAGCTGTCAATACCTGGGGAGTGGAGAACATCCATGCGCTCGTTGCGGAAGAGGAATTTTTGCCCGCAGGTTATTATATCACTTCGCTCATTGAAGATGATTTTTACAGAGGGCTTGTCCGTTTGCAAGGGCTTCCTTATTATAATGTAGAGCCTGGTTCCGCCTGGGCGGAGTTGTTCCACTATTTCGTTTATACTCAAAATAACAAACGTTATGTTCCTTGGCAAAGTATTGCAACTGAGGAACATATAACGAAAGTTTTATCGAAGTCGGTTTTGAAATTGAAATCCATGGATGCCTTTTTAAAAGCAAAAGGATATAAGCATAAGATTTTTATCCTTCCCACTCGTACTCAGGTTGTAAAAAAATCTCCCAAAGATCCGAAGATTTGGAATTTGATTTCTGAAAATAAACTGGAAGTGGTGTATTTGCTGGACGAACTACAGGAAGAGGAAGGTCAAAATCTCTTTCATGACGAAGTTCACGTCACAAAAGAAGGGCATAAAGTTTACGCAGAGATCCTTTCCAAGAAATTAACCGGGTTTTTGCCTGAGAAATAGACGTTATGTCAACTACACAAATGAGTGAAGAAATTGTTTTTTTAGCAAAGCATTTGCCCGGATCTTCAAAAATAAATTTAAGAATCTCTTGTTGTCCTAAAAAAAGAGAGGAGAAATTATCAATAAATTGTGATCTTAGCGGAATCTAGGAGATTTTCTCAATGAAGAAATCAATTTCACTTATTCTCTCTATTGCCGCTCTTGCGGCATTTGTAGCATGTAGCTCAGGCCCTAAAAAAGATGCGCCTGTAGCAGTTACCGGCAAAGGAACTGTTTCCGTTCTTAAAGAAGGCGGAATCGTTATCGAGTCAGAAGGTAAAAAATATGCTGTGTCCAACCCTGACAAATTGGACAAAAAATTCAAAAAAGACAAAGCTAAAATCGAGTTCGCAGGAAATGCAACTGGTGAAGCTTTAGAAATCACTACTGCAAAGTAAGGTTTCGGAAAACCCCGGGTTCGCTCGGGGTTTTTTTGTTTTTACATTTCTTTTTTAACCTTGCCACTCAATCACTACTTTGCCGAAATGTTGTCCGCTTCGTAAATAGGCAAAAGCATCCGGAACTTCATCCCAGCCGAAGGATCTATCGACAACCGGTTTCATCTTGTTTTGAGAAATAGCGGAATTCATCCTTTCAAAATCCGCTTTACTTCCCACAATCACTCCCTGGACTTTTACACCTTGCATCAGTATGGGATATAGTGATAAATTCGATTCACCACCGGCTAACACTCCAATCAGTGCGATTGTTCCGTAAGGACGGACTGCCATCATGGACTTTGGCAAAGTTCCCGCCCCTCCCACTTCAATGATCAGGTCGGCACCTTTCATATCCGTATACTTACGGACATCTCTTTCCCAATTGGAACGGGTGGAATAATTGATTCCTTCGTCGGCACCTAATTTTTTTGCGCGGGCCAATTTTTCATCACTGGAAGATGTCACTATGACTTTTGCACCTAACATCTTTGCAAATTGTAGTGCAAATAAGGAAACTCCTCCCGTGCCTAGGGTAAGAACCGTACTTCCAGGCTCGATCCCTCCGAATGTAACGACTGCATTGTAAGCAGTAAGGCCTGCGCATCCTAATGTTGCCGCTTCCGCATCGGTCAGATGATCGGGAGTTCTTACCAGGCCTTGCGCATCGAATACTCCGTATTCCATTAAACAACCGTCATTCGGTCCACCTAATGTGCTTCGAAGACTATCCACATTGGGAGTTCCGTCTTGCCAGCTTTGTGCGAAAATAGGAATGACTCTATCTCCTGTTTTCCATTTTTTTACATTGCTCCCGACGGATTCCACAACCCCGGCTCCGTCCGAACAAGGAACAAGAGGGAGTTTTTGTCTGGGGTTGTATTGTCCGATGGCCATAAGGTAATCACGATAATTGAGTGAAGTTGCTGTTAGTCGGACTAAAACTTCGTTCGGACCGATGTTTTCAGGTACGACTCTGTCTTTGATCCTAAGATTTTCCAAACCAAAACTGTTTGCGATTTCCCAAACTCTGTTTCTGATAGCCATTATGATTCCTTGCAAAAATTCACTGGTCAAATTTTAGATTCACTGATAGTCTTTGTCCAGATAGTTTTATTTGAATCAGAGGGTGGGATGAAAGATTTTTGGAACGATAAGGTGGTAGTGATCACCGGTGCATCGAGCGGGATAGGACTTGCTCTACTTGAAAATTTAAGTCATTATCCTTGTAAAATTTTTGCACTTGCCAGAAGGGCAAATGATATCAAAGACCCGGCTTTAAAACATGCTGCCTGCGAAGTCATTCGGATCGGTTTGGATTTACAAGACGGATCTTCTATTTCTGATGCACTTGCTATTTTGCAATCACATACATCCGATGTTGATGTTCTTTTTAATAATGCAGGAATCACTGCTCACGGACGTTTTGATGAATTGTCAATGGATGTGTATCGCAAAACATTCGCCACGAATTTTTTCGGTCCCATCCAACTCATCCAAGGTCTTCTGGGAGGATTGAAAAAAACGAAGGGAGTGGTAGTTACTACTTCAACCGTGTCCGCATTGTACGGAGTACCGGGTAGAGCGGCTTATTCCTCTTCCAAATCCGCTTTGCATGCAGCAATGGAATCGATGCGGATCGAACTAAGGGAAGAAGGGGTTCGTTCTTCTTTGGTATGCGTTCCTTATACGGAAACCAATCTGCGCAAATCAGGATTGGATGTAAAAGGAAACGTATTGGATGAAGGGCAGGCAAAGGCTAAATTGAAAACTCCTACGGAAGTCGCTTTTTTACTAATGAAAGTGGCAAAAGACAAAGAGGCAAGGCTTGTCACTTTTGATTTTTCCGGATCTTTTATGAAATGGATGCGAAATCTCGCTCCTGGCATTTTGGAAAAAATTTTATATAAAAAACTTTATCACGACTTTCATTAAACCGGAACTCGTCTAAGTCCACAAGAGGTTTGAATTGAATCCTTTTGTGAACTCATATATAACGGCCGTTTTATTTACTTTTTTCTTCATGACTTTGATGTGGTTTTGGGGTAAGTCCCGGAACAATTATGCAGTCATAGATGTGGGTTGGGGACTGGTGATCGCCGGGATCGGTTCCGTGTTTGCCGCTTTGGGAAGCGGGAATGTTTATGCTAAACTTGCGATCCTGATTCCTGTGTGGATTTGGGCGATTCGACTTTCCGGATTTTTATACTGGACCCGTATTCGCACGGGGGATGCGGAAGACAAAAGGTATTCTGATTTTCGAAAAGATTATGGGGTTCATGTACATAGAAAGTTTTTTACCAATGTATTTTTACTCCAAGGATTTCTGGCACTCCTACTTTCCGGCCCTTTTGTCATCGCATCCGAATGGGAATGGAATCCGTCTTCTCCTTCCGAATTTTTATTCCCTGTTTTAGGTTGGATTTTGTTTTTGATCGGAGTATCCGGAGAAGGTTTGGCAGACAAACAATTGCATTCGTTTCTTAGTATTCCGGCTAACAAGGGAAAATTATGTAATGTCGGGCTTTGGAAATACACTCGTCATCCTAATTATTTTTTCGAATGGGTGATTTGGCTTGGAATCGGAATCATCCCTCTTTCCAGCGGTGTGAATTATGCTTTGGTCTCTTTATTTTCTCCTCTGATCATGTTTGTTTTGCTTCGATTTGTATCGGGAGTTCCTTTTGCGGAAAAATATTCTTTATTATCCAAGGGAGATGTTTTTCGAGAATACCAACAAGCTACGAATGCTTTTTTCCCTTGGTTCCCGAAGGAAAATTTTTTGAATATCAATTCACTTCTCGAAAAAGATCTATTCCCCGATTGGCTGATCCGAATTCGCATCCGTCAGTTGCTTGCTATGCGATTGAAACAGGAAACGAAAGCCGGTGCGGAAAAACAATTGGCACATAAATTGAATTATGTAAAGGAACTGAAAAATTCACCGATTGCGGTTCATACTCGTGATGCGAACGAACAACATTACGAAGTGCCTAGTGAATTTTTCACTTATGTGATGGGACCTCGTATGAAATATTCTTCGGGGTATTGGCCGACTGCTGAGACTAGTTTTTCCGAGTCGGAAGAGGCGATGCTCGCTTTGACTATGGAGCGAGCTGAGTTAAAGGATGGAATGAAGGTTTTGGATCTGGGTTGTGGCTGGGGATCTGTTTCCCTTTATATAGCTGAAAAATTTCCAAAATGCAAAGTAACGGGTGTTTCCAATTCCCGAACCCAGAAGGAATTCATTGAAGCCCGTGCCAAGGAAAGCGGTTTGAAAAATATAACCATTCTCACTCAAGATATGAATGTTTTTACGACAAAGGAAAAATTCGATCGGATCATTTCCGTAGAAATGCTTGAGCATATGAAAAACTATGAACTGTTATTCGAAAGATTGTCCAAGTTTCTTGTGAATGACGGCAAGTTCTTTGTGCATATATTCACTCATAAGACTTTTGCTTATCCGTTTGAAGTGGTGGATGAAACGGATTGGATGGCGAAATATTTTTTCACCGGCGGGCAGATGCCTTCGGATGATTTGTTTTTGTATTTTCAGAAAGATTTTGTAATCGAAAACCATTGGGTAGTGAACGGAAGCAATTACGCTAAGACAAGCGAAGCTTGGTATGAGAATCTATTGAAGAATAAAGAGAAAGTGATTAAGATACTGGGGAACACATACGGCGAGAAGAACAAAACCAAATGGTTTGTTTATTGGAAAGTATTCTTTCTCGCCTGTGCCGAACTATGGGCTTATCGAAATGGAGAAGAGTGGCTGGTTAGCCACTACTTATTTCGAAAACGCTGAGGTTTTCCTCCGCGATCCCCACCGGATTTAGAAGCAGGAGTTGATCTGGACGATCCGCCACCGCTTCTTCCACCGTATGAAGAACCACCGGAACTGTTGGATCTGCCACCTCGGCTTCCCCCTCCGGTCCCTCCTCTTCGTTTTGCACCACCACCGCCGGAAGGAGCGGACTCATTCCACTCGGAAGGGTGTTTACCGATTTTTTCAGGCCCTGAAATTTTTACTTTATCAAGGATTTGAGAAAGGATTTTCAGAGAGACTTCTTTCGAGTCTTGGGATTCGGAAAGTTTTGCGAAAAGAGCTTCCGCTTCTTCGTTGATTTCCGTTTCCAAAAGCTTAGTGATGAAATCTTCACTTCTTTTTGCTTGGACTTCCTTTTTGGTAGGAAGAGCGGCAATCGTAAGTCCTGTTCCGGAGGTGCCTTTCAGCCTATGAAGTGCTCTTGATTCTCTTGTGGTTACCAGAGTGATGGCTTTACCGGTTTTTCCTGCACGTCCTGTTCTTCCGATTCTATGCGTATAACTTTCGCTATCGAAAGGAAGATGGAAGTTGATTACGAGAGATAGATCTTTTACATCTAGTCCGCGTGCTGCAACATCGGTCGCTACAAGGATTCTGATTCTGCCGTCATGAAGACTTTTCAAAACCAACTCCCGTTGTTTTTGGCTCAAGTCACCATGGAGTGCTTCCACAGGATACCCTTTGAATCCAAGATTCGCTTTCAGATCGTCGGCTTCTTTTTTAGTTTTCGTAAAAATGATCGCCTTATACGTGTTTTCGTAATCTAAAATACGAACTACTGCGTTGTCTCTTTCTTGTTCATCGATGATGTAATACACCTGTTCGATGTTTTTCGAAGATTTTTCGGTCGCTGCAATTTTTACATGCGCGGGTTGGTTGAGGTAACGTCCTGCTAATTTTTTGATAGCATCTGGCATCGTTGCCGAAAACAGGAGAGTTTGTCTTTCTGCAGGAAGGAATCCGAAAATGGATTCGATGTCTTCCAAAAATCCCATATCCAACATTTCATCCGCTTCATCTAGGATGACCATATTAGGTTTGAAATTTTTTAACTCTTTGCCCTTGAGTAGATCCAATAATCTACCAGGAGTTGCCACGGCAACTTGTGCACCTTTGGTGACTTGGGAGATTTGTTTGGAATAAGATGCACCACCATAGATAGTAGTGGTTTTGATCCCGACGTTTTTACCTAAGCGGTAAAGCTCGTCTGATACTTGGAGGGCAAGTTCTCTTGTTGGTGTTAAAACGAGAACTTGCATACCGCTTTTCACATCTATGCGATTTAAGCATGGAAGTCCATAAGCTGCGGTTTTACCGGTTCCTGTTTGTGCCTGTGCTATCAGGTCTTTTCCTTCGAGAACGAGAGGCATGGCCTGCCGTTGTATGGGGCTTGGCGTCTGGAAACCAGCTTCTTCAATCCCCGAAAGGAGCTCTGGGCGAAATCCAAAGGATTGGAAGTCGTTACCGGGCTCGGTTTGATTCGTTGTCATGAAAATAGGATACGATAAAAAAACGCCTTTAAAAAGAAAGGTAAAAATGGGAAAAAGGGCGAATGGGCTGTCTAAGCTTCAGTATGAACCCATTAGGCTTATTTCCTTCAAAATTGAGGATCTTTTTATTTCTTTTGATCGGCTATTTCACCTCCTGTGGGATCATCGCAGGGCCTAAAACGGAGAAAGCAACATTTGCAGGAGGATGCTTTTGGTGTATGGAGCCTCCTTTCGAGACTTTGCCGGGGGTAGACAGCGTAATATCAGGTTATACAGGCGGGAAGGAAAAAGATCCTAGTTATGAGGAAGTTTCCAGCGGATACACTGGTCATAGGGAAGCGATTCAAATCACCTACGATCCGAAACAAATTTCATACGAAACTCTTTTGGAAGTTTTTTGGAAAAATATTGATCCAACTGACCCGGACGGCCAATTCGTAGATCGGGGAAGCCAATACAAGACAGGAATTTTTTATCATAATGCGGATCAGAAAAGGTTGGCGGAAAAATCGGTTGCTGACCTAACAAAGCGTAAATTGTTTAAGAAAAAAATTGTAACGGAAATAATTGGTTTCGATGAATTTTATCCTGCAGAAGGGTATCATCAGGATTTTTACAAAAAAGATCCGTTGCAATACAAGAGTTATCGTTCCGGATCGGGGAGAGATCAATTTATCGATTCTGTTTGGGGGAAGGAAAAGGCGGTTCGTTTTTTGAAACCATCTCTTGATGAAATTCGGAAAAAACTTTCTAGCCTACAGTTTGAAGTGACCCAAGAAAGCGGAACCGAACCACCTTTTGAGAATGAATACTGGGACAATCATAAAGACGGAATCTATGTGGATCGTGTTACCGGTGAACCGTTGTTTAGTTCTGTAGATAAATTCGAGTCAGGAACCGGCTGGCCTAGTTTCAGTAGGCCTTTGGTGGCCGAACATGTGGTAATGAAAACGGATTCTTCTTATGGAATGGTTCGTTCCGAAGTGAGAAGCAAGTATGGTGATTCTCATTTGGGTCATGTGTTTGATGACGGGCCGAAGCCCACAGGGCTTCGTTATTGTATCAATTCTGCTTCTCTGAGATTTATTCCGAAAGAGGATTTGGAAAAGTCGGGCTATCCTGAATTTCGGAAACAATTCAGTAATTCATTTGAATCATCCGGATCAAAAGCCAATTAAGAAAGAAAGTCGGCTAGGACCTGAATTAAGAGCTAAACGTCAATTTAAGCCCAAAGGTTCAGTAAAAACTCTTCATCTTTTCTGAGGGAGATGAGTTTATACTTCAGTTCGTAAATTTCTTCCCGGCTGATCTCTTTTTTCCAACGAAGTTCTCTTTTTAACGTTTGTAATCTTTGTTGGAGATTCAGAAGTTCGAGAATAGTATCGTCTAACTCGAATTTGTATAAGTTTGTAAAGAGAGAATGGATCTGACTGGGAATGTCCATCATCAAAAGCTCCGAAACGGATAGATCATCAATATTTTTGATGGCCCACACATGCAATGTAAGTGTGCAAATTCTCTCCAATTGAGAAACTTCTTCTTTCACGTTGCGCGAAACTTGTTGTTTGAAAAAGCGGATCCTTTTTTCGAGATAACTGCTTAATTCTTTTTTGGGGATGGATTTATCTTTGTATCTTTTCCATTCCGATTGGAGAGAATCCCAAATTCCTTCTCCATAGAATACGGATGCATTTTCCAATAACTGGATAGATCCTGGTTCGTGAATTTTAAATCTGTGACGCAGAGAATCCGCATCTCCGGCAATCATATTAACAGGTGCTACTACTTCAAGCCGGTTCAATGTTTTGCTTACACTGTCTACAAAACTTGCCTTCATTTGATCGGTCGAGTGAGCTAATAGGTAGAAATTGAGATCGGAGGATTCGTTGAAATCACCTCTTTCTCTGGATCCATAAAATAGAATATGAAATGGTTTGTGAGATGTAATTAGTTCCAGATCATCCAGAACATGTGCATATAAATTGGGATTAAGTGCTTCGTATTCCATGTAGGTTCACTCAAAGAACAATTTCATTCTAGAAAGATTTTCCAGAATGGCTTTAAAGGCCCGATCACGTTCTTCTGTGCCAGGAAAGGGAAGGGATTTGACATTATTTAGATCTTGGTAAATAATTTCTATAGTGGGCTGCCCACTGTTTTTCTTGATGGAAGCGATAAAATCGAGATTAATGACTTCGGATTCTCCTAATTTCAACCACAT